>QKCT01000023.1 GCA_003245625.1 Bacillota bacterium | reverse complement strand
TTGAACGTTGACAACATTGATTGTCACATCGACTCCCTCGTTATTTGTAACTTCCATGACCTTATGATAAATCTCCATAGGATTCTTTGCGTCTGCGATGATGATCTCATCACACACATTCAATCGTCTTAATTCTTCCATATGAGTGTCATGATGAATAATTCCAATAACCTTCCCGTTTGGTCCTGCATTCTTTCTCGCTTGATATGCACAAAGAACGCCGGATTTTCCAGCACATCCAAGAATCAAAACGGAATCATTCTCTTTGACAAGGTGTTGAACTTGTGCTGGAGCTCCTGCTACATCCAATGCGGCCAAGGCAATTTTTGCTGGCATATCATCAGGTATCTTCGCAAAAATACCAGTTTCAAACAAAATTGCTTGGCCAACGATATCTACTTGGTCTTTTTCCATATGGATTGCTTTGATCTCATCAATTTTAAGAGGTGTTAACGAAAGAGAAACCAATGAAGCAATCTCATCTCCTACTTGAATATCTTTCTTGAGATTCTTACCGATTTCTTTCACCGTCCCTAAAAGCATACCACCGCTACCGGTAACGGGATTTTGCATTTTTCCTCTTTGACCAACAATCTCAAGGATCATTTCTTTCATTTTATCCACGTCTTTATTACAGGCATTTTCAATCTGTGTAAAAGACGCAGAGTCGATGTTCAATGTTTTCACATCGATAAGTATCTCATTATCCATACAAATCATATTGTTATCTAGTTTCTCAGCTGATTGAGGCAAGGTTCCAAGTGGATAGATGACTCTATGTGTACCATATTTACATAATTGTTCCATTTAACGATTCTCCATTTCTAGTATTCTTCTTGCTTCTTGAGGAGTAGCTACTGTTCGGTTGTGTTTTTTCGCTAAAGCAACAACCTTTTCAACCAATTCTTGATTCGAACGTGCCAAAACTCCTTTTTCAATATAAAGATTATCTTCTAATCCAACACGAACATGACCGCCATGTTGAATGGATAACTCTGCTAAACTGAATTCATACTTCCCAATTCCCGCCACAGAAAAAGTTGCATTTTCAGGAATGCTATCTTTTAAGAACAAAAAATCTCGCTCTTCTCCTGTCATTCCACCTCTAACACCTAAAACGAAAGAATAGTGCAAATGATGTTGAATCACATCCTTTTTGATAAAACGCAATGTTGTATCGATATGGCCCTTTTCAAAACATTCCATTTCATATCGAACATTCATTTGATTCATCTTGGTAGCGAAATATTGAATGTCATTTTCCGTATTTACGAAAATGTCATCTCCCCCAAAATTCAGAGTTCCGCAATCTAGCGTTGCCATCTCGGGAAGAATATGAAGAACATCCAATCGCTCATCGCGACTCATCCCAACGGCTCCACCCGTAGACACTTGTATGATAACATCCGGGCATTTCTTTTTGATTGCATCGTGAATTTCCTTAAAACGGTCTTTGTTTTGCGTTGGAGTCCCATCATCCAATCTCGCATGGAGATGAATGATGGAAGCTCCAGCTTGATAAGCTCCGAAAGCAGATTCTGCCATCTCATCCACAGTATAAGGTACTGCCGGATTCATGTCTTTTGTGACCTCTGCGCCGGTAATTGCGCATGTAATAATTAGTTTATCCATCGTATCGCTGTAACTCTTTCGGTACAATACAAGTTCCTAAAGCATATGTCGTTAAAATCGGTTCTTCCAAAACATCACAAGCGCTTGGAGCGATGTCTGGTCTCGCTTGAATTATCTTATAACAATGAAATTCTATTTTACGAGATGTATTTCCCGCTTCGACAATCTCTGCTTTAATTTCTAAAAAATCACCTGCATAAATCGGTGCCAAAAAATCGATTTTCTCGTATGCACGAAATAATCCTTCATCGCCATCAAGACGAATCAATAATTCTGTTGCAGCGTCACCAAATAATGCCAGAACTTTTGCGCCATCCACTAGATTCCCACCATAATGAGCATCTTGATTTGACATTCTCACCTTAAATTTCGTATCCATATCTATATTCCTTTCATCGGCAATACTTCACCGAAAATCAATTCAGCTTCCGTTGCTTGAATAACATCATTGATTGTATAATCTGGATGAACTTCCAATAAGTGTAGCCCATCTTTTCTTACTTCCATTACTGCCATTTCAGTCACAATCATATTCACCTGATGAGATGCGGTTAATGGAAGTGTACATTTTTTAAGTATCTTAGGTATTCCTTTATTGGTGTGGCGCATTGCGATAATAACCTTCTTTGCTCCTGTTACTAAATCCATTGCTCCTCCCATTCCAGGAACCATTTTTCCGGGAATAATCCAAGAAGCTAAAGACCCTTCTTGATCCACCTCTAAAGCTCCAAGAACGGTAATGTCAATATGACCACCTCGGATAAAAGTAAATGAAGTAATGGAATCGATGAAAGCCCCGCCTTCTAAAATGCTCGCTCCCATGCCACCTGCATTAACGATTTCTGTTTCTTCCTCTACAAGTCCACCTAAACCTATAATCCCATTTTCCGCTTGAAAAGTGACTCTTTTATCTTCTGGGACATAATTTGCAACCAAAGTAGGAATCCCTATTCCAAGATTAACCAAATCGCCATCTTCCAGTTCCAAGGCAATTCTTGAAGCGATGATTTCTTTATCAGTCACAATACTCACCTACCAATATGTAATCCACAAATGGATGTGGAGTGATAACGTGCTCGGGATCAATCTCATCGATAATACGCTTTGGTTCACATACAACTACTTCACAAGCAGTTGCCATTATTGGATTAAAATTACGCATTGTTTTATTGTATTTCAAATTTCCATAATTATCCGCAATGGCACCGCCGATCAAAGCCATGTCAGCGCCTAGAGCCTCTTCCAAAAGATATTTCTTTCCTTTTACTTCGATTATTTGTTTTCCCTCTTGAACTAAAGTGTCCAATCCGGTAGGCGTCAAAACACCCCCAAGTCCGGCTCCATACGCACGAATGCGCTCTGCCAAAGTTCCTTGAGGGACGAGTTCTACTTCAATTTTATTTTCTTGCATCATCGTCCCAATTACCGGGTTAGTCCCGATATGAGAAGCGATTACTTTTTTCACTTGGTTGTTCGCAACAAGACGTCCGACACCCTTATCAGGGTATCCGCCGTCGTTGCAAATAATTGTAAGGTTCTTCACGTTGGATTCTACGACAAGATCAATCAACCCTTCCGGGGTTCCATTGGTCAAAAATCCACCTACCATCAGGCTCATTCCGTCATGAAGTAATGCGATGAATTTCTCTTTGTTAAGGAGATTTCTCATCTATCTCCCTTTCTAGGAGGCATGATTTCCGCTTCGCCGAGTATTACTGTGTCTCCGTTTTGGTTGGTTGCTATACAATCGAATGTGACACGGTTTCTTTCCAAGTTCAAATCCTTGACTGTAACTTTTGCGGTAATCTCATCACCAAAATAAACAGGTTTTGTGAATTTCAATGATTGCTTGGTGTAAATACTTCCCAGTCCTGGCATTTGTACTCCAAAGATGGCACTGAACAATGATCCCACCAACATACCATGAACGATTTGTTTTTTGAACATTGTTTTTTCAGCATACTCTTTGTCGACGTGAGCCGGATTGTAATCGGTTGATACTTCCGCGAAACTTAAGACATCCTTTTCTTGGAATACCTTTTTGATTTCACTGGAATCCCCAATTTGTAATTCTTGAATTGATAAACTTTGCATACTATTTTCCTCCTATCAATAAAAAAACCGTTATATTCAAAAATATAACAGCTCTCCATTTTTTACTATGGCAATATTCAAACCGTACGCTTGAATACCAAGAATCTATTTTATATGGACAAACAGGTTCTTTCGGCAACGCACTCCTTCTTTTATTGAGAAGGTCCCGCTTCTGACATCCAATAAAATACCAGTACATTGCGCCTCTGTGATGATTCAATTGAATAGATAATTACATTGTAATTATACTGAAATATGAAAGCGTTGTCAATATCAAAATAGCGCGATCGTTATACAAAATGCAACCGTTGATATATCAGTTTCGTTATCTGGAAAAATAGTATGCTACTGCTGCTTCAAATATAGAAAGATCTCTTTCAAATGTAATCCGTTTTTTTGCCTCTTCAACTGTATAGAATCCAGCAAATTGAACCTCTTCTTCTTGAATTTTTATATCACTAGACAATGTCTTGCCAGAAAAGTAAACTACATCTTTCCACACTCCCGATGGAAGAACATAGGTTGAAACCTCACGAAAATGTGGATCCACTAAAATATCGATATTGGTTTCCTCTTTCGTTTCTCTGATGGCGGTCTCTTCTTCTGTTTCACCCATTTCGACATGTCCTTTTGGAAAAGACCAATGCCCTTTTCTCATGTGAACTAGCAACACTTTTTCTTCTTCATTCCAGACAATACAGCCACATGACTTTTCTTTCTTCAAAATAATCTCTCCTTATATTTTAAATAAAACCAACTGATCCTCTTCGCGTAATTCTATTTCTTCCAACCTTGTCAAATTTCCTTCCAATATTTTCAACTCTTCCTTTTGAATAATACCGATTGGAATATAGGTCTTTTTGGAAGAATAATACATCGAAGATACAAATTGTTTCGCTGATTCAAAGCGAAGTGGAAGGCCATCCTTGAGATATTCTTTTACAGAAGTAATAAAAATATTTTGATCATCTTTTCCAGTTGTATCAGAGCGAATAGTAAGTAGATTCTCATAGAATGGTGCGGTTTCTTTGTACAAGGCTAACTTACTCAATAATAAAGAAATGATTTTATTCGAAATAATCGTATTCTCAATATCGAAATCTTTGATAATATGATCGTTCTGAGGGTCTAGTAATTCCACAATGATATTAATGTTTTGCCGTTTGATGTTTCCTTGTAAGTATATCAGATTTTCAATGACATTGGCATCTAAACTTTCCAATTCTTGATGTTCATCACTCAATAGTACAATCGTAGCCGGCTTATCTGTTTCATTGAGTTTGTTGACGATTTGAGAAATGTTATCAGCAGATATAAACTCAGCCTTGAATTCGCTCGTATAGAGTGATTCATACTCTTGAAATGATTCCATAATAAATGAAAGTTTGTTATTGTCTCCAATAATATAGACATCTAAATTACTTGGTTTTACACTTCGATACAACTTTATTTCCAACGGTTTTATCTCTGTTTGATCTTGTTTTGTAGCGGTTTTATCATTTAGAGATAATACAAATAGATGATTGCCATATTGTGTTACTGGGATTGCGTGTGTCAAATGGGTTACTCCATAATCAAAGGTCATGTTCTCAACCATATAGATTTCTGAATCATCAAAAGAGAATAGAGATAAATAGACATCTTCCATTTTTGGGTTGATGATGGTTTGGGCGATGATTTGACCTAACCTGCGATCAAAACAAATCGGCATAATCTTATGTTCATGCAGCGTCTTGACAACTTCGGCCATGGTGAGTATTTTTTGTTTGGTTTCAATTCGTTTTATTTCCGCGACAATTGGGGGATCATATTGAAACTTAATTTGACCTAAACCTAAGATTATCTTGATCACGTTCAAATCGGATTTTGACATGTTCTTAATCACATCTTGATGCATATCTTTGTTCATAATCAAAATGGAATTCGCATTTTCAATCGAAACCTCATCCAAGTCACGATAGAGAAGTGGGCTTCCATTCTTGACCAAAACGTTGATATTGGATAATTCTTTATCGTCGTGTTTTGCTTTATGTAGTGCGTTTAAAATCTGTTTTTCAGCAAAGGTTTTATCCATATCAGAGAGAATCACGACTTGCATCTCTTTGTCATCCACATGCAATAAATCTGCGACTAATTCCGGTACCTTATTATTCCAATTCAAGATAACAATGTGATTATCCAAATAAATTTTACCTGATCCTGATTTTTTCTTTTGAAAGTACTCTTTGATTGCATTAGTGGTTAAAGCAATGATTGTACCAGTAAAGAGTATCATACCAATAATTAAAACCGTAACTGCAAGAATCAAAAGATTTGGATTGGTGATTTGTAGAATTGCATTCGGTGTCAACATCCACTTTAAACTACCATTTGCGAACGCATCTATAAACCCATCAAAAGTATCGTCAATTCCCAGTGCAATCAATGCCGCAATACATAAAATGATGATGTTTAACACCACCATCATACTGATGACAAAAATCATTGGATGCTTATATGTTTTCACACTTAAAAAGCTTCTTGCTTTTAACAGCCTCGAACGGATTCTTTTCATTCTTTCCACACCCCTATAATATTTATTATATTATCATTCAAAAAGAAAACAATATAGAAGCCAAAAATGAGAAAGAAAAAACCAGCCTAGACATTGGTGTTTTGGCTGGTTTTATTGTCTTTTCGATATAAGATGGAAATCAAAACCAAGATGAGGAACCCGAGCAGGAATGCAATCGCAGCCGAATCAAACATCACTAGAGGGTTGATATCATACAAAAATCCCCCTAGTAAAGGTCCAATGACCATTCCGATTGATACGAAAGATTGTCGAATCCCCATTACTTGACCATATTCTCCTTCTTTTGCGTGAAGGGAAATATAGTTTTGCTCCAGAGGTGTGAATACCGCTAGAAGAATGATATATATCATATAAATCGTATAAATAATCAAGATAAAATTCGATGCGTGAAAGGTGAAATAGACAATGATTGCCGATAATACTTGTATCCCCATCATCAAACCGATTTGTTTTCTTATTTTTGCGAATAATGGAACCAAAATCAATCCCGCTAACACTGACAAAACACCCGCAACCATCTTGAAGTCTCCCAAATCACCGGGATCATATCCCAAATCCTTGAAATAAACGTCGATAAATTTATTCAAATTGATGGTTCCAATGGTGATGGAAGTCAAAGCGATTAGAAATAGAACCAAGCGATAATCGATATTTCGAATAAACTTAAAACTTGAGAATACACTTGTTTTTTTAGGAGCTTTATCTATTCCTTCAACTTCTTTAAAGACAAAGAATATAAGGAGAATGTATCCAACATTAGCAATTGCTTGAATCAAGAAAATCTCTCGAAAATTGGTAATCCCAAACAACTCTACTAACGTCGGATTTCCGGATATAAATCCACCAAGAAAATAACCGATGGATGCCCCCAGGGTTGTAGTGGCAGCTGTAATTGCCAAATATTTCGCACGCTTCTCTTTCGAAGTTACTTCAATCATTTGACTTGTTAAGAGTGTAATTGCACTAACAACTCCAACACCACTAAAGAAACGGAAGAATACCATCCAATATTGATTATTGGAGTAACCGAAGAAAAACTGACCAATGCTATACATGGCCAAACCAATCATAATATATAGTTTCTTCTTTCCTCTGTCTCCTAGGGTCCCCCAAATAGGACCAGCAATCATTAATCCCAAACTCATGGCCGCAAAGAAGATACCAAACCAGTAATCTTCAATCCCCATTCCACTTACAAAAGCGGGTGTGACTGGGTGACCTAAATTATGAATGATGTTTTGAACAAAGAAGAACAGAATGATAGTAAATTGTTCTTTCTTCATGTGAACTCCTAATTTCTTAAACAATAGAAATTATAACAAAATTGATTCGAAAATCCTAAAACTTTGCTCCGAGGAACAATTCCGGAAATTTAGCTTTCAAAAATACCGTATAATTATCTTCTGGTTTGTTTCGCAAATCATATGTTTCGATATCCTCTCGAATCATATCATAGATCCTCTGTAAATATTCTTTTGACATTTCCGAATATCGTTTGATTACTACTTTTCCTTCTTTTTCATAAGTAAGAAATGCATCATACAGATCTTCAATCATCTCTTGATTTAAAACTATCACTTCTTCTTTGGTGGTGAAAGCACAATAGATATTAGTGGGGTTGCTTTTTGTAGAAGGTTCTTTACAAGTATATACAAAACCCGAGCGACCTTTATAGGTTTCGAAAAAAGCATTGGGATAATATTCCTCAATTACCGGTACACCTTCTTTATTAAATCCATAACTATACCATGATTGAAACTTATCCGGTTTTTCTAAGTCGTTATCTTCATAAAAACATTGAATCGCATTGGAACAATAAATCATTGCCACAACTTTGTTTGTAACGAGGTATACATATGGTTGATCATGCAAAGATTGACTTGGTTTTAGGACACTAATATCCTTGATTGGCGACCCATGAAAATACATATACCCTCCTTATAAGAACAAAAGGCGATATTAATCGCCTTCTGGGTTTTTTTGATGGCGGAGCAAGAGAGATTCGAACTCTCGCGCCGGTCTCCCGACCTACACCCTTAGCAGGGGCGCCTCTTCGGCCACTTGAGTATTGCTCCAATATAACAGCCAGCCATATTATATTACTGTATTTTTGGCCAACTGTCAACTGTTTTTTAATTCACGTAGGTTTCTTCTTGTTTCTCTTCTTGAGGAACAGGTTGAGGTGTCCCTTTTTCTACAACAGGTTCTTTCTTTGGTTGTTTTTCAGTATTTAATTTCTTGGATTGTTCACGATACTTACGATATCCGCCGTATCCATCATATCCAAGATATCCTGCGCCACCAATAGCGAACGCTACCAAAGCCCAAACCAATGCGGAAATTAAATCAGATCCTTTTCCAAGTAATGACAATGTCAATACCGCAGATCCAGCTGCAAAGAAAATCATATGAGTCCAAAACTTTGCAGGTTCTGATTTTTCTTCAAAATAATATAAAGAAACAAAGTAAATAATACCCCTTGCCAATAAGAAGAACATCAATAAGTAACCATATAGAACTTGCCATGTATTGTCTCCCGATTTACCGGAAAACGCAACATAAATCATTACTCCACCAAGGATGAAATCAAAAATGATTTCAATCAAGTTGATGGTACGCAACACTTCTTTTGTCAAAGTCTTCATTAGTGGTACTACTCTAAATAGTGAGAAAATAACAACGGCTATACCGGTTGCTGCATAAACGACTGTTGTATTATAAATCACCATCAAGATTCCAGCAGCCAATAAAATTGCCGCAAGAATCCATTTAATCGTCCAACCGTATCCGAATTTTGGTTTATCCATTATCAAAACCCTCCTTTGGTTCAATAAATGATACCTCTATTATATTACAATGTAAAAGAAAATAATAGCAATCTAGTAATTTTCATTAATTGATGTAATTTGCTCTATCATCTGGCTTAATCATAGTAAGTTGGAGACGTTTTCGTTCTAAATCTACGCTCATAACCCATACTTTTACGATATCACCAACACTAACAACTTCCATTGGATGTTTGATGAATTGAGTGCTCATTTTAGAAATATGCACTAATCCCGCTTCCTTGATACCGACATCGATGAACGCTCCAAAATCAACAACATTTCGAACCGTTCCTTGCAATTCCATTCCTGGTTTTAAATCTTCCAATGAAAGCAATTCACTTTTTAGTAATGGTTGAGGGAAATCATCTCTTAAATCTCTTGTTGGTGCGACAAATGCATCCAAAATATCTTCTATCAAAATAATATTCTCGTTTAGATCGTGAGCCAAACGTTGTTTATCACAGTTTCCGATAATTAATTTACATTTTGGAGTACCAATTTCATTCACATTCAAATTTAAGTATTTCAATATTCTTTGAGATAATTCGTAACTTTCCGGATGGATCGGTGTTTTATCCAATGGATTTTCGGAATTAAATATCCGTAAAAATCCAACTGCTTGTTCATAGGTTTTTGGTCCCATAGCATCCACTGAAAGAATATTGTCACGATTCTTAAAAGGACCGTGTTCTTCGCGATAAGTAACAATGTTTTTCGCCACTTTTGCGGAAAGTCCTGAAATATATTTCAACAACGAGAATGAAGCGGTATTAACATTGACACCAATCTGATTTACTGCAGTAGAAACTACAAAGTCTAAAGAATCGGTTAATTTAGATTGTGTAACGTCGTGTTGATATTGTCCAACCCCAATCGATTTTGGATCAATCTTGACCAATTCACTAAGAGGGTCTTGCAATCTTCTAGCAATACTGACAGCTGATCGTTCTTCCACTTGAAATTCTGGGAATTCTTCTCTTGCTAAATCAGAGGCGGAATACACAGAAGCTCCAGCTTCACTAACGATAACATATTTACTCTGTAGTTTGTATTCTTTGATGATGCTGACAATGAATGCTTCCGTTTCTCTGGATGCAGTTCCATTACCAATTGCAATAATATCGATACCATATTTCCGTACTACTGCATCAATCAGTTTTCTTGCTTGATCTACTTTCTTTGGATCTGCGTGACCACCCTTATAAGCTTCATGAGGATAAATGACTCCTTTTGCAATAAACTTACCATAAGGATCAATCACTGCCAATTTACATCCCGTTCTAAAAGCAGGGTCAATACCTAAAACCATTTTTCCCTTCATAGGAGGTTGTAATAACAATGCCCTTAGGTTTTCAGAAAAAATATGAATTGCTTGATTTTCTGCTTGATCTGTAAATTCACTGCGGATCTCGCGTTCGATTGATCCGCTAATCAAACGTTTGTAAGCGTCTTGGTATGCTTCTTGAACCAATGGTACAACCAAAGAGTTTTTCCCTCCGATAACCTTTCGGTCTAAGTAACTATAGATTTCTTCCAAATTTACATCGAGCTTAACCGTGATAATCTTTTCTTTTTCAGCTCGATTTATGGCTAAAATTCGATATGATTTGATGCTTTTAAGATCTTCTTCATAATCATAATAGTTTTGATATGTTTGATATGGATCATCTGCACCTTTTTTTAGTTTAGTAACGATTTTTCCATTGTTTGTCGTATAACTTCTCACCCATTTACGATAATCTGCATTATCCGAAACCATTTCAGCGATAATATACTTGGCGCCTTCAAATGCATCCGCAACAGTCGGTACTTCTTCTGTAATAAACGGTTCAGCCATTGCATCCAAGTTATCAATATTAGGGAATGTTAACATCGTAACAGCTAATGGTTCTAACCCTTTTTTAATCGCTTCGGTTGCTTTGGTTTTCTTCTTTTCTTTATATGGACGATAAATATCTTCCAAATCAACGAGTTTATCGCAAGCTAGAATATCTTTCTTCAACTCTTCCGTAAGCATCCCTTTTTCGTCAATCAAGCGAATGATATCGTCTTTTCTCTTTTCTAGGTTCTTACCGTATTCATATTCTTTTTCGATTGCACGAATTTGTTCTTCATCCAAAGAGCCTGTTTTTTCTTTTCGATATCGAGCAATAAAAGGAACTGTATTCCCTTCTTCAAGTAATTCTAATACCGTTTCGACTTGCTTTACTTTAATCCCTTGGTTTTGAGCTACTTGCTTAATTAGAGTTTCATTCATGTATTCCATATAATCACCATTCCTATTCAATTCATTTTACCATAATTTCCTTGTTTTGACAAAGCAAACTAGGCTTGTTTTTCGACATTTAGACAAAGAAAAAACCTTTGCATTGGCAAAGGTTTCTTATCTCGTTTCGTTTTTAGAAATCGAAGCCTTCGACGCCACCGTCGTAGACGTTTTCAAGAGCTTCCAATACATCTCCGGCTCCTACATAGATACCATAAAATTCACCATCTACAACAATAAGTAATGCTGGAGTGCCAAATTCGGAATCAGACAAATCAACAGAATCCAAGAATGTTTCTAGATAATCATCTTCATCTGTCATCGCTGTAGTATCGGCCAAGAAGAACACTTCACTGTTTCTGTTCAACTTGTTGGCAAGTCGTAACGAATCGGTCTTAATGGATTGACAGTTGGTACAATCTTCATAATAGAAGTAAACCAAATAGTCTTCCAAAGCTTCATCCTCACCATTTGTATATTCAAGAATACCCTCGTATTCTGAAATATTCGTGTAATAACTGTAATCTTTCCATTGTGTCGCTGTATCATAAATAAGTGCAATTGCAACAAAAGCAAATACCGCAATGATAATCCCGATGATTACTTGCAATAAAATTGTTTCTGTATTTTGTTTCTTAAATCCCTTTTTATATGTAGCCATACTTTCACCTCAGTATTTTTATTTTACTGTTTTTTATGTGTTTTTGCAAGAATATTTTAGTACCATCAAAAAAACTACACATTTTCGATGATACAAAGGCCTACGGCATAGTCTTTTTCATGCGAAAGACTAATCGAGAAGCGAAGATTCTCATAGGTCGGAGAAACCATTATCGGCATTCCAGTTTCATCGTTCAAAATGGTAATATCTCGCATGCCGATTTTGAACTCGGTATGACCAATCGCTTTTATAATCGCCTCTTTTAATGCGAATCTACCAGCCAAATACTCCAACTTCCTTTTTTCCAAAGAAAATTGATCCCAAATCTTTATTTCTGAATCGCTTAGAATTCGTTTTGCATGTTCTAATTTGATTCTTGAGACATTTAAAATGTCTATTCCCGTTCCGACAATCATAGGACTCCCTCTTCAATCAATGTTTTGTTTGCCAAATCTTTGATTGCTCGGAAACGATGATTTAAAGCGGATTTTGAAATCTGCTTATCGAAATGTTCTTTCGAAGCATAACTGAGTTCTAATAGAGTGGAATCCGGATATGTTTTTCTTAAGAAGATTGCTTCTTCCATGGACTTCGATATATTTCTATGATACTTTTCTAAGATTTCAATATATTCCATTTGCTTCTCAGCCGCATCTAAAGCTTTTTTTTCATTTGCGATATCGCAATTTATGACACGGTTGATGGAGTTTGTAAAATCTCTTTTAATTCTGGAATCCTCAAATTGAAATAATGAATTATTCGCTCCGATAACACGTAAAAAGTCTGCTATTCGTTCCGCTTCTTTTATATATGCGATATAACCTCTTTTGTTTTTCGTCACTTTCGCATTCAAATCAAAATAATTAGCAATTTCTTTGATAACTTCTGCTTGTGTTTCTGAGAAAGCTTGTATCTCTAGATGATAAGAACTAGTTTCTGGCGAATTAATCGATCCAGTGGCCAAAAATGCGCCTCTCAAATAAGATCTCTTGCAGCATTCTTGTTCGATGATTCGTTCATCAACATCTTGGAAGAAAATCGCTTGCGAATTCATCAACGATAAATCCGATAACAAGAAATCAACTTGCTTATCGATTTTCACAATAAAAATATCGTGTTTCCGAAGTTTCATCGATTGTTTCTTAATCAAAGTAACTTCGATTCCATATAACGCTTTAGTAAGTACCATGAAGCGACGAATGACTGCATTATTGGTGCTTTGAAAGACCAAACTTAACCCTTGAGAATTCATTTCAATGGAACCACCGATATGCAACAAAGCGGATAGTTCTGCACGATTGCAACAATCCGATTGTTTTAAACTCTGCAATTCGGTTTTAATTTCCGTAGAAAATGACATATTCTCTCTCCTATTGCTCTACTGTTTGGGCTTCTATTTCTTTTTTATATCCAAAATATCCTGGGACAGTACTGTAATCTTGACCCTTTCTTTTCAGACGAATAAATACCGATAACAGAATTCCTAGTACAATCATAATCGTCGATGTGACGATTGCTGATTTAAATGTCATCCCTAAGAATTCGAATGTCAATGGATCTGTTCTCATCGTCTCGATAAAGATGCGTAAACCACCATACCAAATCAAATAAACGGACAACAACTCACCAAAGTGAATTTTCTTGACTCGACGCAATACCAACATTACACCAAATCCAATTAAATTAATCATCGATTCATAGAAGAATGTAGGATGATAGAACCCTGTTAATGGTTCTACATTTAAGTTGTGCAGACCAGCTCGAATATACATATTGTTCACGATAAATGTCGGCAAATGCAATGTATTCTTTAGAAAGTCGAATTGTTGCTCCAGCGTTAAATTGGCTACTCCATCTGTCATGCCACCAACGATTCCGCCATGTGCTTCTTGATTAAAGAAATTTCCCCATCTACCGAACGCTTGCGCGATAATAAATCCTACAGCGACGATGTCGATGACTTTGAAAATATCGATTTTTCTTTTCTTTGTATAAAAATATGCACAAATGACAGCCGTCACAAACGCACCATGAATTGCCAATCCAGACAAACCAAAACTAGCAAAATCCAATGTTCCGTTATAGAATCCTAAAATCCTTAACAACGAAGGGAAGAATCCTCCATAAATAAAGTTATCTAGTTCAAACGCAACATACCATAATCTTGCGCCTAATATTGCCACAGGGACAATCCACAAGAAACCATCGATCAAATCATCTTTCTTAACACCGATTCGTTTTGCTTCTCTTAATCCAAGCAATAACGCAACGGTGATTCCAGAAATGATGAAGAAGGAGTAAAAGACAATCGAACGATTTCCAATCGTCAACAAACGATTATCCAATGTATAAATCGCCTTGATTTCCGTATCGCGATCAATAGACGCAAATTCACTTTCAAATAGCGACCATCTTGTAAAATATGCATTTTCCTTATTATTTGGATCTGCAGGAGGAACAATGGTACATGTATCTCCTACTTGACAAGTGATTTCTTTTAAAACCGTTCCATCATAATCCACAAAAGTGATTGTGAATTCATCGGTTGCGGGACCATTGTCGGTGTTACACCCCAATAATGATATGGATAGAACCATAACCAAAGCCATTAAGGCAATCTTCAAGTATTTATTCATCAATATCCCCATCTACTTTCATTTGATTGATTTTTATTTGTTCATTCAACAATTGATTGAAATCATTTGCGGAATGATAACCCATCTGTTTTGATTTAAAATCAAACGCTGCAGCTTCTACTAAAGTCGCTGTGTTTCGAGCCTCTGTAATCGGAATTGATACCGTGGCTACTTTGGTATCAAAGATTTTCTCATATTCTTCCGTAAGACCCAAACGATCAAAGTCTTGATTGTCATCCCATTTCTCTAGTTTCACAAACAAAGAGATTTTTTTACTTTGACGATATGCACGAACCCCAAATAAGTAAACAACATTTACGATTCCAACTCCGCGAATCTCCAAATACTTTTTCAACATGTCCGGAGCTTCTCCAATTACAATGCCTTTTTCCACTTGATAAATCTCAACGATATCGTCCGCAACCAAAATATAACCTCTGCGAATCAATTCCAGAGCGACTTCGCTTTTTCCTAAACCGCTCTTTCCGGTAATTAATACTCCAACACCATTGATATCCAGTAAAACACCATGCATGGAAGTTCTATCTGCTAATCTTGCTTGTAGAAATGCGAAGAGTTCGCTAAATAATGAGGTTGTCGTATAGATACTTTTTAAAACGGGGATATTGTATTTCTCTCCCATTTCTAAAAAGATACTTGGAACCTCAACATTTTTCGAGAAAATGAAAGCTGGTGGGTCTTTTTCAAACAACATTTCAACACGTGCCTTTTTATCTTGCTCATTTAGCCAATGAAAAAAAGTGCTTTCCTTTGAACCGATAATCTGGATACGATCGCTCTCATAGAAATCAAACATTCCAGCCAATTCCAATCCCGGTCTTGTTAAACTAGGATTCGAAACAATCCGATTTACGCCGTCTTTTCCGGCTAAAATTTCTAGTTTTAAACCTTTTATTACTTCGATAATCGATATTTTACCCATCATATCACCTATCTTCTTTTCATTTTCTTTAATGCAAATCTATGAATCAAACGAATGTACAAATTCTTTATAATTGCTCTTACGCTTTGAAATAACACCACAAATGCAACCGGATAGAGGTAATCGACAAATGAGAATGAGTCGACAAAAACGACAAGGTCCAAAATATAGAAAATCAGAATATTGATGAATGTAAAAATTAGTCCTGATGTATACAAAACAATCTTAACTTGCTTCATCAATAAATATTTACGATATAGCTCCTCGACTATGGTAAAGATCCCTACAAGAGCTAAGATATATTGATCGTTGGCAACAATTTCAAAATCAAACAATTTGAACAAAGAAAAAATAACGATGAAGTTTATGAGAAATGCAATAATCATATTGATCCAGAAATTATTGGAGTACACAGAAGCAAGATTAATTCTTACGACCGTGTTCTTCGGTTGTTTCTGTTGTTTTTTCTTTTCTTCTTCGTTTTGTTTTTTTACTTTATCTATCAGTTTTTCAAGTTCTTCGATTTCTTTTCTAATATCTTTGTTGTCATTATCCATAACTATTTACCCATATCCAATGCTACATATATAATATCATAATTGCATTCAAAACACGAGTAAAAAACAAAAGAACAAGCAGAATGAAATCTACTTGTTCTCGAATAAAATCGGTTTTAGATAATGCCCTGTATAACTCTTTTTGTTTAAAGCCACGTCCTCTGGTGTGCCACTGGCTACAATTTCCCCGCCGCGGTCTCCTCCATCGGGACCAAGATCGATAATGTGATCCGCCACTTTAATAACATCCAAATTATGTTCGATTACTACAACAGTGGCTCCTTTATCTACAATGTTTTGCAACACCGAAATCAATTTCTTCACGTCATGAGAGTGAAGTCCAGTTGTTGGTTCATCCAAAATATAAATGGATTTGTCTGTAATGCGTTTATATAGCTCAGATGATAATTTCACACGTTGAGCTTCCCCGCCAGATAAGGTTGTAGAGGATTGTCCTAATTGTACATAACCAAGTCCAACTTCATCAATGGTTTTAAGTCGTTTATAAATCTTTGGTAAATGTTTGAAGAATTCCAAGGATTCTTCCACTCTCATATCAAGAACGTCAGCGATCGTTTTTCCTTTGTACTTCACTTGTAACGTTTCTTTGTTATAACGTTTTCCATGACATTCTTCACATTCCACATAAATATTTGGCATGAAATGCATTTCAATCTTAATGACGCCATCACCGGCACAATGTTCGCATCGTCCACCTTTTACATTGAAAGAGAATCGACCTTTATCATATCCTCTCATCTTGGCTTCTTTCGTCTGAGAGAATAGGTTCCTGATTTCATCAAAGACTCCTGTGTAAGTTGCCGGATTAGAACGAGGAGTACGACCTATTGGGCTCTGATCGATATCGATAATTTTATCAAATTGTTCATAATTAAGAAGGGATTTACATTTTCCTGATACTTCTGTTCTTCTTGTAATCTTGTTCGCAAGATTTGTATATAATACTTCGTTTACCAAAGAAGATTTACCAGAACCAGATACCCCTGTCACAACCGTCATGCAGCCAATCGGAATTTTAGCATCAATCTCCTTCAAATTGTTTTGCGAAGCACCAATTATTTCTAGATATCCGCGATCGTGTGATCGTCTCTTCTTTGGAATTTCGACTTTTTCTTCGCCGCGCAAATATTTTCCAGTCAATGATTTTGAATCCAATAATAATTCAGCTGGAGTCCCTTGGAAAACAACCTCTCCACCTTCATTGCCGGCTCCAGGACCAATATCTATAACCCAATCACTTGCAGAAATCATTTCCATATCATGTTCAACCACGATCATGGTGTTTCCTAAATCTCTCATTCCTTTTAACGTATCTATCAATCTTTGATTATCTCTTTGATGCAAACCGATGGATGGTTCATCTAAGACATAGAGGACTCCGGTCAAACGAGAACCGATTTGTGTAGCTAACCGTATTCTTTGAGATTCTCCCCCGGATAAAGAGGAGGATGCCCTGGACAAAGTCAAATAGTCTAAACCAACATTGATCAAAAATTCTAAGCGAGCCTTGATTTCTTTGATGATCGGTCTAGCGATTTCATAATCTTTATTTGATAGGTTGATATTGTCAATAAACTCTTTTAAGTGAAGAATGGATAAATCGGTGAATTCATTAATATTCTTTCCATCGATATAAACCGATAAAGCCTCTTCATTTAGGCGTTTCCCTCCACATGAATCACAGGGAATATCGCGCATCATCTTTTCAATCCATTCACGAACTCCTTTGGATGTGGTCATAAGATAACGCCGTTCCAGACTCACGATAACACCTTCAAATGGTTTCTTCGCTTGATGAAACATATTACCTGTTTTGGATATATATTTAAAATCAACACTATTCTTTGAACCGTATAATAACACTTCTTGTTCTTTTCTAGGTAGTTCATTAAATGGTTTATCCAAGTCGATATTATACGCTTTCGCTGTTTGTTCTATCTGTTGGAAATAGAGAGAATCCTTCCCTGAATACTTCGCAAATACTCCACCACGAATAGACAAACTCTTATCTGGCAACAATAAGTCTTCATCAATTTTGCGGTTGAATCCCAACCCACTACATGTCTTACAAGCACCAAATGGCGAATTGAATGAGAACAATCTCGGTTCTAGTTCGGGTACAGTAAACCCACATATCGGACAAGAAAAATGTTCTGAAAAAAGCACTTCAGAATCGTTCACAACAACTTTTACGAGCCCTTCGCCTAGTTTAGCAGCAGTCTCTAATGAGTCGTAAATTCTTGATGTGATATCTTCTTTGACCACAATACGGTCTATCACAACATCGATATCATGTCTTTGGTTTTTATTCAGTTTGATTTCTTGGTCTAGTTCGAAATCATCTCCGTCAACACGAACTCTGGTATACCCATCTTTCCGCAAGGATTCCAATAATTTATCATGAGTCCCTTTTTTCCCTCGGATAACTGGAGATAAAATAATCAATCTTTCTCCTAGGTAATCCAATACTCGATTGGTCATCTCTTGAATGGTCTGTGATTTGATTTCAATTCCGTGATGAGGACAAATCGGTCGCCCAATTCTGGCGTACATTAAACGAACATAATCATAAATCTCGGTAATTGTTCCAACCGTTGATCTAGGATTATGACTAGTTGTCTTTTGGTCAATTGAAATCGCTGGAGCTAACCCTTCGATTGAATCCACATCCGGTTTCTCCATATTCCCTAAAAACTGCCTTGCATATGCACTAAGAGATTCAACATAACGTCTTCTTCCCTCTTCATAAATTGTGTCAAATGCCAAACTAGTCTTTCCAGAACCGGAAAGACCTGTCATGACAATCAATTGATTCTTTTTAAACTCAAGATCAATTGACTTTAAATTATTTTCTCTAGCGCCTTTAATGACGATATAATCGTTCAATTTATCACCTGCTAATTATGTTCTTGAATTCTTCCTCCGTAATCATTTGAATTCCAAGTTCAAGTCCTTTTTGATATTTCGATCCTGGGCTATCACCTAACAGGATATAATCGGTTTTCTTCGAAACAGAAGATGATACATTCCCACCCATATTTTCAATAATCTCTTTGGCATCGTTTCTTGAAAATTCTATCAGGGTTCCGGTTAGTACAACCGTTTTGGATGTAAAGAATGTTTCTTCTTTGGTCTTTTTTGATTGATATTGCATATTCAGTCCATACTCTTTCAATCGTTTCAATAACTCTTGATTCGTATCTTTGGCAAAGAATTCCACTACGGAACTTGCGATTGCAGATCCAATATCATCGATTTGAGATAGGGAGTCCAAAGTCATGGTATAGAAGTTCTCCAAGTCTCCGATAGCTTCGACGAGAATTTTTGAAACCTTGGCACCAACATGACGAATTCCTAAACCAAAAATCAATTTGTCGAGCGGATTTCTTTTACTGTTTTCAATAGCATCCAATAAATTTTGAACGCTTCTCTCGCCAAATCCTTCTTTGATAATCAATTCTTGGTAATAATCCTTCAAACAGAAAATATCAGCGATGTTCTTAACGAAACCGTCATTGTATAATTCTGTTAGAATACTTTCTCCCAAACCATCAATATTGTAAGCGTCTCTAGAGGCGAAGTGAATGATTCCTTCTAAATGCTTTGCATCACAATCTGGATTCAAGCAATAATAGTCTGCTTCACCACTTTTTCTTTCAAGAACAAAACCGCAAACAGGACAATTAGAGATCATGGAAAACGGAATCTCAGAACCATTTCTCTTTTCGGGTATCGTTCGTAATACTTCTGGAATAATCTCTCCTGCTTTTCTAACAACAACATAATCCTTGATGTGGATATCTCTTTCTTTACAGAAATCTTCGTTATGCAGAGTTGCTCTTGAAACCAAAGACCCAGATATCATAACTGGATTTAATTCGGCGACTGGTTTGACAACCCCTGTTCTACCAATTTGGAATGTAATATCATTTAGAATCGTTTCGACTTCTAATGCTTTGAATTTGTAAGCAATTGCCCATTTTGGATATTTAGCTGTATATCCAATTTGATTGTATAAGTCAAATTCATTGACCTTGATAACAACCCCGTCGATTTCATATGGCAAACTAAAGCGATAAGTATCAACTTCGTTAATATATGAAATGACTTCTTGGATTGTCTTACAATTTCTTGTCTTATTATTTACTTTGAATCCGAGATGTCTTAAAAACTCCAATGACTCAAAATGATTATCGATTCCGTTATCAGCGATCATATAATGCATAAATGCATCCAATTTACGACTAGCCACTACTTTTGGATCTAGTTGTCTCATTGTTCCTGCAGCTGCATTTCGAGGATTACGAAATGTTTCCAACCCCTGCTCTTCGCGACTTTGATTCAATGCTTCGAAAGCGGCTTTTGGCATAAAAATTTCTCCACGGACTTCTAAATCCTCCAAGAAATCTATCTTCAAAGGAATCGAGCGTATTGTTTTTACGTTTTCCGTAATATCTTCTCCAACAACTCCATCGCCTCTGGTCGCTGCTCTTTCAAGATATCCGTCTCGATATCGCAAAGAAACGGATAATCCATCTATTTTTAAATCCGCTGTATAAGTATACTTCAAAACACTTTTTTGAATTTTGTCATCAAAATCTAAAACATCATCTTCACTAAAAAGATTGCCAAGTGATAACATTGGTCGTTCATGCGTCACCTTTGTGAACTTAGAACTCACCACTCCACCCACTCTTTGTGTAGGGGAATCCTTCGTCATATATTCGGGATATTTTTCTTCTAATTGTTTTAGTTCATGCAAAAACTGATCGTAATCATAATCGCTCATGGTTGGATTATCAAGTACGAAATACTCATAATTTGCTTGTTTTAATAAATTTTGAAGTTCTTTAATGCGTTTGATTTCATCCATTCTCTGACTCCATTACCTCATAACTTGGGTGGTCTTTCAATAGAATTTTGATTCCTGTTGGACTTTTGAACGCTACTGTTATCTTGTCATTGTCCACGCTAACAACAACACCCTTGCCAAATGTTTTATGCATGATTTTATCTCCAACCTTGACAACGTGTTTTACTTCCACAAAATCATACTGTTTGATCGGACTGGTTTTTGGTTGACTATGATACGGTTTCTCAGTGACAATTTGTTTCGGGCGGTACATTCCTTTTCGTTCTAACAAATCGTCATCGATTTCTTCCAGAAATTGTGAATCCAGATTCTCCATATAGTGCCCATACATAAATCGACTCTTACAATTGGTTAAGAAAACTAATTCCTTCGCCCTTGTTAATGCAACATAAAAGAGTCTTCTCTCTTCTTCTACGTTGTTTTGTTCTTGCAAACTTTGACTGGATGGGAAGAGGGTTTGTTCCAAACAAGTGATGAAAACCACTTTGAATTCTAATCCTTTGGCGGAATGAACAGTCATTAAACTGACATAATCTGATTGATCCATATTATCTTCTGCTTCTTCTCGCAAGGCAAGATCATTCAATAGTAAAGACAAGATTTCATAATTGGAAAAATTGACATCATAATCTTTAATCTTTTCCAATATGATGGTTTTAAATTCGAAGATATTATCCAATCTGCGTTCCGCTTCAAATGCTTTTTCGTCCATTAAATCCGCAGACTCAAGCATCGCCTTATAACCCGTTCGTTCAATCAACAAATCGTAAGTCTCTAATAGGTTCCTATCTTCGAGTGTTTTTTGTAAATCAATTATATCATTTTTCAATTGATTTAAGGCTTCGTTGGTCTTTTTGTTTACAAATGGCATATCTTCATCGATGATATCCATCATTTTCAGATTATGATCTTTCGCATACTCTTCTAATTTGGCATAACTAACATTGCCTAACCCTCGCTTGGGAACGTTACAAATTCGAGAGAAAGCATAGTCATCGCCTTTGTTAATCAATAATCGCAAATAGGAAATTACATCTTTGATCTCTTTTCTCTTATAAAAAGATATATTTCCTATCACTCTATGATTGATATTGTATTTTAGAAAAACATCCTCAAAACGACGACTCATTGAATTATTTCGATATAGAATCGCTATGTCTTTTTTGTCATAACCGTTGTTTAGTAAAGAACGTATTTTATCATAGATGAAATACGCTTCTTCCTCATCTGTACCTGCCTTATAATGGACGATTTTTTCTCCTGGTCCTAAAGTAGAATATAGATCCTTAGGAATTCGAGATCTATTGTTTTGAATTACCGAGTTCGCAGCTTTTAAAATATTGTCTTTCGAACGATAGTTTTGATCCAAAATAATCTTATGATAATCCGGAAAATCGATCATGAATTTCTTAATGTTCTGGATATTAGATCCCCGGAACGCATAAATACTTTGATCTTCGTCTCCGACGATAAATAGATTTTTATGCTTCCCAGCCAACAAACGAACGATATCATATTGAAGGTCATTGGTATCCTGAAACTCATCCACTAAGATATATTGAAACATATTTTGATATTTCTCAAGTACTTTAGGGAATTTATTGAATAGTTTTAAAGTTAGTACGAGAAGATCTTGAAAATCAACTAAATTATTATCCTTTAAGTACCGATTATATTCTGGATATACTTGAGCGACAACAGAACGTATTGGCTCCTCTAGAAAATCTATTTTTAGTTGGTTGCCTTTTGCTTTTTGCATCAACTTATATATTATCTTTGGATAAAACTGCTTGAGATCATAGTTGTACTTCTTCATAATATTCTTTGTGATAATGGATGAATCCTCGTCATCGATTATTTGGAAATCTTTTTCGTAATCAAGGTTATGAATATCATATCGAAGGATCTTTGCCCCCATTGCATGGAACGTAGAAATCCAAATGCCACTTACAGGAATATCAATCAATTTAAAAACGCGGCTTCTCATTTCTTCGGCCGCTTTATTTGTAAATGTAATTGCTAATATATTTGTGGGAGAGATTCCTAGTTCACCAATTAAAAAAGCAATTCGATTTGTCAAAACTCTTGTTTTGCCCGAACCCGCTCCAGCTACAGCCATGACCGGACCATATACCGTTTTTACCGCTTCAATTTGTGAAGAATTAAGTTTTTCGAATACACCTTGTTCCATCTAAATCACCTTACTACTATTATACCATATATACAGGTATATTGACACTGTATATGTTGTTTATTTCCAGACTTTTTTAAAATATTGATTCGAAAATCAATTTTTTGAAACGCCTTTTATTTCCCTATATTTGGCCATCTTTAATTATCTATTAAAATTTGGAATTAAAAATGTGATCGATTTTCAATGTTAAACGTCGAATAATGACTTGATTGAATCAATCCAACTTATTCACCACGAATATTGAATGTGATTTTTACGAATAAAAACCAGTTTGAATCCCCAAAAAGTTTCGAAAACGATTCTTTCAACTAGAACAGTATCATAATCACATAGCAACCTATAAAACGACTTATTCATACTTCTTTCTCACTTATATATATTTCTGGAATTTCCCTATATTTGGCGTTATAAACTAATTTTAGATATTGACTCCATCAGTATTCTATAAAAATAAAAAAGTCGACGAATCGACTTTTAATTGAAGCTTGATTTTAATTCACAGATACGATTAAAGACTAAACTATCCGCTTCGGAGTCGTAATCTGTAGCAAAATACCCTTTACGGATGAATTGGAATCGTTCTAGTGCAGTAGTATTTTCAATTGCTTTCTCTACAAAGCCACTCATTTCCTTCCATGAATTTGGGTTCAATCGTTCTTCCAAATCACGTTTGGAATCTGAGTCAATCATGAGTGGTTCAAAGAGATTGAAGGTTGCTTTCTTTGATGTTGTTGCTTCAACGAAGTGAATGGTTCCGTTCGGTTTTCTCTCATCGAATCCTGAACCGGATTTTGTTGCTTCATCATAGGTACATTGAAGTTCAACGATGTTTCCAAAGTCATCATACTTCACTTCATTACAAGTGATGAAATAGGCGAACATCAAACGAACTTCTACACCCAGTGCAAGTCTCTTCCACTTCTTGTTTGGCTTCTCTTCAATGAAGTCTTCTCTTTCAATAAAGAGGTTGCGGCTAAATGCAATTTTACGTTCTCCCAACTCTTCGTTGTCTTTATTGTAAGGTGCATCCAACCATTCTATCTTTCCTTCTGGATAGTTGGTAATCACAACGCGCAACGGATCCAATACTGCGCTCACACGCTTTACTTTGAAATTTAAATCATTGCGTACTGCATTTTCCAACATTTCACTGGAAACCGTAGAATTAATTCTGGACAATCCTGTTCCTAAAACAAAACTTTTGATTGCTTCTTTCGTATAACCCCTTCGTCTTAACCCCGTCAGAGTAGGCATTCTAGGATCGTCATAACCGTGAACTAAATTATTATCTACTAATTGTTTTAGATAGCGTTTGGACATGATTGTATTCGTAATATTCAAACGACCAAACTCATATTGATGTGGAATATGTGGAGTTTCACAATTATCCACAACCCAATCATAAAGAATTCTATGATCATCATATTCCAAAGAACATAAAGAATGGGTTACACCCTCGATGGCATCTTGTAGTGGATGCGCGAAATCATACATCGGATAAATACACCATTTGTCTCCCGTATTGTGATGAGTGATATGGATAATTCGATACAAAACCGGATCTCTCATATTCATGTTTGGATGAGACATATCAATTTTTGCACGAAGCGTCTTTTCACCATCTGCATACTTGCCATTTCTCATTTCGTCAAACAATTGAAGGTTTTCTTCTATGGAGCGATTCCGATAAGGTGAATCTTTTCCCGGTTCCGTCAAAGTACCACGAAAATCTCTCATCTGTTCTTGATTTAGATCACAAACATATGCAAGATTCTTTTTGATCAAATCAATTGCATAGTTATAAGTAATCTCAAAATAGTCTGAACCAAAGAACACATTTGCTGGTTCGTATCCCAACCATTTGATATCTTCTTTGATGGCTTCTACAAAAGAACTATCTTCTTTCACGGGGTTTGTATCATCAAAACGTAGATTTGTTTTTCCGCCAAAATGTTTTGCCAATTCAAAATTGGTTATAATGGCTCTTGCATGACCAATATGCAAATATGCATTTGGTTCCGGTGGGAAACGAGTTACAATCCCATTTACTTTTCCGCTAGCAAGATCTTCTTCCATAATTGTTTTAATAAAATTAGATTCTATTTCCATTGTTATTCTCCCTCATTGATATCGAGTCGTCCGGATCCATTCAACATGAAATCGTCATATTTTTGTTCTTTTTGGTATTTGTAATATCCAGCAACGCTAATCATTGCGGCATTATCGGTACAGTACTTCATACTCGGAAAATATACTGGTATATCCGTAATTCTTTCTTTCATTTTCTGTCGCAATCCCGAGTTTGCCGCAACACCACCGGCAACTACAATCTGTTTGACTTGGTAGTGGTCTTTCGCTTTTATCGTTTTGGCAACCAAAACATCTGTCACAGCTTCTTGAAAACTTCTACAGAAATTCTCCACATGTACTTCTTCATTGCGTTGTTGCATATTGTGGTTAAGATTGATGACATGGGATTTTAAACCGGAAAAACTAAAGTTAAAATCATCAGAGTCGATCATCGGTCTTGGAAATTGATATTCTTCCACCCCTTGTTTTGCCAAGCGATCAACCACTGGTCCACCGGGATATGGTAATCCAAGAACTCTCGCCACTTTGTCGTACGCTTCGCCAACTGCGTCGTCTTGTGTTTCTCCCAGTTTCTCAAACGAAAAATGTTCTTTCATAAGAATCAATTCCGTATGACCTCCGGAAACAACTAACGCAATCAACGGGAACTCAAAATCGTGTTCAATATTACTTGCATAAATATGTCCGGTAATATGATGGACTCCAATAATTGGGATGTGATAATTTAAACTGATTACCTTTGCGGCGTTCACACCGATGAGTAAGGATCCAATCAAACCTGGTCCCTGCGTAACCGCAATTAAATCCAAGTCCTTATATTCAATTTTAGCATCCTTCATCGCTTGATCGAAAACGTAGGTAATCCCTTTGATATGTTCTCGAGAAGCAATTTCAGGCACGACTCCACCATATTCCTTGTGAATGTCGATTTGAGATAAGACCACGTTGGATAAAACTTCTTTTCCATCTTTTGTTACACTAACACTCGTTTCATCGCAACTGGTCTCTACACCTAGTACATACATGTTATTCACTTCCAATACTGACATACATCAGATATGCATTATCTCCGTTGGAATAATAGTTTTTTCGGATAGTAACTGCTTTAAATTGAAAAGATTCATATAATTTTATCGCAGGTTCATTTGTTGATCGTACTTCCAAAGTGATTTCTTTGACCCCTATTGAATCAAGATACTTTAAGACATACTCCAAAAAAGCTTTTCCTAAATGCATTCTCTGAAACTTCTTTAAAATATAAAAATTATTAATTTGTGCTTTGTCCTCATCAATCCAAAGACTGATTTGACCAATAACTTCTTTGGTATCTTTATCTTCCATGATAAGATACTTCATTAAATCGCTGTTTTCAAGATGCGACTTAATCGTTTCATCCCCTAAGGTTTCGCCAAGCATGATTGTATCATACTTCACAATCGAAGCCACATCTGAAATACGCATGTTCCGAATATTAATTTCCATTTTTATTTCTTTCTGCTTCCGTGATTCTTAGGTAGTTCGGTTTTAATTCATGAATATCACCGACATCTTCGAGTAAGTTGGAAGCCAATATTTTTTTTACGTTTGGTTTTCCTTCTTCAATCAGCTCATATTCAAAGTCAAATTGTTTTAAGTATTGCTCTAAATTTTCTAATGATTCTTCTGTCACAAATGAAAGCATATTATTCTCTTGTTTCAAACAAGTGACAAATGCGTTCCCTCTTCTTGCGTCCACATAAGGGATCACATAACGTTGATCCGAAGCGGAAGCAATTAAAGCTAAAGAAGAGATGGTGCGAACTCTGATTTGATTTAGATAACCAATCATTTTCGCTACTGTTACACCGATTCTAACACCTGTATAACTTCCGGGACCAATTCCGACAATTACTTCATCCAATTCTTGTAAAGAAAGATTTGCTTTCTGTAATAACTCATCAAGTAACGGGATGATGGTAACCGAATGATTATTGTCTCCTTGTTGATAAACACTTTCAACTTCCTTATTATCTACTACCAAACTAAGATAAATGTACTTCGTTGCGGTATCGATGATCAATTGCTTTGACAACGTCTTCGTACCCCCCTTCTCCTTGGATGGTTACTTCTCGGGTTCCATTTTCGCCTACGCAAATGGAAACCCTAAGCATATCGTTTGGGAGCATTGTTTGAATATAAGGATACCATTCGATCACGCTGACACCGTCACCGTATATAAAATCATCCAATTCGTAATCATATCCAATATCTTCCAACCGATAAACATCCATATGATATAGATTGAGTTTTTCGTGATTATAAGTCTTTAAGATCGTAAACGTAGGAGAGTTTAAATTTGCCTTGATACCCATATGCTTCGCAAGGTGTTTTGTAAAAGTGGTTTTCCCCGATCCTAAATCACCTGTAAGTCCAAGTATGAATCCAGGGAAAAGCAGATCAGCCATAATCGCAGCAAACTTATCGGTATCATCTAATGTTTTAATCTGAATTTTCGTTTCCACTTTACCCCTCCTAACTCAATATTTTTCATAGTAAAATTATAACATAAAAAACACAAAATCAATGGATTTTCGAACGAATAAAAAGGAATATCATAGTTTCTCGCAATCAGATTTCAGGTTTGTGCTATAATATTTTATAGGTGATTTTTCCCAACGAACTTAAATCGAGGTGATTCTTCGTGTTTCTGATCATTCACAATCCGTTGTCCAGTAACAAGAAATCAAAAAAAACAACCAATAAAATGGTCAAATTTTTCCAGAGAAACTCCATTCCTTTTTTACTAAAGTCGACGCTAAAGATTGAGAACCTAAACGATTTTCTAGACAAACATCCTAAAATTACCGATATCCTATATCTCGGTGGAGATGGATCAATCAATTACCTCGTGAATCATGTGGATGTTCACAGTATCAAACAGAACATCTATCTAGCAAAATCCGGATCTGGGAACGACTTTTTACGTAGTCTTAAGCCGATTAAAAAAGGTGTTATCAACATCGGTAATGCCCATACAAATCAAGGTGACTTTAAATTTATCAATGGTGCCGGAATCGGAATCGACTCCTTAATCTGTCATTATGTCGATAAAGACAAGAAGAAAGGGAAGTTATCTTACAGTATCAACTTTTTCCGAGCCATTATCAACTATCAAAAGCGTGATTTCCAAGTAATAATAGATGGCAAGGAATACAATTATAAGAAGAGTTATTTAGTCGTCGTCCAAAACGGAAAATATTTTGGTGGCGGAATGAAAGTCGCTCCGAAAGCTGATATTACCGATGATGATTTCGTTGTCATGGTCGCTCATGATCTAAATAATTTCTTAATTCAATTACTATTTGTGACAATTTTCTTTGGTTGGCATCGCTATATAAAAAGTAAAGTCGATTTCTTAAAAGGGAAAGAAATTCGAATTAAAACAGAGGAAGAATATTACTTCCAAACAGACGGAGAAGTACTATCAAATATCAACGATATCGTGATTACTCAATATACTACAAAAGAATTCCACGCGTTCCGTCATCGTCATTTTAAACAATCGATATTTAAAAAATTCCACTCAAAATAATGAGTGGAATTCTTTTTTATTTTAACTTCTCTTCTAATTGTTGTTTCAATTCTTCGAATCCTGGTTTCCCAAGCAGTGCAAACATATTCTTCTTATATGCTTCTACTCCTGGTTGATTAAATGGATTGACATCCAATGTGTATCCAGACACGCCACAAGCCAATTCAAAGAAATAAACCAAATATCCAAAACTATAAGCAGATACTTCAGGGATTTCGATTACAATATTAGGAACGCCACCGTCTTTGTGAGCTAAAAGAGTGCCCCTTAACGCTTGCTTATTGACATAATCTACACCATTCCCTTTCAGGTAATTCAACCCATCCAGGTTTTGATTGTCCGCTTCAATTTGAACATCTTCCATTGGATTCTTAATGCTTAGCACTGTTTCCAAAAGAATCCTTTCGCCTTCTTGAATATATTGTCCCAAGGAATGAAGATCTGTTGAGAAAGATGCACTTCCAACAAATAAACCTTTATTATCTTTTCCTTCGGATTCACCGAATAATTGTTTCCACCATTCTGCGAAATAGTTTAATCTTGGTTCGTAGTTGATTAACATTTCTACATATTTGCCATTTCGATACAAAAGATTTCGAACCGCAGCATACATTAAAACATCATTTTTTTCTACTGTTTTCTTAGCATAAAATCGTTTTGCAGCATTTGCGCCTTTTAACATCTCTTTTACTTTGATTCCGGCAGCAGCAATCGGGAGTAATCCGACTGGAGTTAACACAGAATATCTTCCGCCGATATCATCTGGAACAATAAATGTTTCATATCCATTCTGATCAGCTAGTTTTCTCAATGCCCCTTTGCTTTTATCTGTTGTTGCATAGATTCTTTCTTTTGCTTCTTCCATGCCGTATTTCTCTTCCAATAATGTTTTGAAAAGTCGGAATGCAATTGCTGGTTCTGTCGTTGTTCCGGATTTTGAAATTACATTGATAGAAAAACTCTTATTTTTCAAGTAGTCATAGAGTTCAGCAAGATATGTCGAGGACATATTTTGTCCAGCAAACAATACCTCAAATCCTTTTCGTTTGGGAAAATAAGGCTTTAAGTATTCAATCGCCGCTTTAGATCCTAAATAAGATCCGCCGATTCCAATTACCAATAGGACATTCGATTGCTTACGAATCTTCTTTGCAGCTAAAAGAATCCTCTCTAGTTCTTGTTTATCAAAATCTGTCGGGAGATTTACCCATCCCAAGTAATCGCTCCCTAATCCACTCTTTTCATCTAATATTTTACGAGCTTCTAAGACTTCTTTTTTTATCTGATTTAGTTCATTTTCATCAATGAATGACATCGCATAACGAAAATCAACATTCAAGTATTGCTCCATAATAACCTCCAAATTTTTATACAACTTATTATAACATACTACCCTTATTTGAAAAAGAAAAAACGATGGTTTTTCCATCGTTCTATGCGAATGAAAATTGTTACATTATTTCAACACAAAACCTTAAAAATAGCATCATATCTAGATAATCCTTCCGACTCGATTTGAGAAAGTATAAATCATTAAGGATTTTTCTTTACAAAACATAATTTAAGTGGTAAACTATCTTTGAATAATACCAAACCTAATCCTCTTCTTTTACTCGGAAAAAATCTTTACTTAACACATAGGTCAATCCGAGGAGATTTGTTTTGGATTTATAGGTCGAAGTTGTCAATAAGTGTAATGTCATAATTTGAGAGCGTAAGCGATTCTTTATTTCAGAAATGCTTTCAGGTATGTTTTCGATGACCTTGCTATTGATAATAATCGTTTCAGGATTAAGGATTTGCGAAATATTATTAATCGTAATCGCCATATATTTTATAAACTCATCATAAATACCTTCCGCAATGGGGTCTTTTGCTTTGAGTCTCACGATAAATTCATCAATAGTGATTTGCTCATTAGAACGCTCAAAATATTGTTCTTCGAGAGCGACATCAGAAATATATCGTTCCACACAACCATGATTACCACACACGCATTTCTTTCCGTTTGGAACAATAATTGTATGTCCTATTTCACCTGCGAAACCATCTTGACCTGTATATAAATGATCTTTGATAATAATTCCCATACCAACACCAAGACCAATGTTTAACGCAATAAGGTTTTCTTGATTTGAATAGATTCTATTCTCTCCCAATGCGGAGATGTTAGCTTCATTTTCAACGTATGTTGGCAGTCCTGAATATTCCTCTACTATTTTTTTAAGTTCGATGTCTTTCCAAGATGAAAACGGTGCGAAAACAATCTTTTTTGTTTCCGATAGAATTCCGTAGACGCCAATTCCAATTCCGATGATTCCATACGTTGAATCATATGTATTATGTTTTAGCTCATCGATTGTTTGGAGCAAGACTTTTAAATAAGGACTGAAATCGGGATTTGAAATTGGTTTCCTAATCTCAAACAAAACTTCACCAAATAAATTGGTAACCACACCATGAATACGATGAGTTTGAAGATCCATACTTAAAATGCGCCCTGCATTTTTATTTAAAATAATCGCATTTGCAGAGCGACCGCTTGTCTTGATTTTTTTATCCAATTCGACAACGATATGTTTGTCGATTAGTTCCTTGATAATCGAAGAAATCGTTGCTTTATTTAACGTTGTAATTCTCGCTAATTCCACACGAGAAGTTTCTTTGATTTCAACCATTTTGTCGATTACCAAATTCATATTTTTGATTTTAATGGATTTTGAATTTGTTGTCTTCAATACTATCACCTGCCGCAAGTTAATCCCATTATATAACAAACAAAAACGATAATCAAACTACTTTTAGATTAAGGAGATAAATATGAAATTTTTTGAAAAAATCGAACCAGTAAAATACGAAGGTTCTAAAAGCACTAACCCATTTGCATTTAAATATTACAATCCAGAAGAGGTCATTTTAGGAAAATCAATGAAAGACCATTTAAAGTTTTCCATGGCTTATTGGCATACATTAACCGGATCTGGAGTAGATCCATTTGGTAGCGAAACAATGGAACGTTCTTGGGATGATTCCGTCAGCGATGATATCGAAAAAGCAAAACTACGTGTGAAGGTTGCGTTTGAGTTCATGGAAAAACTAGGAATCGAATACTTCTGTTTCCATGACAGAGATATCGCTCCAGAACAAGACACTTTGGAAGAAACAAATAAAGTCCTAGACGAAATTGTAGATGTTATTGAAGTTGAAATGAAGCGTACTGGAATCAAATTACTTTGGGGTACTGCTAATTTATTCGGTAATAAACGTTTTGTCAACGGTGCTAGTACGAGTCCCAACGCAGATGTATTTGCATTTGCGGCTGCACAAACAAAAAAAGCAATGGAAATTACAAAACGTCTCGGCGGCGCTGGATATGTATTCTGGGGCGGTAGAGAAGGTTATGAAACATTATTGAATACCGATATGAAACTCGAATTAGATAATTTTGCTCGTTTCTTACAATTAGCAGTGAATTATGCAAAAGAAATTGGATTCAAGGGGCAATTCTATATCGAACCAAAACCGAAGGAACCAACAAAACATCAATATGACTTCGATAGTGCAACAGTCATTTCATTTTTAAGACAATACAACTTAGATCAATACTTTAAATTGAACATCGAAACCAACCATGCAACATTGGCTACCCATACAATGAATCATGAATTAAGATTGGCAGCAATCAATGGTATGCTTGGAAGTGTGGATGCAAATCAAGGCGACCTATTATTAGGATGGGATACCGATCAATTCCCTACTGATATTTATGGAAGTGTTCTTGCAATGTACGAAATCATTAGAGCTGGTGGATTCACTACTGGTGGCTTAAACTTTGATGCCAAGGTAAGAAGATCTTCCTTCACGGAAGAAGATTTGTTAATCGCTCATATCGCAGGGATGGATACCTATGCTGCGGGCTTAAGAATCGCTGCTCGTTTGTGGGAAGATAAAATTCTTGAGAACAATTTGGAAAAGAGATATCGCTCTTATGAAACTGGTATTGGTAAAAAAATAGTTTCCAATGAAGTTGGCTTTAAGGATTTAGAAGAATATGTATTCACTAAAAAAGAAATGGAACCGAATGAACCAGGAAGACAAGAATTATTAGAAGCTATACTAAATCAATACATCTTAGGTTAATGATATGTATATTGGCATAGATTTGGGGACATCCGGAGTAAAATTGGCTCTGGTTAAAAAAGACGGCGAAGTAATAAAAACAGTTTCAAAATCATATGAAGTGCTGATTCCTCGAGCATCATGGACAGAACAAGATCCATATACTTGGTTTGACCAAACATTCTCAGGACTAAAGAATATCATTCTTGGTTACGAGGATCAGATAGAAGGAATTGGTTTTTCTGGTCAAATGCATGGCTTAGTCATTTTGGACGATCAAGATCGCGTTCTTAGAAATGCTCTTTTATGGAATGATCAAAGAACAATCAAAGAAGTCGATTATTTAAACGAAGAAATAGGAATCGAACGGTTGCTTGAATATACAGGCAATATTGCACTAACAGGATTAACAGCACCAAAGATCCTTTGGGTGAAAAACAATGAACCTGAAATCTTTGAAAAAATAAGTAAAATCATGTTACCAAAAGACTACATTGCTTATCGTTTAAGTGGTGTATTTGCCAGTGATGTGTCAGATCTTTCCGGAACATTGTTCTTTGATTGTAAAAACAAACAATATAGCAAAGAAATGTTAGAGATTCTTTCAATTAAAGAGGAAATGTTACCACAAATATTTGAAAGTTATGAAAAAATTGGATATCTCACCAAAGATTTATCTGAATTGTTGCACATTCACCATAAAGTTCCTATTATTATCGGTGGTGGAGATCAAGCAGTCGGTGCAGTCGGAATGGGTATTGTCAACGATGGAGAAGCCAGTATATCATTAGGAACCAGTGGTGTTGTTTTTGTGGCTAGTGACACGTATAATGTCGACTATAAAAACCACTTTCAATCCTATGCCCATGCAAATGATAAATACCATACCATGGCCGTTATGTTAAACGCAGCCGGGACGATTAAGTGGTGGTTGGAACAAATCCTTCAGAAGAATGATTTTGTTTCCTTCTACCAAGAAATATCCAAATCTCCAATTGACGATTCTATCTTCTTCTTGCCATATCTAACCGGTGAAAGAGCTCCCGTCAATGACCCGTATGCAAAAGGTGTGTTCTTCGGGTTAGGAGCTCATCATACACAAACCGAAATTGGTAGAGCTGTTGTAGAAGGTGTTACATTTGGTCTTAAAGATTCCTTTGAACAAATCAGCAATCTTGGTATCGACATCAAGAAAGCTCGAATCACCGGCGGTGGAGCTAAGAGTCATGTATGGGTTCAAATGATAGCTGATATGTTAAACATTGATATTATTAAAATCCACACAGAGGAAGGCCCTGCATTAGGGGCTGCAATCTTAGCTATGGTTGGTGCTGGTGCATATGATTCTGTAAGCCAAGCTTGTGAAACTATTATCCGTGAAGTGGAGATTTTTCATCCGATTTCAAACAATCACGAAGAGTATCAAAAGAAATATCAGACCTTCCAAAAACTCTATCCAAATATGAAACCTTTGTTTCCTTTATTAAGCGAAAAATAGTGTAATTTACTGACTTTATTTCTATAGAAATACATTTGAAACCCTTTACATATCTTTGTGTAAGTGGTAAACTATTTCGTAAGGTAAGTTTTCATTTGTAAAACTACAACAATAATCTTCATATATACATTACACCAAGAGGTGATATTTTGAACAACGACAATATTCTTGAAATGAAGTCCATCACCAAGACTTTTCCAGGAGTGAAAGCCCTCGATAATGTAAATATCTACGTAAAACGTGGAGAAATCCATTTTATCGTTGGTGAAAATGGTGCGGGAACTGCTTATTCTCCAATTGACACACTAACAATTGACAACAAACAACTTACTTATGATACTCTCTTCGCTTCTGGCTATAAGAGTGAAGACAACGAAACATTCAGCAATATCGACTTCTCAGTATACAAATAAGACGATTTG
>QKCT01000079.1 GCA_003245625.1 Bacillota bacterium | reverse complement strand
GAATAAACAACACTAGAACAATAATCGCAGTGATGAAAATTAATACTAGATAGTAATTGGTTACCGTAAGGATAGAACCAAAGAGATAGGTAAACAGGGACCCTGTTTTTTTTGCGAGAGAGAAGAATATCGCACTAAGAGCAGAACCTAAACTGATTACAATAACCATCGAAATCTCTTTGTAGTTCTTATACGACCTTCGGAACAATTCAATCAGAAGCCCTCCGATTACAGAGAATAACAATCCTAAATAGAGCGGTTTTTCCAAGAAAAACGTGATTCCAAAGGTAGAGATGTATAAACTGACAGATATCCCAACCAACGAGAAATGACCCAATGTGTCAGCAATGAATGATAGACGTCTTCAGCAATGAATGATAGACGTCTAACGACGACAATGGAGCCGATTAAAGGAGCCAAAGCACCTAAGATGATTCCTGTTAGAAGAGCCCGTAACATGAAGTCTTCCAAGAATAAATCTTGGAAAAAGGATAGTGTCATCATATGCGATCCACCGCCTTTTGAGGTGTTTTTTGAGTAACTTCCGTCGTTAAGTCTAGTGACATATTCAACAGGTGAGAATAATTGATATGTTCCAAAGATTCTGTATGTGTAATTAGAATGATGGTGATTCCTTGTCGGTTTAGTTCTTCTACGGTTTTATAAAAGAATTCAGTATTTTGTTTATCAATGGAAGCGGTAGGCTCATCCAAAATAAGGATTTGTGGATTGTTTAACATCGCCCGAACAATAAATACTCTTTGGAGTTGTCCTCCAGACAATGAATTAATGTTTTGATTAAAAATATCCAAAATGCCCATTTGGTCCAAATGCTTGAGATAATTGCTTTGTTGACTTTTGGTGATGGTAGAAAATTTCAGCAATTCTTCTACTGTCAAAGGGAATTCATAGTTAAAATCATCGAGGTTTTGGCTTACATAACCAAACTTTGTCCAGTTTCCAAATGAATTGATATCTTCTCCATCGAAAAAAATCATTCCGTTCTTCACAGAATTGATTCCCAATAAACATTTAATTAAGGTTGTTTTCCCCGTACCATTCTTGCCTTGAATTACAAGGTAATCTCCGGGATTGATTGTGTGAGATAATCCATTGATCACTGTCTTATGACCGTAAGCAAAGGATAGGTTGCGAATTTCGATTCTCATATTTCAACTTCCTTCTTGTCTATTGTATCATACCAATATGTTATAATAAAATAATTTTGTTTAAAAATTATTGCAATTATGAGATAATAGAAAGGTAAAGCAGGTGAAGGTATGGAAGGCAAATTTATCACTTTTGAAGGCCCTGATGGGTCCGGGAAAACATCGATCATTAAGATTGTGGAGAAATATTTAACAGAAAAAGGGTATGATGTCATGGTTACGAGAGAACCTGGAGGCATCGCAATTTCCGAGAAGATTCGTGATATTATCCATGATGTGAATCATCAAGATATGGATGCTCGAACGGAAGCATTGTTATATGCAGCTTCTAGAAGTCAACATTTAAATCAAAAGATCAAACCTGCTTTGGCACTTGGTAAAGTTGTTTTGTGCGATCGTTATGTCGACAGTTCCTTGGCGTACCAAGGAATCGGAAGACATTTAGGGCTTGAGAATGTTCTCGCAATCAATATGTTTGCGATCGATTCCTTCTTCCCAGATCTAACGATTTTTGTGGATGTAAGACCGGAAATAGGGTTAAATCGGGTTTTCTCACACGACGATCGTGAAAAAAATAGATTGGACTTAGAACCTCTCGATTTTCATAAAGAAATTTACCAAGGATACTTGGAATTGGTCAAACGATACCCAGAACGTATCAAACGCATCAATGGCGAACAAGATAAGGATAGTGTCGCAAAGGATGCCATTGATCTGATCGAATCCATTCTTTAGAAAGGATCACGCATGGTATTACAATCCTGGAATGATGTGAAGGGATTTCAAAACGAAATCGCTACGATCATGGAGAACAGTCATAAAATGGACCGAATTTCGCATTCCTATATCTTCGAAGGCCCTAATGGAACCAAGAAGAGAAGTACAGCTCTGTTGTTTGCGAAGTCTTTGTTATGCACAAATCCAGACGGATTCAATCCTTGCAATACTTGTCATAACTGTCGAAGAATCGATTCCGGAATACATCCCAATCTATTCTATGTACGGCCACAAGGAAAAGTGATTAAGAAAGAACAAATCCAAGAATTGATCAATGAATTTTCAAAGGCATCCATTGAACGAGGAGCCCGCGTTTATGTCATTGAAGAGGCGGATAAACTGAATCTCACATCGGCGAATACTTTGCTAAAAACGATGGAAGAACCAGGTTCTGAAATTTATCAAATTCTGATCACGGAAAACTATGATGCTTTACTTAAAACGATTGTTTCTCGTGCGGAAATCTTACATTTCAAACCGATTGATCGTAGTATCATTCGACGTCAATTGATGGAAAATGATATTGATCAAAATATAGCCGCAGCTATTAGTGAGTACACAGTAGACATGGGTACTGCAATCAAAATTGCACATGACAAGAATATGACAGGAATCATTGATTTGGTGACAAGCATTCATAAAGCATTTTTGTCAAAAACAGAATCTGCTCTTTTACAGTTTAAGGAACAAAGTAATACTATCCTAAATGATCTAGATTTTACCGATTTCTTTTTGACTTTAATGATTATTTATGGAAAAGACATCTTGAACTTTCAATTAAGACATTTAGATGAAATCTGCTTTATTGGCGAATCAGAGACCATCAAACAATTATCTGAAAAGATGTCTCAAAAATACATTGAACAAAATCTATCCGACATGTTAAGTCTAAAATCAAGACTGAAATTCAATATCAACACCAAACTGGCATTTGATAAAATGCTGACTTGCTTAGAAAGAGGTTATAAATATGGAACACACTGTAGTAGCGATACAATTTAATCGCCTCGGTAAAAAATATTATTTTGACACAGCGAATATTGATGTCAAAAATCAAGATAAAGTTGTCGTAGAAACAGCGCGAGGCATTGAATTAGGAACTGTCGTAAGCGACAGAATGAAAATAAAGAATGAGGAACTCGTTTCTCCATTGAAACCAATTGTTAGAATTGCGACGCAACGCGATTTAGATGATTATGAAGAGAACATTGAACGAGAAATTCATGTGCTCAAGAAAACTGACGATTTTGTCAAAAAAAATCGCCTTGATATGAAACTGTTGAATTGTGAATATACTCTCGACAGGGCAAAGTTAATTATTTACTTTAATGCGGAAGGCAGAGTTGACTTCCGTGAATTGGTCAAAGATTTGGCAAATGAATTCCATGTACGCATCGAATTGCGCCAAGTAGGAACCAGAGATGGAGCAAAAGTACTTGGTGGTCTTGGACCGTGTGGAAGAGAAACCTGTTGTACAAAGTTCTTAACGGAATTTCAACCGGTTTCCATCAAAATGGCAAAGAACCAAAACCTGTCCCTAAATCCAAATAACATTTCCGGAATCTGCGGAAAACTTCTTTGTTGCATCAAGTATGAAGATGACAACTACAAAGAAATGCGTAAGAGAATGCCAAAACTCAATTCCAGAGTTCAAACACCAGAAGGAAATGGAACTGTTACTCAAGTTAATTATATTATGGAACAAGTGACCGTTAATATTGAAGGTTCCTTCCATAATTTTAATGTATCCGAATTAGCAGGATTTGAAGCGGATAATACACAAGATGATAACATCATTGATGATAAAGAACTATTAAACTTAGAGGAATAAAATGCCTTTAGAGGAAATCCACGATTTATTGGCATATGATGGGCCAAAGATTATTCAACGCAAGGATTTATTTCGGTTTTCATTGGACTCTCTTTTACTTGGAGATTTCGTTCGAATCAAATCCGGTGCCAATCGAATTCTTGACTTGGGAACCGGTTTAGGACCGATTCCCTTATACTTATCTTTGAAGACAAAGAAACCGATCGTTGGAATCGATATTCAAGACGAAATGATCGAATTGGCAAGAAAAAGCGTCCAAATGAATCATTTGGAACACCAAATCACAATTGAAAAATGCGATATGAAGGATATGAGAAATCTATTCTTGGGAAATAGCATCGACATCGTAACAGTCAATCCGCCATTTTTCAAATATCAAGAATCTTCATTTGTGAATAAATACGACAGTAAAACGGTTGCCAGACACGAAGTGGCTATCGATTTGGAAGGCGTGATTCAATCGACAAAACAAGTGATTTCCACAGGAGGAAGTCTCTTCATGATTCATCGTGCAAATCGTATTGATGAAATTCTGTTTTTGTTTGATAAGAATCGTTTCTTCGTGAAACGGTTGCGCTTCGTTCATACCAAACCTGGGAAACCAGCTACGATGGTTATGGTCGAAGCAAACTTCAATGGAAGTCACGGTAGTCTTATTGTCGAAGAACCGTTATACATCTATGATCGATCCAATGAATATACGAGAGAAGTATTACGGATCTTTCATTTGGGAGATGAGCAATATGATCCGCAACCTGAACTATCAAAATGAATCCAAAACATTATATTTGATTCCAACTCCAATTGGCAATTTGGATGATATGACTTTTCGGGCTATCGAAACGTTAAAACTCGTTGATAAACTATACGCCGAAGACACTCGTGTAACGCTGAAGTTATTGCGACATTTCGATATTAAACAAACCGTCATCAGTTTGCACGAACACAATGAGTCATTGAAAGTCGAAATGATATTGAATGAGCTTGCGCAAGGATTCAATATCGGTTTGGTTTCAGATGCAGGAATGCCACTTGTCAGTGATCCCGGAGCTATCGTTGTAAAAGAAGTGCTAAATGCAGGATACAATGTTGTTGCGTTGCCTGGAGCGAATGCATTATTACCGGCGCTAATCATGTCCGGAATTCAAACTCACCCTTTTTTGTTTTATGGATTTTTAGATTCAAAATCAAACAAAAGGAGAGCTGCCCTCGAGGAGTATCAATTTCGCACTGAAACTATGATTTTTTATGAAGCAATCCATCGAATCGAAGACACCTTACACGATATGTATGATATACTAGGTGACAGAAACTTCGTGATTGCTCGTGAGATTTCAAAAACGTTCGAAGAAGTGATTCGAGGAACACTGGGAGAATACGAACAAGTCAAAGATTTAAAAGGCGAACTCGTCATCGTTATTGAAGGATATCAAGATGAAAAAGAAGCATCTAATCTGACGATTGTGGAACAGGTGGATTACTTCTTGGAATCTGGAATGAAAAAAACCGAGGCGATGAAACGTGTTTCGGAAATGACGGGAATACCAAAAAATAAAATCTATCAGGAGTACCTAAGTCAAACAATAAAGAAAGGGTGATCTTATGAAATTCGCTTGCTTGCTTTCAGACGGATTCGAAGATACCGAAGCGTTGGCAACGGTGAATTTGTTACGGCGTACCGAAATCGAAATCGATTTGATTTCTGTCTTTAACAAAAAAACAGTCACCGGTTCAAAAGGAACCACAGTCATCGCTGACAAAATGATGAAGAAAATCAAAGAATCGGACTATGACGGTCTATTCATCCCTGGGGGTGGTCATTCTTCTGTTCTGAGAAAGACACAATCAGTATTACAACTGGTTATGGAATTCTATGAACACAAGAAATGGTTGATGGCCATCTGTGCGGCTCCGACTGTTTTTGGTGCGTTAGGCATCATGGACGGACGAAAATATATTTCTTTCCCTGGAACCCAGAGCGAAATGCAAAACGCAATTCGCGTTGATGAAAAAGTTGTTCGCGACGGATTATTCATCACAGGAAGATCCGTAGGAGTCGTTTACGAATTTGTGTTCAAAATCGTTGAAACGGTTTTGACAAAAAAAGCACTGGAAAAATTACAAAAACAAATCGTATATTAATGGAGTGAAAACATGAAAAAAACATTTTATATAACTACACCAATCTATTATCCAAGCGCAAAGTTCCATATCGGATCTGCATATACCACCTGTCTTTGCGACAGCGTGACTCGTTATAAGAAATTACAAGGGTATGATACTAGATTCTTAACCGGGACTGACGAACATGGACAAAAGATTGAAGAAGCCGCAAAAGCAAACGGAAAGACACCGCAAGAGCATGTGGATTATATTTCTGGATTGGCACAAGATCTTTGGAAGCAACTTTCCATCGAAAACGATGATTTTATTCGAACAACCCAAAAACGTCATGAAGTCGTAGTCGAAGACATCTTTGAACGTTTGCTCGCAAATGATGATATTTATTTGGGAGAATATGTTGGAAACTATTGTGTAAGCTGTGAATCCTATTTCACACCGACTCAACTAGTGGACGGAGACAAATGTCCAGATTGCGGTCGACCTACAAAATTACTAAAAGAGGAAACCTATTTTCTTCGACTATCAAAATATGCAGATCGTTTATTGGCATTCATCGATAGTCATCCGGATTTTATCTTTCCTGAAACAAGAAAAAATGAAGTAGTTTCTTTTATAAAATCCGGTCTCCAAGATTTATCTGTTTCGAGAACAGCGTTTTCTTGGGGAATCAAAGTAAAATCGAATCCAAAACATGTCGTCTACGTATGGATCGATGCACTCAGCAACTATATTACAGCATTGGGATATGATTCCAAGGATGATTCTTTATATCAAAAATTCTGGATCAATGGGGATGAAGTCATACATGTTGTTGGAAAAGATATTCTTCGATTCCATGCCATTTATTGGCCAATTATGCTAATGGCTTTGGATATTCCAATCAAATTCCGATTGTATGCTCATGGCTGGTACTTAATGAAAGACGGCAAAATGGCGAAGTCAAAAGGAAATGTCATTTATCCGGAACAATTGGTTGAACGTTATGGGTTAGATGCCTTCCGCTATTACATCGTCCGTGAAATCCAATATGGAAACGATGGATTATTCACGCCTGAGGATTATATCAAACGTATCAATACGGATTTGGTAAATGATTATGGAAACTTGGTTTCCAGAACGATTTCCATGGTTAATAAATACTTTGGCGGAACAGTACAGAAAACCGTACATAACCATTCTCTTTTATCTTTCGAACAAAATTTGGAGGAAGTGGCAACCGAATCCATCAAACAATATCAAACATTGATGGATGAATTTAAAATTGCCGATGCCTTAAAAGCATTATCTACTTTAGTCGGAAGAACAAATAAATTGATAGACGATACTTCTCCTTGGGATTTAGCGAAAAACGAAGAAACCCACGCACCATTGCAGTCGGTGATGTATCATTTATTGGAAAGTATCCGTTTAATTACTGTTCTATATCAACCTTTCCTCATGGAAACATGCCCTAAAGTTTTTGGTTATCTTAATGTTGAAGAAAATAACACCGATTTTGAAAGTTTGAAATTTGGTGTAAAAGAGAACTATGAAGTTGTCTCTAAAGCCGCTCATCTATTCCCACGTTTAGAGGAAGAAAGTGAATCGGAAGTGATTCGTAGTTGGATGAACGAACCGAAAAAAGAAGAACCAAAGATTGATCCAATCCTTCCTGAGATTACAATTGATGATTTTGCAAAAATCGATATTCGTTCTGGGAAAGTGTTGGAAGCAATACAACATCCAAATGCGGATAAACTGTTGGTAATGAAGGTTGATACCGGTGATAAAGTACGAAATATCGTTTCTGGAATAGCGAAGTATTATAAACCAGAAGACATGGTTGGGAAAACCGTTCTTGTCATCGCAAACCTAAAACCAGTAAAGCTTCGTGGAGAGCTATCTGAAGGTATGATTTTGGCGGCTGAGAATGCCGCAGGAGAACTCTTTATTGTAGAGGGTTCATCTAAGTTAAATCCGGGTTCTAAAATCTCATAAAAATATTTCAACCTGTCAATCGAAATTTGTTGACATAAAAAGTCGAAAATGATATGATAATTAAGGTACATTTTTATTTTATAACCCACAAGCCTTTTAACTAATTAGGAGGTATAAAATGAAAACTTTTATGGCAAATGAGAACACAATCAAACGTGAATGGTTTGTTGTGGACGCTGCTGGAAAAAGACTTGGCCGTTTGGCTACGGAAGTAGCTACTGTGTTGAGAGGAAAACATAAACCTACATATACACCACATGTGGATTGTGGAGATTATGTTATCGTAATCAATGCAGAACAAATCGAATTAACTGGAAATAAATGGGACGATAAGAAATACTACACTCATTCCAATTATCCTGGTGGTTTGAAAGAAAAAACAGCAAAAGTCTTAATGCAAGAGAAACCGACTAGAATGGTTGAACTTGCAATCAAGGGAATGTTACCGAAAGGTAAATTAGGAAATCAAATGTATAAGAAACTCTTTGTTTACGCAGGAGAAAACCACAAACATCAGGCTCAACAACCTGTCGTAATGGAATTGAAAGGATAGGAGGATATTATGGCTAACACTGTAATGTATCGTGGAACCGGTAGAAGAAAATCTTCAGTTGCACGCGTCATTCTTCGCCCAGGTAATGGTGTGATCACAGTTAACGGACGTTCGTTCGAAGATTATGTTCCGTCATCACTAGCAAGATTAGACGTATCCCAACCTTTGGTTCTTACTGCAAACGAAAACACATTTGATATTTCCGTAAACGTACGCGGTGGTGGAATCATCGGACAAGCTGGAGCAATCCGTTTAGGTATTACGAGAGCTTTGTTGGAAGTCAACCCTGAGTACAGAAAAATCCTAAAACCAGCTGGCTTGATCACAAGAGATCCTCGTGCGAAAGAACGTAAGAAATACGGTCTCAAAAAAGCACGTAGAGCACCACAATTCAGTAAACGTTAATACAATGCCAAATAAAAAGAACACAGGACTCCACACCCTGTGTTTTTTTATTGAATAAGGACTATTCTTGTAATTGTAGAGAGTTCTTGCCGTATTCCATCAGTTCAATTGGATTGTTATCGGGATCATGGATCCATGCTTGATAATTATTATCAAGACCCATCATCACATCCTGATCAATTGCTACACCGGAGTCTTTTAATTTTTGTACTAACTCTCTAATATTCGTTACTTCGAGACAAAGATGCCGGTACGATGATTGAGAAAAATCATTTGGAACTGGTTCTTTGGTTGGAAACAGTTCGATGAATTGATTGGGAGCAATTTGGATATAGATGATCCATGGATTGCCTTCCTCATCATCTAATGTAAACTTTTGTTGAAAACCAAGCTTATTGACATAGAAATCTAAAGATGCCTCCGTGTCGTTTACGACATAGGCGTTATGCGCGATACCTTTAATCATATTGTTCACCTCTTGTTTCTTCCATTATAGACCAACATCGTGGAGAAAGCAATTTAGATGCAACTGTGATAAATTCATGAACATACGCCGAATCACTTTTGTCTAGTATTCTTTTTTGGTATAATAAAACACGAAGAGGTGATAACATGTTATTTTTTGGAAAAAAGAAAAAGAAACGCCAAGAAGAACTTGCAAGACAACAAGAAATCGCAAAGCAAGAACAAATAAAAGCGACACCAAAACCAGTTGCTGAACCGAAGCCTGCACCAGTAGAAGTAGTGGAAAAGCAAGAACCAAAACCACTTGCAACACCCAAACCAAAAACTACTCCGAAACCTGTTTCTAAAGCCATAGTAGAAGAGAAAAAATCCCCATCAGGGAAATACGAAGTATATCCAGAAGCTGGAATGTTTAAGTATCGACTGAAAGCTTCTAATGGTGAAATACTGGCTGTTTCATTTGGATATTCTACTAGAAAAGGTGCAAAGTCAGGAATAGAAACATTTAAAAACGCAGTAGAACAGAATAATTTTGAAATTTCAACAGATAAATCTGATTTCTCTCACTTTGATTTATTTGACGCCAGAAAAGCAAGAGTTATTATTGTGGGTGAGTTTTATAGCACTCTAAAAAAGGCGGAGTCTGCAGTGGAATCAGTGCGTAAATTCTATCAAACCGAAAAAGTCATTGATTTGGATGAAATTCCTACAACTGAGATTCGCGAAGAAGTTGTTCCTAGACAAAAAATTGAAGCCAAAGATAATGGAAGATTTGAAATTGTCAAGGAAAGCGAAAAAGTTTTCTTTGTTAAACTCGCTGCTTCCAATGGACAAGTATTATTGGTATCTCAACCTTATGCATCCAAACAAACTGCAGTTAAGGGACTGGAAACCATTAAAAATGCGATTGAGCAACAGTATTTCACCACTTACAAAGACAAACAAGGTCGATTTCAATATAACTTGTATTCTGCGAATATGCAGTTAATTGTTTCAGGAGAAACATATCCAACGAAACAAAGTTGTTTATCCGCTATTCAATCCGTATTAAGATTTGCCGCAAAGGCAAAAACTTTGTAGAGCAACTGCAAAAACAACAATATTATCAAGAGGCTAGGAACAGGGAAAAGATGCCATGCGATTTTTGATTTAGGCAAAGAATGTTTTTAGCCTTTTTTCATAAGCTTTTTATTCTAAGTTCGAAATCATTTGGAATGATTAACAAAACGATGAAATTATGGTAGAATGATACAGCGGAGGAATATATGAAACGTGGATATATGTTGTTCGGACTAATGATCTTAGCCGAGTTTGTGTATTCGTTCTTTTTAATCGTTGGATTGCATGTCTCATCTTTGTCAATCGTCATTAAGAACAATACTGCAATTTACATTATTCTTACAATTATTTGGTTGACCTCTTTAGGTTTGATTGTTCGAGTATTGTTAAAACCAGAATATGCATACAACAAAAGCCATTGGATTCTAATCTTGCTATTGAATCCTTTTATTGGTATTATCCTTTATTACATCTTTGCTAGGGATTACCAAATTATGCGACTATCGAAATTTAGACCACTTATTGCTTCAAAGGCTTTTTTAGGATTAGAAGAAGCTACCTGTCCTGATTTTGAAAATCACTCTTTTGGAGAAATATTCCGATTCATCTTTAAAACGACTGGTCGAGCAGTATATCAAGATGACACCTATCTAGAAATACTTAACAATGGGGATGAATTCTTCCCTCGGTTAATTGAAGAACTAAAAAAAGCAAAAGATTACATTTTTATGGAATTCTATATCCTCAAAACAGATGAAATCGGCCGCACTGTTTTGGATATCCTAAAGGAAAAGTCAGAACAGGGCGTGGATGTCTATTTGATTTATGATCATATGGGGTCCAACAAACATCTTGATTTTCGTTATATGAAGCGTCTCGAGAAATCCGGAGTTCAAATAGGAGTATTCGATCCGCAATCTTTATCTATTTTTAATTCCAATCTTAACTTTAGAAATCATCGAAAAGCAATTGTAATCGATGGATCAATTGGGTTTGTCGGCGGGATGAATCTTGGTGATGAATATAACCATAAAGACCCAAAGTTTGGTTTTTGGAGAGACACTCATGTTATCTTAAAAGGAAACGGAGTTTCTAGTATTCAAAATGTCTTTGTCAAGGATTGGTATTATATTACGGATGATGTAATCGACAAACCAATGGATAAGACAAATGAACACTTCCCAGGAATGATTTCGGTCATAGAATCAGGGCCAGATTTTGAAAATGGTTTGATTCGCGATGTGTATTATAAAATGCTTCATAGTGCTAAAAAAAGCATAAAGATTGTCACTCCCTATTTGATTATAGAATCGGAATTGATGCTGGCAATTCAAATTGCCAGAAAATCAGGGGTGGAAGTTGAACTGTTAGTACCCGGGAAACACGACTATAAAGCGGTAGGATACGCTACGGAATCCTATTATGAACAATTGCTCAAACTAGGGGTGAAAATATATGAGTATACGGATCATTTTGTTCATTCCAAAATTCTAATAATCGATGATGGAATTGCATCCGTTGGGTCTGTCAATTTCGACCCAAGAAGTTTCCATCTTAATTTTGAAGTAACTACTGTTTTTGCCAACCAATCAATTCAAAGATTGGTTGAGAGTTTTAAAGAAGATTTAATTCATTCAACCGAGATTACCTTGGATGAATGGAACAAACGCGGTATCGTATCACGTTTGATACAAGGACTGTTTAATCTTTTCAGTCCAATATTCTAGAGGAGGGATATCATGGGTTTAGCAGAAATATTGGCATTAGTTGCGGCAATATTATCATTGTTGACATTGATTTTTGTAGGATTGATGTTGTTGAATCGCAGTAACAATTCTGAGATTGATGGATTAGAAGAGTCGATCACAGATAAAGTCAGGAATATGGAAAATTCACTAACAAAAAGCATTTATCAATCCATGTTAGATTTTAATAAAGGGGTTAGTGAACAATTACAAAAACAATCGGAAACCTCAGGTGATAATATCACGGAATTTCGTTTAAAAGTCAAAGAAGAACTTTCGGGATTCCAAGAAAAAATCAAAGAAACTTTGAACAAAGATTTCAGCTTATTAAACGAAAGTGTTGAAAAGAAAATGTTCGACATAAACAATAAGGTAGAAGATCGTTTGTCAAAAGGCTTCAAAGATACCAACGATACATTCACTAAGATTGCCGAACGAGTTCAAGTAATCGATGATGCTCAAAAGAAAATCCAAACACTATCAGAAGAAATGGTTAGTCTACAAACAATCCTTTCTAACAATCAAGCAAGAGGATCTTTTGGAGAATACCAATTAAATCAATTATTACTGAGTGTTTTTGGCGATAATCGCAGACTATACGATACTCAATATACATTCAAGGAAACAAAAGATGGTCCGGTGCGCGCAGATGCAGTCATCTTCCTTCCTGAGCCAAAAGGTTTGATTGCGATTGACTCAAAATTCCCATACTCCTCTTATTCTAAATTGTTTGATAACAAAGAACTTTCCAAAACAGATGAGGAAATTCTTATCAGTGATTTCGGTCGAGAAGTCAAAAAACATATTACCGATATCGCTAAGAAATATATCATTCCGGGTATCACCACCGAATACGCAATCATGTTTGTTCCAAGTGATGGGATATTAGCGTTATTACATTCGAAATTACTTTCTGTTGTGGAGTATGCTAGAGATAAAAACGTGACTATTGTTTCACCGACCACTCTTGTTCCGCTGCTTTCATCCTTCCAAGCGATCATCATCGATTTTGAATATAATAAACACACAAAAGAGATTATTGACCAGTTGAAAAAATTAAAGAAAGATTTCCGTATCTTTGGAGAAGAGTGGGGAAAACTTAATCGAACCATCGATACTTTGCGGAAAGATGGCGATAAAGTAAATACTCGTGTTGAACGACTCTCAGACAAATTCAAGGATATTGATAAGGTAGAATTTATCGAAGAATCTAGCGATGATTCACTCGAAAATTCGTAAAAAATATTGGAAATAACCGCAAACTTTGGCATAGAAGTTGATTTTTAAAACCATTTCCTGTATAATGTCAAATAGTATCAAGCAAAGGAGAATTAAATGAACGGCACAGTGAAATGGTTTAACGCAGAAAAAGGGTACGGATTCATCACGGATGAAGAAGGCAACGATATTTTTGCACATTACTCAGCAATCGAAGGCGATGGATATCGCTCATTGGAAGATGGTCAAGCTGTAAGCTTCACAGTTGTAGAAGGTGACAGAGGCCCTCAAGCTGCTAATATAGTAAAGTTGTAAGAAATAAACTGTAAGTTAAACGAAACTGGGATGCATTGCATCCCTTTCATTTGCTTTAAAGTCACCGATATTGCTTGAAAAACAGATGAGATTACTCTATAATGATACCTGTCAAAGAAAGGATTTGATTCGATGAAAATATACAATTCCTATACGGATTCTTTGGAAGAATTTCAAAGCATTCATCCTGAAAAGGTAAATATGTATGTTTGTGGACCAACTGTCTACAACTATATTCATATTGGAAATGCACGACCAGTCGTTTTTTTTGATACGGTTCGAAGATATTTTGAATACAAGGGGTACACAGTTCAATTCGTGTCGAATTTTACTGATGTTGATGATAAAATCATTCAGAAAGCAATGGAAGATAAGATTCCAGAATTGGAATTAAGCTCTTTCTTTATACGCGCATTCATGCAGGATGTTGAAGATTTAAATTGCATAACCGATTATAAAAAACCAAAAGTCACTGATTACATGGCTCCAATCATCGAGTATATTGATCATTTGATTCAAACCGGATTCGCTTATCAAGTGGATGGGGATGTCTATTTTCGAGTGTCCAAAATCAAAGACTATGGCGTTTTAGCCAATCGAGATGTCGATGAAATGATTGCTGGAAGCAGAATTGAAGTCAACGATCAAAAGGAAAATCCACTAGATTTTACACTTTGGAAAAAAACCGAAGATGGTATTAAATTCGACGCTCCATTTTCCTTAGGAAGACCTGGATGGCATACGGAATGTGTTGTGATGATTGATGATATTTTTGGAGAAGAAATCGATATACACGGTGGTGGCATGGGTCTGAAATTCCCACACCATGAAAACGAAATCGCCCAAGCAGAAGCAACACATCATCATCATGTTGCAAGATATTGGATGCACAATGGCTTGCTGAATTTTAAAGATACGAAGATGAGCAAGAGCTTAGGCAATGTTATTTTCGTGAAAGATGTAAATGAAAAAATGCCGTTACGTTATTATTTGTTATCGACCCATTACCGTTCTCCTCTTGTTTTCACGGACGATGTATTCTCAATGTATGTGAAAGAATGGGAGAAATTGGAAAGCGCATATCGTTCTGTTTTCTATAAATTGGATTTAGCAGATACGTTAAATGAAGACATTCAAATCACTGACTCCGCTGTATTAGCAGAAATTCAGAATTTTGAAGAAGCAATGGATAATGATTTCAATACTGCAAATGCGATTACCGCATTACAATCCGTTTTAAAAATTGCGAATGTAAATCTACGAAAAACAAACAATGACGATTTGATGAACCAGATCATTGTCGCATTAGAGTTGATGACAAATGTACTTGGCTTAAGAATCGATGTATCTCGAATTAGCCAAGAGGATCGTGCTGTTTACCAAAAATGGCTTCAAGCACGAACTGACAAAGACTATGATTTAGCAGATCAATATCGAAAAGAACTAATGGAAAAAGGTATTTTATGATTCAATACAATGGATTGACATTGGCATATATTGGTGATGCATATTATGAACTGAGGGTTCGTAATTATTTGTTAGAAAAGCAATTTACCAAAGTGGGAGAATTGCATGACAATGCAATCCGCTATACGAATGCCATTTCACAAGCAAAAGCAGCGAAATCGTTATGTGAATCGTTTTATAATGAGTTGGAATTATCCGTCTTTAAAAGAGGGAGAAACGCCACTTCGACTCACAAACCAAAAAACGCCGATATTCAAACATATAACGCAGCTACGGGGTTTGAAGCTGTGATTGGGTATTTGTACCTTGATCAACAATTAGAACGTTTAGATGAACTGTTAAAGCAAGCGTATCATATTATTGAAGAACTTTGAGGATACTCTTAAGGTTCTTTTCTTTTGCAGTGTACACATTTTTCAAAAATAATCTGTTCAAAATATGATACAATGAATGTGGTGATTCTATGAGTATGAGCATTTATGGCAGAAATCCTGCCAAAGAACTATTAAATACAGAAAAACAGATTCTTCAAGCTTTTGTGGAACAGGGAACAAATCCTGATTTAATCAGCGAATTGAAAGGGAAACACATTTCCTTTACATTGTTGGATAAACAAGAGTTTAAAAAAAGATTCCAAGGCAACCACCAAGGAATCGTTTTAGAAGTGGAAGATTATCAGACTATCTCTTTAGAGGAGTTTCTTCCAACTTTGGATTTATCCAAAAATCCATTGGTTTTACTATTGGATGGAATTACGGATCCGCATAATTTAGGCGCTATTATAAGAAGTGCAGAAGCGGGAGGAGTAGCAGGAGTCATCATTCCTAAAAACCGTTCCGCTTCTATTAACGCAACCGTTGTGAAAGTTTCTTCGGGAGCCATTGAATACATGAAAATTGTAGAAGTGACAAACTTGAGAAATACAATAGAAAAGATGAAAAAACAAGGGTTCTGGACTGTAGGAACTGATTTGCAAGCAACAAAGAGCCATCATGAAATTGATGTTACGGTTCCATTGGTTTTGGTCATTGGAAGCGAAGGGAAGGGAATGTCTAGGTTGCTAAAGGAAACAGTTGATTATAACGTAAAAATTGAAATGGCTGGAACGATTAATAGCTTAAATGCATCTGTTAGTGCGGGGATTTTGATTTTTGATATTTTACGTAAAAAGCGGAGCTAGCCTATGATTTTTCGCAACTATAATGATTTCGAAATCATCACCATGATTAAGCAGGGAAATGAGGAAGCATTTCAGTTCATGGTTGATAAATATCGATTCTTAGTTGCGAAAATGATAAAAAAATTTGATCTTCAAAGTGAATATGACGATATGTTTCAGGAAGCATTGATGATTCTATATAAATCCGTTCTCAAATTTGATGCTACATACCAAAAAACATTTACTCGTTATTTTGAAGGGAATCTTAACAATCGTTACATCACAATAAAGGGTAAACGGAATAGATATGGTCAGTTTTTAGCTGAAAAAATGCCTGTTTTATATCAAGATACAATCCATGAAGCTCCCCAGTATTATTTCTCTGAAACAGAGATAAAAGAAGCTTTGGAATGCTTATCAGGTCTAGAAAAACGAGTATTTCAGATGAAAGTAATTGAAAAAAGAAGCGTACGAGAAACGGCGGAAATTTTAAATTTTCCCGAGAAGAAAATCTACAACGCCTTGGATCGGATCAAAAAAAAGATAAAAATGCAATTAATGCAATGATTTTCTTGACTTTTAATGCATTTTTTGATACATTTAATAAAGCAAGTGAGTTGATATATATGAAGAAGAAAACCGTATTGATTTGTCAAGAATGCTTATCTAGAAATTATGAAATAACGAAAACGGATAAATCAACTCGATTCGAAGTAAACAAATATTGTAAAAAATGCAAGAAACATACCATTCATAAAGAAGGTAAGTAGGAGGTTATTGTGGCAAAAGATCCGAATAAGAAAGTGAAAACACCTTCAGAACCCAAACTAAAAACAAACCAAGATGAATCAAGAGTAATGGCGATTCTGAAAAAAGAATACGCATTTGAAAACTGGTTGTTAGCGATTCTATCACCAATCTTGATTTTGTATGGTGTATATATCGTCATGGGAACATTTGGAACGACCAATTTAGCGAACATTTTAGGAAACTCGAATATCGGATTTATCGATTTCTTTTTTGCGACCGATTTAAGAAGAATCTTAACAGGAATATTCTTGATTGTTATTGGAGCATTGGTTTTGGTATATTTGATGATTCCTTATATGAGACCGAGTCTTTCCGAGTTAAAGAAAGTGACCTGGCCAACAGGAAAAACACTAGCGAGCAATTCCGCAAGAGTATTTTCTTTCTTGATTTTCCTTTCTGTTGTGTTCGTCTTAATGGGCTTAGCGTTTGATCCATTATTCCAATGGCTATTTAACTTGTAAGAAGTGATGATACATGGATACATCTAAACGTTTGTGGTATATCGTTCAAACCTATTCTGGTTTTGAAAATTCAGTAAAAGTGAATTTGGAACGAAGAATTGAAAGCATGAATATGGAGAATTTAATCTTCCAAGTCATGATCCCAGAAGAATTAAAAACAGAAAAGAAACAAGATGGAACAATCAAAGAGAAGATGGTTAAAATCTTCCCTGGATATGTATTTATCGAAATGATCGTAACCGACGATTCTTGGTTCGTTGTTCGTAACACACCAGGCGTCACTGGATTCTTAGGTTCTAGTGGTGGTGGGACAAAACCAATCCCATTGAAACCAGATGAAATCAATCCGATTTTGAAGAAGTGTGGAATGTTGGCTGTTCAAAGACTGAATGTTCAACCGGGACAAAAAGTTAGAGTAGCTGCAGGTACCCTTCAAGGTCAAATGGTTACCGTTGAAAGCATCGATGAAGAAAGAGGTAAAGTACACGTTCTTATCGAAATGTTTGGTAGACAAACAGCGATGGAACTTGATTTTACAGAAGTAGAAGTTATTTAAGTCAGACAATAGTCTGACTTTTTTTTCTGTTTTGTCAATCTTTTGTCACATGAACAAGATATGCTGTTTCTATTGTTTCACCAATAAAACAAGAGTATCGTTTGTTATATGTATGTTATAATATGTATGAAATATACTTGACTCGAGGAGAGAAGCGTATGATTAAATTACAGAATGTATCAAAGTACTATAGTAGCAACAATGTAATAGCTCTAGGACTGAGAAAAGTCAACTTAGAGTTACATCGAAATGAATTTGTTGCCATTGTAGGGGAATCAGGTTCCGGAAAAACCACGCTGCTTAATGTCATCAGTGGAATTGATTCTTATGAAGATGGAGAAATGTATATCAACGGTGAAGAAACATCGTATTTTTCTGTTTCCGATATGGAGAATTATCGAAAGAAATATGTTGCTTTTGTTTTTCAAAACTATAATTTGATTGATTCTTATACCGTGTTACAAAACGTAGAAGCACCGTTAATTCTTTCCGGATATCCAAAAGATCAAATCCGCAAACGTGCAACGGAAATTATTACAAAAGTTGGTTTAAAAGATCATATCAATCATAAAGCAACCAAACTTTCTGGAGGGCAGAAACAACGTGTTGTTATCGCAAGAGCATTAGCAAAAGATTGTCCGATTATTGCGGCAGATGAACCAACAGGAAACTTAGATTCTAAATCTGCGCAACAAATTATTGAATTATTGCGAGAAATTTCCAAAGAAAAACTAGTTATTATAGTGACTCATGACTTTAGTCAAGTGGCGGAATATGCAACTAGGAAAATTCGTATTTACGACGGGGAAATCGTCGAAGATTTACAATTGAAAAAAGTTGAGAAACTTGATTTACCGACGATACCAGACGAAGATCATCAAATCAAATTCCGCGATTACTTATTGATTTCCTTGCGGAATCTTTTAGCTGTACCAAAAAAGACCATGTTAATGCTTCTTGTATTTACATTTTTCAGTTTCTTCATTGCCATGGCTTATGGCGCATACCAGTTGTCCATGGAAGAAGTTAATTACAATTATAACTATCAATTTACAAATACAAATCCAAATCGTATTGTCGTGCGTAAAACCGATAATTCGGCTTTTACTCAAGATGAGCTGGATGCACTGGCTGACGAAACTTTAGTCGCAGATGTGGTTTCGTTTGATTATGTTTTGGATCATGATGCAACATTGCAATCCTCCGTTAATTTCAATATGGAATTGGACGGCTTATTCTTACCATTGGATTTGATTACCGAAGATGACCTTTCATATGGACGTATGCCACTAACAGAGAATGAAATCGTGGTCGCTATGAATTCCAGTGTTTTAGCAAATCATTCGGAAGACCTGCTAAATATCATTTACGAAACAAATGATGGGTTAAGAGATTATACTGATTTGTACAATTATAAAATCGTCGGTTTGGTTGATCTAGATAAATTAGTTGTTTCTCCAGATAGCTATTTTGATAACTTTTTTCTTGTGAACGAAGAAGCTTGGGAAAATCTAAGAGTAAAATATTATAGCAGTTTCTCAGATACTCTTCGATTTGTTTCAAATAGTGAAATAAAGTATTTGTATTTTAGTACCTATATGATGATTACAATAGATAATACGATAGGTGATGATACGATTCGTGTTTCTTCCTCTTATTATGATGGCAGCTGCACGGGGATTTGTACACAAGAAGGATCACTGTATCAAGTGGATTATTATGTGAATAATGAATATAGCGATTTCACAATCGAATATGATTCTAGCCTATACTACTATGAAGGGTATCACATGAATCAGACAACATTTGATGAAATTTTTTATAGCGAGATATATCAAGTCTCTCTTTTGACAGATACCAACGTTGGTGTATCCAATTTAATACGTTCATTACAAAGAGAAACAGATGATACACTGGGCTTGAAGTATAAAATCCTTTACCCCTATGATTCTACTACTAGCAATGATTTTGAAGGTTTAGTATTGCTGATGATGAACATTGGATTCATCGTTTTAATTGCCGTTACATTGATTGGCTCCACGTTAATCACGTATATCATTTTCCGAGCGATAATAAATACGAAATTACATGATTATGCAATTTTTAGAACAATCGGTGCGAATAAAAAAGTCATTCGTAGTTTTATCTACTTGGAGAATCTATTTATTGTTTTCCTATCCTATGCCTTTCTCGTTATTGGCTCTCTAGCATTACCTAGAACCCTTGTCGAAGATACTGCTTTAGAAGCTCTCAAGGTATATAGTTTTGGTAATTATCTTGTATTCTTCGTGTTGTTAACTTTAATGTCACTGTTTATCTCGAGAAAGTATAATAATCGTATCTTCCGAGAAACAGTTCAAACAACGTTGAAGACGGATATGGGGTGATAAAAATGATTCGATTAAATCATGTAAATAAGTTCTTTAACAAAGGACGAATGAATGAAATCCATGTTATTAACGAGACCTCTTTGGAATTTCCTGAAAAAGGTTTGTTTGCGTTAACGGGTCCTTCTGGTTGCGGAAAAACAACCTTATTGAATGTAATCGGTGGCTTGGATAAATTCGACTCCGGTGAAATTGATTTTGATGGGCATATCATCAAAAAATATACTCCAGAGTCCTTAGATATTCTACGGAACCATTATGTTGGATATATCTTTCAAAACTATAATCTGGTTGAAGATAAAACAGTTTATGAAAATATTGAATTATCTTTACAGATGGCTGGATTGAATGATAAAAAAGAAATAGAAGAACGCATTAACTACGTTCTGAAAGCGGTCGGAATGTACAACTACCGCAGAAGAAATGTTCGAGCATTGTCAGGCGGACAGCAACAGCGTGTTGCAATTGCTAGGGCTATTTCAAAGAATCCGAAAGTGGTATTGGCAGATGAACCAACAGGTAATCTAGATGCAAATAACACCTTCGAGATCATGACAATCATCAAGAAAATTTCCCAAACATGTTTGGTTATTTTAGTGTCTCATGAACGAAATCTTGTCGACTTTTATGCCGACCATATCATTGAGTTATCCGATGGTAAAGTGGTCGAACAATACGAGAATCAAGGGAACGATTCTTTCGAACACAAAGATGAAAGAAATATTTACTTGAAAGATTTAAATCACGACGAGTCATTGCTGGAAAGTGGAATAGATCGTTACTATGAAAAGGACATGGACGAAAATCTTTCGTTCCAGATCGTTGAAGTAAAAGATGCTATCTATATCAAAGCAAACAGTCGTAAAAAGATTAAATATTTATCAGATGATACTGAAGTCCGTTTAATCGATGATCACTATAAAGCGAGACAAACGAGTGAAGCTCTTGCATATGATTATGACATGGAGCAATACGGAAGGATACGCACCACCGGAAACAAGCATTCCTTCATTCGTTTTAGAGACACTCTTAAATCAGGTTTTCGTAAAGCGACTAGCAGACGCAAGTTTGTTGGATGGATGTTCCTTATCGCCTATTTTGTGATTTCCGCTTTGGTCGTATATCAAATCGCTACATTTGGTAGTCTAACTAAATTGGATGAAACTGAATTCCTTTACACTTCAAAAGATCTGGTTAATGTGACTGCGGATGAAACATTAACAGGCGCCGATATCGACCGCATTTTGCAAAACGTAAACGGATTGGAATGGTCTTTATATGATCAATACACTTATGTCAGGTTCTTATACAGTGATTACTATCAAGGTAATGTAGATACATGGGTGCATGTGTATCCAATTAAACTATCTTGGGCGGATGATACCGAACTTCTATACGGTACAATGCCGACGAATGCTTCTGAAATTGTGATTGATAAGTGGATTGCAGATTATCTGTTGGAACTCAAGAATCTTAATGATTTGGGTGTAACATCAGCAGAAGAATTATTGGGGAATACCATTACAAGCAATAATCAATTTGCGCTTCCATTTACTATCGTAGGAATTTCAAACACAAGTTCTCCAACTGCAATCGTATTTGATGATGCGTACTATAGTTTCGTTGATGACACTCCGTTTGTTCCTTATGGCAGCGTGGCGGATCGACTCACGATTACGATTGGCAGAGATATCCAAGACGATGATGAAATATTAATGAATTCTACCATGTTTTCAAGTTCTGATTTAAATGATGAAATTGAAATTTGGGGCAACACATATACTGTTGTTGGTTTCTTTGACATAGAAGAAGCGGATATCGATAATATTGCGTATTCCGACTATGCTTATTCAATCAGTTCCTATGAAATGATTGCCAGCAACTCTGAAGTGGAGTCGATAGCGAAATCCTATTTTGCCACTGATTATTACTGGTATTATGATAACTCATCCGGAATCTATTTCTACTCAGATGATATTGATCAATCTGTTTTGGATATTACGGAATTTGATCCGACTTATGTTGCTTTCAATGCATACGAAGTTCAAAAAGCAACACAGATGGCAAATCAACTTCAGGAAGTTCAACAACGCATTACCTCGATTCTTGTTATTGTGGTGGGTATTATTGTTTACATCTTCTTTATGATGCGCTCATCGATGTTAAGTAGAATACGTGAAATTGGTATTTATCGCTCTATTGGGGCGACAAAAAAAGATATCTTCAAGATCTTCTTAGGTGAGATTATTGCGCTAACTACACTGGGGTCATTGACGGGTTATTTGGTGATGTCACTGTTAATCAATCGCGTTCAAAACTCGCTTGGAACGTTGATAGATGTCTTCTATTTACCGCTTCATTACTTCCTTGCAGGCATCATTTTCATCTATGTGATAAACATCCTGTTTGGTATGATGCCGATCTTTGGTTTGTTGCGAAAAACACCGGCACAAATCAATGCGAAGTATGATATCTAAAATATTGCGTCTTTCAATAAAAAAACCTTGACATTAATAAGATATATATTGTATAATAATTCAGCGTGTAAAACGGTACAATGAGTGGGAGGATTCAAAGAATCCATTAACCACATCACGAAAATAAGGAGGTGTCTTTCGTGGCTAAAGAAATCAAAAATGTGATTAAACTTCAAGTTCCTGGTGGAAAAGCAACACCTGCACCACCAATCGGTCCAATCCTTGGACAAGCTGGAGTTAACATTCAACAATTTTGTGTACAGTTCAACGATGAAACAAGAGACAAAGTTGGTAGTATTATACCAGTTGTACTGACTGTTTATGAAGACCGTTCATTCTCATTCATTACAAAAACACCACCAGCAAGCGACTTGTTGAAGAAAGCATGCAAGATTCAAAAAGGATCCGGAAAACCAAATTCCGAACCTGTAGCGACAATCACTTGGGCTCAACTGCTTGAAATTGCAGAAGTTAAAATGCCTGATTTGAACGCTAATGATATCGAAGCAGCTGCTCGCATCATTGCTGGTACAGCTAGAAACATGGGAATTGTCGTAAAAGACTAAGTGTATTGGTTGTTTATATATACAACTATATAATGGGAGGACATTCCGCTAAAACCAAGTATAGGAGGAAAACACAATGGCAAAAAAAGGAAAGAAATATACTGAAGCGTTATCAAAAATTGACAACTCAAAAGCCTATCCTTTGACAGAAGCAGTGGATTTAGTTAAATCCATTTCGTTCGAAAAATTTGACGCATCGATTGAATTAGCATTCAACCTCAACTTAGATCCTCGTAAGGCAGAACAAAACTTAAGAGGAGCATTGGTATTACCTCACGGAACCGGAAAAACAAAACGTGTTCTGGTATTCGCAAAAGGTGAAAAAGCCAAAGAAGCTGAAGAGGCTGGAGCTGATTTCGTTGGTGACGACGATTTGGTTGAAAAAATCAAAGGCGGTTGGTTCGATTTCGATGTCGTAATCGCAACCCCAGACATGATGGCTACACTCGGTAAGATTGGTCGTTTATTAGGTCCTAAAGGCTTAATGCCAAACCCAAAAACCGGAACTGTCACAATGGATGTCGCTAAAACAGTAACCGAATCAAAAGGTGGTAAGATCACTTACCGCGTAGACAAATTTGGTAATATCCAAGCTGTTGTCGGAAAAGTTTCATTTGACACAAACAAACTCGTTGAAAACATCAGCGCAGTGATCGATGTGATCAAACGAATCAAACCGTCTACAGTTAAGGGTGTTTATATGAAAAACATTGCCATCGCATCGACGATGGGACCCGGCGTAAAAGTCGAGATTGAAAAAAAATAAATAACTTTATCCAAGACAGTAGGGGCGCTGCTTAATCATCCTACCGAGACAAAGGCATAATAAATAAAGCTTATTTATTCCTCTTTTTCTCGCAAAAAGAGGTTTTCTATTTTTTAACAAGACATAAAGGAGGTCTTTACATGGCTAACCAAAGTATTATTGAATTTAAAGCACAAGAAGTTGAAAAGATCGCTGAAAAAATGTCAAAAGCAAAATCAATCGTTATTGCGGAATATCGTGGGTTAACGGTTGAAAAAACCGAAGCATTGCGTCAGCAATTGCGTGAACAAGGTTGCGAAATTATGGTCATTAAAAACAACATTTCTCGTAGAGCAGCGGAGAAAGTTGGATATAGTGACTTGACATCTGATCTGAAAGGACCAAACGGAGTTATCTTCGCGTTTGAAGATTCAGTATCAGCAGCGAAAATTCTACACGGTTTCGCGAAAAAGAACCCAAAACTTGTCGTGAAATCAGGAGTCGTGGACGGAGATTATTATCAACCGGCACAAATCAAAGAAATCGCATCATTACCTAGTAAGGAAATATTGCTTGCGATGTTGGCTACCCAACTGTATGCGCCATTAAGAGACTTGGCGATCGGCTTGGACTTGCTGACAAAAGAAGAATCCGAAACTTCGGAAGAAACTAACTAATTAGGAGGAAAATCAAAATGGCAAAACTTAATGCAAAAGACTTTATTGAATCATTGAAAGAAATGACAATCTTGGAAATCAAAGAACTAATCGACGCTATGAAAGAAGAGTTCGGTATCGATCCATCTGCAGTAGCAGCGGCTCCAGCAGCAGCAGCGGCTGAAGTAGTTGATGAAGGTCCAAAAGAAGTCGACGTAATCTTGACTAACGTTGGTGCTTCCAAAGTTGCAGTCATCAAAGTCGTAAGAGAATTAACTGGTTTAGGCTTAATCGAAGCGAAAAAATTAGTTGACTCTGCACCAATCGCTATTAAAGAAAAAGTCAAAGAGGACGCTGGAAAAGAAATCGCGGACAAATTGACTGAAGCTGGCGCAACAGTAGAACTGAAGTAATTTACGAAACGAAACAAAAACCTGAGAGACTGTCTCAGGTTTTTAACGTTTTATAGGAGTGTATCTGATTGAGTCATTATTTTACGAATAATTCTGATTTAGAATCCAATGAAAAAGACATCTATTTTAAGATTCTTGATAAAGAATTCCATTTCCTGACGGATAATGGAGTTTTTTCCAAGTCTGGTTTGGACTTTGGGACAAGGCTTCTATTGGAAACATCTGTGAACAAGGTAGCAAAACGCATGCTGGATTTCGGTTGTGGGTATGGTCCAATTGGGCTTGTTTATAAGACCTTTCACTCTGATTCAGATGTGCACATGATTGACATCAACAAAAGGGCAACAGAACTGGCAACCAAAAATGCCAAAAGTATGCACTTGGATGTTACGGTTGAAAATAAAGATGGTTTAGGTGGTATAGTTAATCTTTATGAATTAATCCTTTCCAATCCTCCAATTAGAGCTGGAAAGACTTTACTACAACGTTTTCTTACCGAAAGTTATGACCATCTTGAAGATGGTGGAGAACTTGTATATGTTATCCATAAAAACCTCGGAGCGAAGTCTTCTATCACTTTTTGCGAGAAAATTTACAAAGGTGTACAAGTCTTGGAACGCAAATCCGGATATTATATTATACTATGCATAAAATAATTGACTAAGTTGATACAATGTGTTAAAATATTAAAATGCGATAGAATGCGCATTTTTTGCATGCTTTAACGAACAAATAACAAAACTGATGGGGTGATTTTGTGAATTATAAATCCGTAAAGTACGGGAAAACAAGAGAGAGAAGAAATTACTCGAGAGTAAAATCAAACGTAGAATTAACAGATTTGATCGAGGTGCAGACTTCTTCATTTGACTGGTTTGTCAAAGAAGGTTTACAAGAACTATTCAAAGACATCTCGCCAATTACCAATTTCAATGGAAATGTGGAGTTGTATTTTGGTGATTTCGAATTAGAGCCTGCAAAATACTCCGTCCAGGAATGTAAAATTAGAGACGTAACATATGCTCGTCCTTTAAAAGTGAACGTTCTTTTGAAAAACAAAGATGTCGTCGATCCCGAGACTGGAGAAATCCTGTCTGCCGATAGCATTAAAGAGCAAAAGATTTTTATGGGAGATATCCCTATGATGACTCCTGTTGGAACATTTATCATCAATGGTTCTGAACGTGTTATCGTATCGCAAATCGTTCGCTCTTCTGGGGTGTTCTTTTCAGAAGAAGTTGACAAGAAAACACTACAAAGAAAATATCTGGGACAAGTCATTCCTACCCGTGGAGCTTGGCTCGAATTTGAGATGGGATCGAAAGATCTTCTTTATGCCAAAGTTGACCGTTCCAAGAAAATTTATCTCTCAACCCTAATTAAGGCGTTGGGTCTTTCGACGAGAGCTCAAATCGTCGATTTGTTTGGTGAACATGAATATTTGGATAATACATTCGAAAAAGATTTAACTCAAAACTCCGAAGAAGCTATGAAAGAAGTATATGCAAAAATTCGTCAAGGCGAAACCGCAACAATTGAAGGCGCTAGATCTTTCTTTGTATCTCGTTTATTTGATGAAAAGCGCTATGATCTTGCTTCTGTAGGACGTTTTAAAGTAAATCAAAAATTGGATGTTGTTTCTCGTATTCGCCAATTGATTAATAACGATGTGGAAGTTCTTCTCAACATGGACATCATTGATCCTGAAACAGGAGAAATTCTAATTGCTAAAGGTACCAAATTGACAGAAAAGAAATTACAACAATTAGAAGCGAATCGCGATGCATTTATCCAAAAAGTACGCTTTGATGCAGACTTGGAGCAAGAATTACAACAATTAAGAGACAAGCAAGAACGCAATGAAACATTAGGTGAAAACCTAAATATCGATTTTATTGAAAATGTTGTTGCAGATACTTATGTAGAAATCTTGGAAGTTAAAATCAAAGATAGAAACTTTACAAGAGACTTGAGACTCCTTGGAAACAATTCTCGCGAAACACAATTACATATTACGACATCTGACATATTAGCTAGTATTTCCTATTATTTGAACCTATTCAATGGGGTCGGATCATTGGATGATATCGACCATTTAGGAAACAGAAGACTACGTTTAATTGGGGAATTATTGAAAAACCAGTTCCGTATTGGACTAGCTAAAATGGAAAAGAACGTTAAAGATAGAATGTCAACAAAAGATCCAAGAGAAATTACTCCTCAAAATCTAATTAACATTCGTCCTTTGACTTCTTCTATCAAAGAATTCTTTGGTAGTTCGCAGTTATCTCAATTCATGCAACAAACCAATCCATTGGATGAATTGACTCATAAAAGAAGAATTTCAGCGCTAGGACCTGGTGGTCTCACCAGAGACCGTGCTGGATTTGAAGTCCGTGACGTTCACCAATCTCATTATGGTAGAATTTGTCCGATTGAAACACCAGAAGGTCAAAACATCGGTTTGATCAACTCCTTAGCATGTTATGTGAAGGTTAATCAATATGGATTCATCGAAACACCATATTTGAAAATCAATCCTGATACTAGAAAAGTTACTGATGAAATTGAATACTTGTCAGCGGATCAGGAACGTCATCACGTAATCGCTCAAGCGAACGTTGTCTTGAACGATGATATGACTATCAAAGAAGAAAGAGTTGTTGCTCGTCATAATGGAGAAACTAAGATTTTCCATCGTGAAAAATGTGATTACATGGACGTATCTCCAAAACAAATTGTCTCTGTATCCACGGCTTCGATTCCATTCTTAGAACATGATGATGCGAACCGCGCACTGATGGGTGCCAATATGCAACGTCAAGCAATTCCGCTATTGAAACCAGAAGCACCGTTTGTCGGAACTGGTATTGAATATACAATCGCTCATGATTCCGGTACTGCCTTGATCACTAAAAGCGATGGTGTAATCGAATATGTTGATGGAAAAGTAGTCAAAGTTCGCAACACAGATGGTGAATTGGAATATTATGAATTGTTGAAATTCATGCGTTCTAATCAAGGAACTTGTATTAACCAAACTCCAATTGTAAGAGTTGGAGAAGAAGTAAAAGCTGGCGATATTATCGCCGACGGCCCTTCTATGGATCAAGGAGAACTTGCGATTGGACGTAATGTTACAGTTGCCTTCATGACATGGAACGGATACAACTATGAGGATGCTGTTATCATGAACGAACGTTTGGTTCGCGATGACGTGTACACCTCGATTCATATTGAAAAATATGAAATTGAAGCCAGAGATACAAAACTTGGAAAAGAAGAATTCACAAGAGAAATTCCAAATGTTGGTGATGAAGGACGTAAATATCTAGATGAAATGGGTATTGTCATTCCTGGTACAGAAGTAAAAGAAGGAGATATTTTAGTTGGTAAGGTTACACCAAAAGGCCAAACGGATCCATCTCCGGAAGAAAAATTATTATTAGCAATCTTCGGTGAAAAATCACGCGAAGTGCGCGATTCCTCTTTACGTGTTCCTCACGGTGGTGGCGGTATCGTTCACTCTGTTAAGGTGTTTAGACGCGGAGAAGATGAATTGAACCCTGGTGTAAATATGTCTGTTCGTGTGTACATCGTTCAAAAACGTAAAATATCAGAAGGTGACAAGATGGCTGGACGCCATGGTAACAAAGGTGTTATTTCAAAAATCTTACCACCAGAAGATATGCCATATATGGAAGACGGAACTCCAATTGATATCATGTTGAATCCACTTGGTGTACCATCTCGTATGAATATCGGTCAGGTACTAGAAATCCATTTGGGTATGGCAGCGAAACAATTGGGAATCCATGTCGCAACACCAGTATTTGATGGTGTTTTAGAAAACGACTTGGAAGAAATCATGGCTGAAGCAGGCATGAGTCCTGACGGAAAATATGTTCTTTATGATGGAAGAACCGGTCGTAAATTTGACAATAAGGTTTCCGTTGGCGTTATGTATATGATCAAACTCGACCACATGGTTGACGATAAATTACATGCAAGAAGTGTTGGACCATACACTTTGGTTACACAACAACCAATGGGTGGTAAAGCACAAAATGGTGGACAACGTTTCGGAGAAATGGAAGTTTGGGCACTGGAAGCTTATGGTGCAGCATACACATTGCAAGAAATGTTGACCGTTAAATCCGATGATATTATCGGTAGAAACAAGGTCTTTAAAGCAATTGTTGACGGGGATCCAATCCCAGCACCAAGTCTACCGGAATCATTCCGCGTCTTGACAAGAGAGTTGCGTTCGTTAGGAATCTATGTTGAGCTAATCAACAGAGACACTGGACAAAACGAAGTCAACAAGAGTTTAGTAGACAATGATCGTGAAGACTATATCACGAAATTTGGATTTCAATGAGAAGAGGAGATGGAATAAATGAGTCAGAAATTTTCACATTTAAAAATCAGATTAGCCTCTCCTGAAGAAATCCGTAATTGGTCCTTTGGAGAAGTTGAAAAACACGAAACGATTAACTATAGAACATTGAAACCGGAAAAAGGTGGATTGTTCTGTGAAGTAATTTTTGGTCCAACCAAAGATTATCAATGCGCATGTTCCAATAAATCTAAGAGAAGTTCTCACCCGGGTAAAAAATGTCCTGTTTGTGGTGTTGAATACACGGAAAGCAAAGTCCGTAGAGAACGTATGGGTCACATCGAATTGGCAGCTCCTGTTGTCCATGCATGGTACTTGAGAAACTCTCCATCAAGACTAGCGATCCTATTAGATTTAAAAGCAAGAGATTTGGAAGAAGTCGTTTATCTTGCTTCTTACATCGTTGTAGAAGCTGGAGATACCGATTTGGAATTCAAACAAATCCTTTCTGAACATGAATATACGAATAAATACTTCGAATACGGTTCTAGATTCAAAGCTTTAACTGGTGCCGAAGCAATTAAATATCTATTACAAAGATTGGACTTGGAAGAAGAAACATTACGTCTTCGCGTCGAATTGAAGAGTGCATCAAAACAACGCCGTGAAAAGATTGTAAAACGTCTTTCAGTCGTAGAAGCATTCAAAAATAGCGATAACAAGCCTGAATGGATGGTGCTGGATGTTCTTCCGGTTATTCCTCCTGATTTGCGTCCGATGGTTCAACTTGACGGTGGCCGTTTTGCGACAACTGATTTGAACGATTTGTATCGCAGAATTCTAAACCGTAATAACCGTTTGAAACGTCAATTTGCACAAAAAGCACCTCATTTGATAACGAAGAACGAAAAACGTATGTTGCAAGAAGCGGTTGATGCTTTAATTGACAACTCTAAACGTGGACGTAAAATGGTTGTAGAACGCAATCGTGCCTTGAAATCATTATCGGACATGTTGAGAGGGAAACAGGGTCGTTTCCGTCAAAACTTACTAGGAAAACGTGTCGATTATTCCGGACGTTCTGTTATCGTTGTAGGACCGGATTTGGAAATGTATCAATGCGGTTTGCCAAAAGAAATGGCAATCACGTTGTTCAAACCATTTGTCATTCGTGAATTGATTGCTAGAGGAATCTCAAACAATATTCGTAGTGCAAAGAATCTAATCGAAAAATTGGATGGAAGAATTTGGGCGGTATTGGAAGATGTGATTCAGGAACATCCTGTTCTACTGAACCGTGCTCCAACATTGCATAGACTTGGTATCCAAGCATTCGAACCTAAATTAGTTGAAGGAAAAGCAATTCGTTTGCATCCACTTGTAACGCCAGCGTTCAACGCCGACTTTGACGGGGACCAAATGGCTGTTCACGTTCCATTATCTGAAGAAGCGCAAGCGGAAGCAAGAGTATTGATGCTCGCATCCAACAACATCTTGGCTCCAAAAGATGGAAAACCGATTGTTACACCTTCTCAAGATATGGTTTTGGGTAACTACTACCTAACTTTGGAAAAAGAAGGAGCTATCGGAGAGGGTTCCGTTTACGGAAACTTTGATGAAGTAATGCTTGCATACGAAAATAAAATTGTTACCTTACATACAAGAATCGCTATTCGTATCGCAGATGATAGCAATATGAAACTGAATTTCATTGAATCATCCATCGGAGAAGGATTTACTTCGGAAGATGAATCGATGATATTTGGTTCCAACGCTCAACCTGTTGATGAAGATGCAGTCTTTAGTTTGGCGAATCGTATTCCAGAAGAGTTCAAAAATCATTACTTGGTTACGACTCCGGGAAAATTAATCTTTAACAAAATTTTACCGAAGAGTTTCCCATATATTAATGAACCTACTCAATATAACTTGCAAGAGAAAACTCCATCTCAATATTTTGTCGCTCCAGGAAAGAATATTCCGGAAGAGATTGCAAAGTTGGAAGTTGTATCTCCTTTTAAGAAAAAATTCTTGAGTTTGATTATTGCGGAAATCTTTGCACAATACAAAATCAATGAAACATCAAAAATGCTTGATAAGATGAAAAATATCGGATTCAAGTATTCTACGATTTCAGGGATTACTGTTGCAGCATCTGACGTTGAAGTATATACAAAAAAACAAGATGTACTTGCAAAACATGACGATAAAGTCGATGAAATCACCGAATTGTATAACATGGGTATGTTAACTGATGGCGAACGTCGTAATCTTGTTATCGAAGAATGGAAAAATGCAAAGGATGAGATTCAAGATGGCCTTATCAAAGAATTAAACAATGACAACCCAATCTTTATGATGAGTGACTCAGGAGCCAGAGGGAATGCCTCCAACTTTACACAGTTAGCTGGTATGCGTGGATTGATGTCCAATCCATCTGGGGAAACCATCGAGTTACCAATCAAAGCATCCTTCCGTGAAGGTTTGACCATGTCAGAGTTCTTCAACTCAACTCATGGTGCGCGTAAAGGTTCTACCGATACTGCATTAAAAACAGCCGAATCCGGATATTTGACAAGAAGATTGGTTGACGTAAGTCAAGATGTTGTTATCTCGATCGAAGATTGCGGAACCGATAAAGGTATTCGTGTAGAAGCGATTGTAGACCGCGATGGAAAAGAAATCGAAACACTGGAAGAACGTATCACAGGTCGTTATGCATCTGCAAACATTATTCATCCGGAAACCGGAGAAGCATTAGCGGAACGTAACGAATACATTTCGGAAACATTAGCAAAGAAAATTGTTGCTTCCGGAGTTCAATCAGTTCCTATCCGTACAGGTTTAACTTGTAATGCTGATGTTGGTATTTGCCGCAAATGTTACGGTCAAAACTTGGCTACAGGTGAAAAAGCGGAAGTCGGAGAATCTGTTGGTACGATTGCAGCTCAATCCATTGGAGAACCTGGTACTCAGTTAACCATGAGAACTTTCCATACTGGTGGGGTTGCCGGAGAAGATATCACACAGGGGCTTCCTCGTGTTCAAGAACTATTTGAAGCTCGAAGATCAAAATCAAGATCGATCATTTCTGAAATCTCTGGAGTGGTAAGTGAAATCGAACAAATCGAAGAACGCTTTATCATTTCAATTAAGAATGACATCGAAGAAAAAGCATACGAAACAAACTCTAATGTACAACCTTTGGTTGTCAAAGGAGACAGTGTTAGTGCGGGACAACAATTAACAGATGGAACGATTGATCCAAAAGAACTATTACGCGTTACCAATATGGAAACTGTACAGAAATATATTCTGCATGAAGTTCAACGCGTATATCGTTCGCAAGCCGTTGATATTTCCGACAAACATATCGAAATCATCGTACGCCAAATGTCAAAACGCTTAACTGTTATCTTGGAAGGTGATACGGATTTATTGCCTGGTAGTCAAGTTTCTATCAGTCAATTCATCGAAGCAAATAAAAAGGTGTTTGCCGCAGGCTTAAAGCCAGCGATTGCAAGACCAGTATTGCTTGGTATCACTAAGGCAAGTTTAAGATCGGAATCATTCCTATCCGCTGCTTCTTTCCAAGAAACAACGAGAGTATTAACAGACGCGGCTATTCGAGGCAAAGAAGATCCGCTATTAGGATTGAAAGAAAACGTCATCATTGGTGGATTGATTCCAGCAGGTACTGGTATTCTTAGAGATACTGAATTCAATTATGAACAACCGGAAGAGGAAGAAGATTTATTTGCCCATTTCGAAGAGTAATATACTAGAAGGCTCATTTTATGAGCCTTTTTTTATCTTTTTGCTGAATTTTCTATACCATGTTGAAAAATGATAGCTATTTTTGTATAATGCTCTTTATAGGGTGATAGGTAGGATTACTGTATTATGAGTAAGGAAAAAAGTTTATCCAAACGCTTCTTTGAACATATTCAAAGTTTTACAGTTGGAGAAAACGATTATGAATATGCGATTAACTTTGGAATGATCAGTTCTTTCTTTCTTTTTGCAAAGACTTTGATATCGATTCTATTCCGTGATCCATCCATTTTCGCCAGTGCTTCGATATATTTGGTTTTGACCATTGTATCTGGACTGGTGTTTTTATTGGTTTCTTTGATTCATATAGATCTCATCAAACGCAATTCGTCCATTTCGAAGATAATCATGTATGTATACCCTTATGTTATCGTTATTATTCTGATAGCCATTGCCTTAAGTTACAGCAATGTAGTTAATCAACAGCTATCTTTTTTTGCCGGTCTTATTGTCCTTTCTTGGGCCCAAATATACCGTATTAAGAAACGTACTATCATATATTCTTTATCATTCCTATTATATTTTGGAGGATATCTTGTTTTCCAAGGCTACAATTCTGGATTCTTTGACTATTTTTCTGTCGGTTTAATGGGAAGTATTTTAGGGTTTGTAACAGCGTCTATATTGTATGAAATTTACAGCCATAAAGAACTAATCATTGATCGATTGGAAAAAACAAACAAAGAATTGAGGCAAAGTCATAACGTTACTGCTTCGATGTTAAATATTACCGAGGAGGTATTACGAAACGAGCATATCGAGGCGATTCTTCAGTTGGTTTTAGATGAAGCGATGAATTTGATACCGAATTCACAAGCCGGTAGTATCTTGATTAAAGAAGATGAAGATACATTCGCTTTTGCGGCGGCAAGAGAATATCGCTTGGAAAAACTTCAAAGTTTACACCTAAAATATGGTGAATTATATCAATCCTCTTTAAAAGATCCTTTTGAACCGTTTATCATCAAAAATCTTGAAGTGTTCGATGAAGTACATATTGGTAAAGAAAAAACCAAAGAAATATGGAGTGGTAGTCAAAAAATAGCAAAATCTTGTATGACTTGTTCTTTCCGTTATAATGGAGAGTTTTATGGTGCGATTAATATAGATAATTTTGATAGAGAAGATATCTATGAGAAAAAAGATATGTATTTATTGAAACAGTTGGCTAAGGAATTAGAGATTATCATTTCCATACATAAATTGTATGAAAAAGCTCTGCGCCCAACAAGGATCGATGAATTAACAGAGGCTTATACCAGAACGTATTGTATGAAATTGTTGAAGAAAACGATTGCCAAAGGAAAAGGAAAACAGATTGCTATTACAACCCTCGATATTGATCAATTGAAGCAGATCAATGATATGTATGGGCATGATGTTGGAGATCGTTACTTGAGATTTTTTGCCGATGCTGTTCGTAACGTCAATCTTAGCGAACACATTTTTGGAAGAGTAGGTGGAGATGAATTCCTTTTAATCTTTATTGGAAAGGATCGGTTGCTAGCTGAAATTCAAGTGGAACATATTCGTAAGTATTTAAAAAAACATTTCTTTATCCCAAATGGTCATGGTGAGGAAGTATCGTTTTCCGCTGGGATTGCAGTTTATCCAACTGAGGGCGAAGACATCAACGAATTGATCAAATTATCTGATAAGCGAATGTATATTGATAAGAGAGAAAGACTTCATTCATAATTTATTTTGATTGATAAAAAAAGCCATTGAATAAGGCTTTTTTTTCATCCTATTTTCATCCAAAAAACGGCTAAAAATAGATATGATTGGGATTGGTTTGAGAATATCGGAAAAAACTTGAAATTTACGGTAAAAAATAGTTGACACCGTCTTGTCCTTGTGATAGAATAATTAAGCGTGCCTAAGTGCGCGACAATAAGCGGTCTTTGAAAACTAAACATATGCAAAACAACAAGCCAAGCAATTCTTAGAGATAAGAAAGAACAAAAAAGAGCTAATAAGAACTAAAATATAGAGATATATGGAGAGTTTGATCCTGGCTCAGGATAA
>QKCT01000048.1 GCA_003245625.1 Bacillota bacterium | reverse complement strand
TTATCCTGAGCCAGGATCAAACTCTCCATATATCTCTATATTTTAGTTCTTATTAGCTCTTTTTTGTTCTTTCTTATCTCTAAGAATTGCTTGGCTTGTTGTTTTGCATATGTTTAGTTTTCAAAGACCGCTTATTGTCGCGCATTTCACGCGCTTATATATTTTATCATAGCGCACTTTTTATGTCAATAATAATTTCTTGTATTTTTACAACATTTCGATGAAAATAAATGCGCCAGTTTTCAGATAATATGAATGATGTGTTTTTTCCTGAAAATCCCCATTTTCAAGAATGAAAAATAAAAAAAGGACCAAGCGAAATGCTTGGTCCGTAGAAAACAATCTAGGTTTACTTAATACCAAATAATCGCAATATATCGTTATAGGTAATAAAAATCAAAAATCCCATTAATAAGAAGAACATAATTGTATGCAATAGATTTTCGAATTTCTGATTTGGGCGCTTCTTCGTAATTGCCTCATAACCAATAAAGACTAGTCTTCCTCCGTCTAACGCTGGTATAGGCAACAGGTTGACAATACCGAGGTTAATACTCAAGAATCCAATCCAAGAAAGAAGACTGACAAATCCTCCCGCTGCCGCTCTGCTAGTCATCGAGAAAATCCCAACAAAACCAGACAAATCAGACACGCCAACTTGATCGGAAGAGAACATCAAACCAATGGTTTTAAAAATCGATGTTCCAGCATTTACAAAAGAGGACCACGCAGTTCCAAAACTTCCAAAGAAACTAAACTTGGAAGAACTGGTAATGCCAATACGAGAATAGAAATAATCGTAGCCTTGTGCATCCAAAACATCTGATCCGTAAGCCACATAAGAAATCGTATAAACTGCATTGCGTCCTACTGGAGTATTTGCATCAATATGTGCACCTACGTTAATAAGATCAGTTTCTCCACCTTTTAATATCATTGTTGTGTATTCTCTACCAAACACTTGACAGAAGAAATTACATTCATCTTTTAGTACAGTAATTGTAACATAACCTGTGGTCGCATCTACACTGACGTCGGTAACTAATCCTTCAACCGTTGCATAAGTAACCGACCGCTCAACTTCAATAACGGTTGGATTCTCATCCGTGGAACCATTTTGATGTGCATCTGAATAGGCGATGACATCGTCCCACGAGTTCATAGCGATTCCATCAATCGAAAGGATAATATCCCCACTTGCAATTTCCGTATCAAGATAAAGTGGTGTATCAATAATCAATTCATCCGTTCCAACAGTAGACGTAAAACCTAAACCATAAAAAATATATTGTGGAGATATTGCTTGCAATGTCACAATACTTCCATCTCGTTCCACAACGATAACATAACTATTAACATCTTTGGATAATTCACTGTTTACAGAGTTGCTTTCTCCACCCCAAGAAGTCACATCCACTCCATTGATTGAGATAATCTTATCTCCAGCTTGTAAGATTTCGGCTGCCGGTGAACCTTCTGAAACATCTGCAATAACGGAACTATCATAATCTGGAACGCCAATGATAAATGACATTGTCAAGAAAACGATAAAAGCTAAAACAAAATTCATCAAAGGACCGCCAAACGTTGCGCTAAATCGCTGCCATTTGGTCTTATAACTAAAGCTACGATCTTTTGGTGCAATTTGCAAATGGGTTTTTCCATCCACATACATTGCATTTCTTTTGACTGTATACTCATTAATAAAGAGTCGATTTCCCGCTTCACTGGATAAATCCACCTGTTCCACTTTTACTTCTAAGAAATCGTGATAATTGGTATCGGCTGAATTAAGAATGATTCGATTAACTTCGTTATCCTGATCGAATCCCAATCGAATCTTTTGTCCGATTTTCACAATATCCGATTCGATTTCTTCTCCCGCCATAGATACAAAACCACCAAATGGGATGGCACGAATGGAATAGATAGTCTCTCCGACTTTTTTGCTCCAAAGTCTTGGACCCATTCCAAACGCAAATTCATGACATAAAATCCCTGCTCTTTTTGCAAAGAATAAATGTCCCAATTCATGAATGTTAATGACAAGACTCAATACCAATAAGAAAATAATAATATTTCCTAAAGTTTGCCATATCGCTAGGGTAATAAACATATTGTTAACTCCATTCTATTTCTCATACTCATTACGAATTTGAGTTTTAATTGCTTGATCAATTGCTATAATTTCATCCAAAGAAGGATTCGGGATTCCTTGATGCTTTTTCACTGCATCAATCACAATTGCTTCAATATCCAAGAAGGATATCTTTCCTTCTAAGAACAAAGCAACTGCTACTTCGTTTGCAGCATTTAATACGGTGCGTTGGCTACCGCCTTGTTTAAATGCTGAAATTGCTAAGGCAAGTAAAGGATATCTATCATAGTCAACCGCTTCAAAATGCAAAGCATTTATTGTACTAAAATCCAAAGGTTGAGTAGGATTCGGTTTTCGATTCGGATAATACATTGCATAACTGATAGGCATTCTCATGTCGTGAGGACCCAGTTGTGCAATGATAGAATGATCGACAAATTCTACCATGGAATGAATAATGCTTTCGCGATGTATGATTGGAACAATTCTATCGATGTCAATATCAAATAGATACGCAGCTTCAATCAATTCAAATCCTTTATTCATCATAGTAGCTGAGTCAATTGTAATCTTTTGGCCCATAGACCAATTAGGGTGATCTAGCGCAGCTTCAATCGTAACACTTTGCAATTGTTCTCTTGTGTAATCACGAAATGAGCCGCCACTTGCTGTAATGATTAATCGGTTGACAGAGTCCATACTTTCTGCATTTAAGGCTTGCCAAATTGCATTATGCTCTGAATCTAAAGGATATAGTTTTGCAGAGTGACTAGCTAATAACTCTTGGATTAAATGTCCACCAACAACCAAAGTCTCTTTATTTGCCAGCAACACATCCCGGTTGATTGATAAAGCGGCGATTGTCGGAGCCAATCCAACCATTCCCACCAGAGCATTGATTAGGAATGCTTCTGAATCTTCAGGATTCAAAGAGGCAACTGACTTTAAGCCTTCATCTCCGTAAACAATCTCCGTTTCCTTAAAAATACCTTTTAGAACCGCTGCATCTTCTTGATTCTTTACACAAATCATTTTTAAAGAACATCTACTTGCGATATCAATCAATTCGTCTAGTTGATTGTATCCAGATATCGCAACCAGATTGAAATCGTTTGGATTTTGTTCAATGATTTCAATGGTTTGACGACCGATGGATCCAGTCGCCCCTAAAAGGTAAACATTCTTCATAGAGTCTCCTACATAAAGATAATATATGCAATCATTAAGAAGATTGCTGCAAACATAGAGGAATCGAAACGATCCAATACCCCTCCATGTCCTGGAAATAAATTCGAGTAATCTTTGATCCCAACTTCACGTTTGAATTTTGACGCAATTAAATCTCCTGATTGAGATACTGCAGACAAAAATACAGATAAACCAAGTATCGCTACAAAGCCAATGCTGAATAATTCCGTGTAAAAAGCAAAGATAGTAGCAACAACGGAACCAATAACCAAACCACCAACTGCACCTTCAATGCTTTTCTTAGGAGAGATATGCTCTGCTAAGCGATGACGACCAAACTTGATACCGATGAAATAGGCAAACATATCTGTTACCATCGCAACCAATAACAAGTAAATAATCAAGTTGATATTTGATTTACGTAAATATGCAAAAGCGATAAATCCTAAACTGGTGTAAAAAACAGTGAGGATATGATTTCCAAAATCCTGTCTAGTAAACTCTCGAATTGATACAAATAGAATTGTTTCTATCAAAATCAACCCCACAAGAAAACGGAATACATAGATAAAATATACCATTAGAATATCATAGCTGAGAACGCTCATGATACTAAAAGCCCCAGTCAAAACAATTGGAATTGCATCAAACCACCGAAAGGTTAGTCCGTGACGAGACATTTTCATAAATTCATGTGCAGCCAAAATAGATAGGAGCACACAGAATCCTGAAAATAGAAATTCCAGTTGACCTTCACCAAAGTAAATCAATAATCCCAAGACAATGATAAGAATTGTTCCAGTAATTACTCTTTGTTTCATGATTTCTTCAAACCTCCGAATCTACGATCTCGTCGGTTGAATTCCATGATTGCTTTCTCCAAATCAGCTTTGGAAAAAGCTGGCCAGAATGTTTTGCAGAAATATAGTTCCGCATACGCCGCTTGCCACAACAAGAAATTGGAAAGGCGCACTTCTCCACTCGGACGAATTAATAAGTCCAATTTAGGGAGATCTTTCGTATAGAGATGTTCTTCGATATGCTTTGGTTCAATGTCTTCGGGTTTGATCTTTAGATCCAACACATCCTGGGCAATGATTTTTACAGATTCTGTAATTTCAGCATAAGAACCATAATCAAAACAAATGTTTAGTATGATTCCGTTTCGATCCTTCGTTTTTTCTGTGATGCGATTAAGAATATCTAAATTTTCTTTGGATAAGTGAGATGTTCTTCCCGAAAACATTACTTTAACATCATAATCTTTGAAATCGTCTTTGAATCTTTCTTCAAATTCGCCAGGCAACTTCATCAGAAAGTCGACTTCATCTTTTGGACGAGACCAGTTTTCTGTACTGAACGCATAAACACTCAGCGCTTTGATTCCTAAATCAGAAGCTGCCAATGTGATTTTTCGAATATTTTCAACACCCGCTTGATGCCCAAATGTTCTTGGCATATGACGTTTTTTTGCCCATCGACCATTCCCATCTAGAATGATTGCGACATGCGCAGGAATCTGCAGAGATTCTAATTTTTTCTTCTTCATATTCTCACCTAACCAACATTATGATTATACTATATTTTATGTGAATATTCTATGATTTTTGTTTGTATGAAAAAATATAAGACTATCGCTAGTCTTATATACTCATGATGTCTTTTTCTTTGGCTTTGAAATCTTCGTCGATACGATCTGTGAATTTGTCCGTTAGTTTTTGGACTTCATCTTCATAATATCTTAGATCGTCTTCTGTGATGGTTGAATCTTTTTCCATCTTTTTAAAATGTTGGATTGCATCACGACGAATGTTACGAATCGCGACCTTGCAGTCTTCTGCGATTTTGTGAATGGTCTTCACTGAATTGCGACGGTTTTCTTCGGTTTGCGGTGGTAGTACGATTCGAATTCCAATTCCATCATTCATTGGAGTAAAACCAAGATTTGCCGCAAAGATTGCACGTTCAATGGTTTGCACCAAAGATTTGTCGTAAGGTTTGATATAGATTTGTGTTCCTTCGGGTACTGTAATGCTGGCTACTTGGTTAATTGGAGATTCTACTCCATAATAATCAATGGTAACGTGATCCAGCATTTTTGGATTCGCTCTCCCGCTACGTACAGTAGCGAATTCTTTGTGCATCGCTAAGATGGTATGTTCCATCTTTTCTTCTGCTTCCATCAAAATCATTTCAGGCATATGAATCATTCCTCCTCATTATTAATAACTGTTCCGATTGGTTCTCCCATAATAGCTCTTTTGATATTTCCAGGAGTATTCATATCGAAAACAATAATGTCGATATCATTGTCACGGCACATTGCAGCTGCCGTTGAGTCCATTACATCAAGTTGTCTTTGTAATAAATCTCTGTGAGTCAGTTTTACAAACTTCTTTGCATCCGGATTTTGTCTAGGATCGCTGTCATAGACGCCGTCCGTTCCATTTTTCGCCATATAGATGACTGTCGCACCAAGTTCGGCAGCTCGAAGAGCTGCTGTCGTATCGGTTGAGAAATATGGATTCCCGGTACCGCCACCAAAGATAACGATACGATCCTTTTCAAAATGAGACAGTGCTTTCCGGCGAATATATGGTTCTGCGACTTCTGGAATATTCAACGATGTCATGACTCTAGTTTGAACTCCCGCTGCTTCCAAGGAGTTTTGTAAGGCTAAAGCGTTTAAAATCGTACCGATCATACCCATATAATCCGCACTTGAGCGTTCAATTCCCATTTCTGTGGCAAGTTTCCCACGGAAGATATTTCCGCCACCTACAATCACGCCGATTTCACACAACCCTAGATCGTATGCGGCTTTGATTTCTTTGGCGATTGATTTGACTACTTTTGGATTAATACCGAGTCCATCATTTCCAGCAAGAGCTTCTCCGCTGATTTTAATCATAACGCGTTGTTTCGACATACATTCCTCCTTGTATTATGTAAAGAAAAAGGACATACTATGCCCTTTTTATTGTTTTGCTTGTGCCATAACTTCTTCTACGAAGTTATCTTCCTTTTTCTCGATTCCTTCACCAACTGCCAAACGTTTAAAGAACGCGATACTTGCGCCTTTGGATTTCACGTATTGCGCTACAGTAACATCCGGATTCTTAACGTATTCTTGATCTACTAAGCAGATTGCTTTTAGGTTTTTATTCAAACGGCCGATAACCATTTTCTTAACGATTTCTTCTGGTTTCGGTTTTTCAGCTTCTGCGTTTTCATTCAAAGCTTCTTTGGTTAAGATTTCTTGTTCGTGTTCTAATACTTCTTGTGGGATGTCTTCTCTTTGGATATACAATGGGCTGGAAGCTGCAACTTGCATTGCAACATCTTTTGCAGTCTCAAAATCAGCATTGTTCAAAATTGTCAATACTGCAATTTTCCCACCCAAATGGATGTATTCGCCAAATTGTTGATCATCTGTTTTGTTAAAAGCTTCAAAACGTCTGAAGGTTAAGTTTTCTCCGATTGTCGCTACTTGCTCCAACAAGAATTCACTAAGCGGTTTTCCGTTGACTGCAACTTCTTTTGCACATTCTTCGCATCCGGCGTTGCTGCTGATTAATGCTTCGGCGATTGTGTCGACTAAAGCGACAAATTTCTCGTTTTTCGCGACAAAGTCTGTTTCACAGTTTAACTCGAAAATGATTCCTCTGTTTCCGCTTGTTTTTACAGTACAGATACCTTCTGCTGCAATGCGGGAAGCCTTCGTTGCTGCTTTGGAAATACCCTTTTCTCTTAGCCAATCAACTGCTTGCTCTATATTTCCGTCGGTTGCTACCAATGCTTTCTTGCAATCCATCATTCCAGCACCGGTTTTATCTCTTAATTCTTTTACTAAATTCGCTGTAATTTGCATGTTTTCCTCCTATCGATACATCATAATAATATTATCATATTTTAATTCTCAATACAATATTTTTACGGTATTCTTTAAAAAGGGAGCGTTTCGCTCCCTAGTATTACAATACGTTTTTGATTTCAGCTATTAATTCTGCTTTTTTGAGTTTGGAATAACCGCTTAAATCTTTCGCTTTTGCTAAATCTCTTAGCTCAGCTACGGTCATTGATTCCAAATCAACTTCAGGTTTTGAAACAACTGGAGCTTCCACTTTTGGTTCTTCTTTTGGTTGTGGAGCAGGAGCTGGTTTTTCTTCAACCTTAGCTTCTTCAACGACTTCTGCTTTCGGTGCAGCCGGTTTCACTTTTTTTGGTTCCGGTTTTACCTTAACAACGACTTTTTTCGCTACTGGAGCTACGTCTTCATCGTCTTGATCGTCATCATCAGCTGCATCTGTGTCTAAATCGGCATCAAGATCTTCTTCAGCGGATTCGTCTTTGTTTACTACTCCACCACTAGCTTCGATAACAGCGTCAGCCATTTTATCAACGATTAAACGTACAGAACGCAATGCGTCGTCATTGGCTGGAATCAAATAATCCACGTCATCAGGATCGCAGTTTGTATCAACGATTCCAAATACAGGGATATTCAGTTTTCTTGCTTCCAAGATAGCATTTCTTTCTTTTCTAGGATCGATGATGAAAAGTGCTTGTGGCAATTTTCTCATATCCTTGATACCACCAAGGAATTTTTCCAAACGTGCCATATCTTTACGAAGTCCGATAACTTCTTTCTTCGGTAGAACATCGAATGTTCCATCGCTTTCCATTTTGTAAAGATCTTGCAGTTTCTTGATTGAACGTTTGATTGTTTTAAAGTTGGTCAACGTTCCTCCCAACCATCTTTGATTCACAAAGTATTGTCCAGATCTTTCTGCCGCTTCTTTGACCGGTTCCTGTGATTGTTTTTTTGTACCTACGAAGAGAACTTCTCCACCTTCGGATACGATATCAAACAATGCTTTGTAGGAAACGTCGATCAAGTCGCTGGTTTTTTGCAAATCAATAATGTGGATTCCATTTCTAGAAGTGTAGATGTATTTTCCCATCTTAGGGTTCCATCTTCTAGTTTGGTGTCCAAAATGTACGCCTGCTTCTAACAGGGCTTTCATTGAAATGACTCCCATTTCTTTTCCTCCTTTTGATGTTTGCCTCCACCCAATCAACGCTATTATCACCCTTGGGGCTCACGATAAATCACTCATGGATGTGTGTATTTTTTACGGCTTAATTATTGTACCAAATTTTATACTAGAAATCAAGGGAAATATGCTTGGAAAGGATGAAAAAAGGATTTAGTTCCCTGTAGAACCAAACCCTCCCAAACGCTTAATGTTATTTTCATCGACATCAACCGTCAAATACTTCATAAACAACCCTTGTGCGATGCGTTCGCCTTTCTCGATTGTGACCGCCTGATCTCCATAATTATACAGAATTAATTTGATTTCTCCTTCATTGTCTGGATTGTTATAATAATCCGAATCAATGATACCCACACTATTTGCTTTCAAAAGTGTTTTTTTGAAAGATAAACTGCTTCTAGGATACATTTGGAGTACTTCATCTTTTTGCATGTATGCTTTGATTCCAGTACTTACGAACCCAACGCTTTTTGGGTTAATCGTTACTGTTTCGGCAGCCGAAAAATCATACCCTGCGCTACCCGATGTTTTTCGTTGGGGAAGGTCGATTGTTTCGTTCTTAAATTTTGAAACGATTTCAAATCCTCTATTTTTCATAAATTATCCTTTACAATTGACCAGCGCCGGTCATCTTAATTTGACGTTTCAATTCTTTTTCCGCCAATTCAAGTTCGATATTACGCTTTTTATTTTCCTCAGTTCTTGCATTTCGAATCGCATTTAAATTTTCAAAGGCTGTCTCTTTGGACTCACCAATAAAAGCATCTTGAGCGATAACTGTGATTTTGTTATTCATTTGTTCTACCACACCATTGATGATTACCACATAAAAAATCATTTTATCTTGTTCTAGTTTCACATATCCCGTATCAATCGTTGATACGATTGGAAGATGATCTTTTAATATTTCATAATCGCCATTGTTTTGGCTGGAGATAATGACAGAAGCAACTTCTTCATTATACAATTCCCCATCCGGGGTAACAATCACAATATTCATAATCCAGTCCTTACTGTTTCATTTTTTTTGCTTTTTCAATGACCTCTTCAATACTTCCGACAAGTCGGAATGCATCTTCTGGAAGGTCATCGTATTTTCCGGCAAGAATTTCTTTGAATCCTTTCACCGTATCAGTGACTTTCACGAAACTACCAACTTGTCCAGTAAATTGTTCAGCAACATGGAAGTTCTGTGATAAAAAGAGACGAATTCTTCTTGCGCGATGGACGACTAATTTATCATCTTCTGACAATTCATCCATACCTAAAATGGCAATGATATCTAGTAAATCGTTATAGCGTTGTAATGTTCTTTGCACCTCACGTGCAACTTGATAATGCTCTTGCCCTACGATTTCCGGAGTTAAGGCTCTAGAAGTGGAAGCGAGTGGATCCACTGCAGGATAGATTCCTTCTTCGGAAATTTTTCTGGATAAATTGGTTGTCGCATCCAAATGAGTAAATGTAGTAGCTGGTGCCGGGTCTGTATAATCATCGGCTGGAACGAAAACTGCTTGTATAGATGTAATCGAACCCGCTTTGGTTGATGTAATTCGTTCTTGCAAATGTCCCATATCGGTCGCTAAAGTAGGTTGATATCCAACTGCAGATGGCATTCTTCCCAATAATGCAGATACTTCCGATCCCGCTTGTGTGAAACGGAAAATATTGTCAATAAACAAAAGAACATCCTGCTTTTCTTCATCGCGGAAATATTCTGCCATGGTAAGCCCCGAAAGGCCAACGCGCATTCTGGCTCCAGGCGGTTCGTTCATTTGGCCGAACACCATAGCTGTTTTTTTGATAACTCCTGATTCCGTCATTTCTCCAAACAGATCGTTTCCTTCTCTCGTACGTTCGCCAACACCGGCAAAGACAGAGATTCCACCGTGTTCTTCGGCAACATTGTGAATCAACTCTTGAATCAAGACGGTTTTCCCTACTCCGGCTCCCCCAAACAAACCAATCTTACCACCTTTGATATATGGTGCTAATAAATCGACTACTTTGATTCCTGTTTCTAGAATTTCTGTAGTGGCATTCAGGTCTTCAATTTTAGGGGCTGGCTTATGGATTGGAGAACGTTTTGTTTTCTTTTCAAATGGTTTTCCATCGATAGGATCTCCCAAGACATTGAATAAACGTCCTAGAGTTTCCGGACCAACAGGGACAGAAATTGGAGCGCCGGTATCAAGGACTTCCATTCCTCGACGAAGCCCGTCGGTAGAATCCATGGCGATGGTTCGAATAACTCCTCCGCCTAAGAATAAAGAAACCTCCAAGGTTAAGTCGATGGCATTTCCATTATTTTCATTTGCGGGGATATTGATTTTCAGGGCGTTATTAATTTGTGGCATGTCGGTTTCAAATGCAACGTCGACTACTGGGCCCATTACTTGTACAACTTTTCCTAAGTTTGCCATTGTTTCCTCCTACTTGACAGCGTTAGCGCCGCCGATGATGTCCGTTAATTCCAATGTGATTTGAGCTTGTCTCGCTCGGTTATACATCAGATTTTGTTTTTGTATGATTTCTAGTGCGTTATCGGTTGCGCTCTTCATCGCCGTCATACGAGAAGCGTGCTCCGATGTTTTCGCATCCAGTACAATTCCATATAATGTGTTCTCCAAATAAATCGGAAGTAATTGATTGATAACCTCTTCTGTGGATGGTTCGAATATGAAATCAGAAACCATCCGCTCTTTATCTGTAACAATATCTGTGATTGGTAATAAAACCTCTTCTTGAGCGATTTGATTAATGGAATTTACGTAATGGGAATAAATCATTACGATTTTGTCCACTTCTCTTCTCAAATATAAGTCGATAAATGCTCTAGACATCGCTTGAAAGTCAATAAACTTCACATCGTCTCGAGAATTAATCGACTCTTTGTTTAAAAGCGGCAGTTTCTTTCTTCTACAGTAAGAGAAAGCACGATATCCAATTGTCCCAACAATATATTCTTCTTCTTTTTGATGACGCTCTTTGACCAAATTCTCAAAATAACGAATAACGTTTGAATTGTATGGCCCTGCCAAACCGCGATCACTCGTTACCAAGATATAGCCGGTTTTTTTAATCTCTCGTTTTTCCAATAAAGGATGAGTCATTTCAGGGTTAGATGATAACACGCCCTCTAAAATGCTTTTGATATGTAATTTAATCGGACCGAAAGAAAGGTGTTTCTTTTCCACGCGTTTCAGCTTGGAAGCAGACACCATATTCATTGCCTTGGTTATTTGTGAGGTCTTTTTTGTGGCTTCTATTCGATTTTTAATATCTCGCAAAGATGCCATGCGAATCACCTACTTGCTTAAATAAAGTCTGAATGGAAACGATCCAATACGCTTTCCAATGTTTCTTGATCTGGAAGATTCTTTGTTTTTCTCATCTCATCCAGCAATGCTTTTCCTTCAGAATCTCTTTGCATGAAATCATGCAACTCCGTTTCAAAGCGTTTGATATTGGTTACCTTAATAGAATCCAAATAACCATTATTAAGAGAGAAAATACTAACTGCTTGTAATTCGAATGGTAATGTTTCGTGTAATCCTTGTTTTAAGATTTCTACAGTGCGTTCTCCACGATCGAGTTTTGCTTTGGTTGCATCATCAAGATCAGACCCAAACTGAGTAAACGCTTCAAGTTCACGATAACTTGCCAAATCCAAACGCAGTGTTCCTGAGACGCGTTTGATTGCCTTGTGTTGCGCGGATCCACCAACGCGCGATACAGATAATCCTGCATTGATTGCTGGTCGAATTCCGGAATAGAATAATTTTGATTGCAAGAAGATTTGTCCGTCTGTGATGGAAATGACATTTGTCGGAATATATGCCGATATATCTCCTTCTTGCGTTTCAATAATCGGTAATGCAGTAATCGATCCGCCACCCAAAGTATCGGATAATTTGGCAGCACGTTCTAATAAACGAGAATGCAGATAGAAGACATCTCCAGGAAATGCTTCGCGGCCAGGTGGTCTGCGAAGCAATAAAGAGAGTTCACGGTATGCAATCGCATGTTTTGTTAGGTCATCATAGATGATTAAAACGTGTTTCCCTGCAAACATAAACTCTTCTCCCATGGTAACTCCGGCATATGGAGCTAGGAATAAAAGCGGTGCGGGATCACTTGCATTCGCGGCTACGATGATAGAATACTTCATTGCATCATAGCGCTTTAAGGTTTCATAGATATTTAATACCGTTGTCTGTTTTTGTCCAATGGCAACATAAATACAGATAACGTCTTTTCCTTTTTGATTTAATATCGTGTCGACCGCGATAGATGTTTTTCCCGTCTGACGGTCTCCAATGATTAATTCTCTTTGTCCACGTCCAATCGGTACCAAAGCATCTAATACTTTGATTCCGGTTTCCAATGGTTGAACAACTGGTTGTCTATCGATTACACCAGTCGCTTTTCGTTCAATCGGACGACTTTTCTTGGTTTCAATCTTACCAAGGCCATCCAAAGGTTGTCCTAAAGGGTTCACGATGCGACCAATCATTTCTTCGCCAACTCCAACTTCAAGAATACGCCCAGTGGATTTCACTTGGTCGCCTTCTTTTACAAGATCAGAGTCGTTTAACAAAATGGCACCAACATTATTTTTTTCTAAGTTTTGTACCATTCCATAAACGCCATTGGGGAAAGTCAATAGTTCTCCACTCATGGCATTGTCTAAACCATAAATAAGTGCTATCCCATCGCCCACGGAAATAACGGTTCCGACATTCTCGGTTTTTAGGTCTTTTTCATATTTGCGAATCTGTTCTCTTAATAAAGAACTGATTTCCAATGGATCTATTTTCATCGGTCATACCTCTATTCCAACAAGCTGGATTTTAATTCATCCAATTGTTTATTTATTGTTTCATCAATAACATTACCTTCAAATTCAATCCGGATGCCACCTATAATGGTATCCTCAATGACAAATTCGAATTCTACTTTTCTTTGATAGGCTTTTTCCAGTTTGGCTTCGATTTTTGCGATATTTTCTTTTGAAAGTTTCTCTTTGGAGAACACCGTAACTTGCATTACTTTATGCAGGTTATCTAAGATATCTTGATATGCCATGACAATTGCGTCTAGAAGTTCAAAACGATCATTTTCCACCAAAACTTTGAGAAAGTTTGATAAAAGAGTATCCGAAACCGTTTCGTTCAAAAGTGCGATTTTTTGAGAACGTTCGATTTTTGGATGAGCAAAGAATTTATACATATCTTCATCCGCAGATTCAGCAAAAGAGGCAAGAACTTGTTTAAACTCTTCATGACGACTTGTCTCTTCTGCAAGCGAAAAGACAGCTAATGCATATTGATAAGCAATACCTGTCATAGTTTTTCACTGCTTTCTATTCGATCTACAGTTAAATCTTGATATTCCGACCCATCGATTTCTTTTTCGATAATCTTGCTAGCCATCAAAGTCGCAAGATTAATCGCTTCTTTGCGAATATCACTTTCGGCTTTTTTCTTTTCAAGCTCAATTTCTGATTGTGCTTGATCCATCAAATCCTTCGCCTCTGTTTTAGCTTTTTCTAAGATGGTTCCGCGTTCTTCTTCTCCGCGTTTTCTGGCTTTCTCGATGATATCTTTCGATTGTGCCTTTAATTCTTGGTATTCCTTGCTTGATTTTTCCTGTAGTATTTTAGCATCTTCGTTCGCTTCTTTAGCAGAATCAAATTCTTGCTGCATCAATTCGCGACGTTTTTCTAAAAACGCTGTAATTTTATTCCAGAAAAATATTCTTACAATAACTACCAAAACTAATGTAGCTCCTATTTGGATAGCGATATCGGATAAGCTCGCACCAAGTGCATTTTCAATTGCTTTAGTGACGGCTTCCATCATTTTTTGTAGAATTTCGGCCATGCTATCCCTCCTCTGTAACGATTAATGTGTAATTCTTACTTTCCAATCAATAACAACGCAACCAACAAGGCATAAAGACCTGTGGTCTCCGCAACTGCTTGCGTAACCAAAGTTGTTACGAGGATTTTCCCTTGTGCTTCTGGTTGACGACCAACAGCTTCGGCAGCTTTCCCAGCGGCGAAACCTTGTCCAATACCAGGTCCAAGCCCAGCGATAACCGCGATACCAGCACCTAAATATGCCATACCACTAGCAAAAAATTCATTGTACCCAGCAGTATCTGTTGCGAAACGCAAGATTGAATGTAACATTTGTGCGAACATTTTATTCCTCCTATATTTTGTCTACGACTCAGAAGCCATAGAAAGATTGACAGTTGATAACATAAAGAACACGAATGCTTGAATCAAACCAAAGAAGATATCAAACATTAGATGTAACACCACTCCAAAGACTCCGTATAACCCAATTTGTAACAAGATGGATTGTGCCGATCCTATTACAGCAAATACCATGGCGGAGATTACCACTCCACTCATCAAATTTACGAATAAACGAAGACCCATAGAAAAAGGTGTGGAAATTTCACCAATCAAATTGATTGGAATCATAAGTGGTGCAAGAGGTTTAACCGGACCCATTAGTCCGCTTAACTTACTTTTAACTCCTTGAAACTTGAATTCTGCCACTTTAATCATAATAAATGTTATGATGGAAAAACTCAATGCTACCCCGATATTAGCAAGCGGAGGCGTCATACCCAGCAATGCCGAAGTGTTAGCTAACGCCAAGAAAATGATAATGGTAAATAAGTATGGACCAAAGAAATCCAATCTCTTTCCAGAAATATAGTCTTTCAAGAAATTTTGGAAAAATGAAACGATGGTAATACAAAGAAACAGAAAACCTTTTGGAGTTTCTGCGGGATCAAGTTTTGAAATTTTAACACCGACGATAATGAAGATAATTGCCAAAACAGCAACAATAATCAAGGTAGAATATACATTCGGTGATATCGGTGCGATTAACTTGAAATCAAGCATCGTCATCTTCCCCTTTATTCGCATAAATCAAAGTGACAAAGAATGAAACGATTCGGAACGTAAATAAACCAGCAAATGTGAAATACACGTTCCAATCAGCCTCGGTTAATGCGACATATAATATTATACCGTAAAATATATATTTTACAAGATAAATGATGATGGAGTTTGATTTGATCTTTTGTGGATTCTCTTTAAATAATCTTTTCATTATGCGGTAGTTTAACGACTGCATTAGTAATACGGAAAAGACCCCTAAAAGAAAGCTTATGACCCAATCAAAATTTTGCGTAATGAGATATAAAACAAGCGAAAAGACGATGGCATACGGCCAACTGAACAAAAAGGTTCTTTCAATGATGTTCATCTTTTGTTTCATGTTGGTCACCTCCATCGATCGTTTTCATAGCTCTTCGAATTAAGTTAGCTAGCCCTGAAAGCATACCCAATATCATCAATAGATACGTAAAAATCTGTTTTTCATCAAACAACCATTTGTCTAAATATTTTCCTAAAAAATACCCGACAATCATCCCGACAAATGTTTCTACGAAGAATTGTGTAATCAGGTTATAAGTCAGAGCGAATGATGCGCCTTTCTTATTTTGTGCCAAACAATCTGTCCCCACAATCTCCGAGTCCTGGAACAATATAGCCGACCTCGTTTAATCTTTCATCCAACGCAGCCAAATAGATATCCACATCTGGATGTGCTTCTTGCAATGCAGAAATTCCTTCTGGGCACCCTACTAAAGCAACGAATCGAATGTCTTTGGCTCCGGTTTTCTTCACCTTATTGATTGCCGCAATGGCAGAACCACCAGTCGCCAACATCGGGTCAACAACCAAAACCGTCGCATCTACTATCTCTTTTGGAAATTTCAGATAGTATTCCTGAGGTTTTAAAGTTGTCTCATCTCGATACAAACCGATATGACCAATCTTAGCTGTTGGTATCACGTTGTGAATTCCATCAACCATTCCAAGTCCAGCTCTTAAGATCGGGACAATAACCACTTCTTTCGCCAACACTTCAGCTGTAGTCTTTGCAACAGGCGTTTCAATATCTACTGGTCTCGTTTCCAGGTCTCTTGTAACCTCGAAAGTTACTAAAGACCCAATTTCATTTACATTCTCGCGGAATGTCTTAGTGTCTGTGAATTTGTTTCTAATAATTGATAATTTGTGTTTGATCAAAGGGTGATCAAACAATACTACTTTTCCCATTTGCCCTCCTCGAAATCTGTAATTTTATCTACTCTGCCAACATGGCGTTTTTCTTCGGATTCTTTTGCAGACATAAATATATCGATGAATTTCAACACTTCATCGATCGTATTAACACGCGATCCGAACGTGATGACGTTCGCATGGTTGTGCGTTCTTGAGGATTCAGCTGTGAAATCATTTTCCACGACAGCCGCACGAATCCCTTCTACTTTATTCGCTGCAATACTCATGCCAATTCCTGTACCACAAATCAAAATACCTAAATCGGCTTCTTTTTCCTTTATGCGATTGCCTACCTTAAATGCATAATCGGGATAATCCGTAGCTTGGCTCGAATCTGTCCCTTCATCAATCACTTCAATCCCTTTATTTTGGAGATGTTCTTTAATCGGATCTTTATAAATATAACCTGCGTGATCAGCGCCAATGGAAACTTTCATACCCATCTCTCCTTTGTCCAATATATCATAACAATTATATCAAAAACATGGTTTTATTACAATAAAACCAATATAAAAAAAGAGACGATTAAACGTCTCTTGCGTATGATATATGTCCTTTTCCCTTTTCTTTTGCATGATACATTGCACGATCAGCCAAATCCAATAAATCCTCAACATCGAAATCAGAGCCAATAATAGGGATAATTCCGATGGAAGCACTGACTTCTGCTTGCTCTCCATCTGGATTTAATTTTTCAACATCGTAAATCACTTGCATCGCCATTTGATAGGCAGTATTTTCGGTGGAATTAATCAAGTAAACAAAAAACTCATCTCCACCAATGCGATATACATGGGTATCTGGGCTCTCTAATTTTTGTAACCGTTCCCCTAATTCTCTTAAATATCGGTCTCCTGCTTTATGTCCAAAGATATCATTGATTCTTTTGAAGTTGTCAATATCAAAATATAAACCATAAGAATGATCGTTATTTTGAGCTCGATTCAAATGTAATGCCAAAGCTTCTTTGGAATATAATTTACTCAAAGTATCTCGATAATTATTTTCATAAAATCGTATTGCATCCGGTATTGATGAAGTAATCCAATTAACTCTACCATAAATCAAATGAACATCATCATCTTTCTTTATCGTGTCAAAAGTACACACGACCCATAATGTCTGTGTATCCCCTTTGATTGGAAAATAGAGTTCTCTGCCATCTTCGTTTTGTGATATCGAATCCAACAAAAATTCTAAATACCGATCTTCTCCTATGACGTAAGACACTGGATTTTTGTATTCAATAAACGGTAACACATCTTTTACTGTGAATCCTGTTTCTTTATTAAATCCATAAAAACCCATGTCACCCGCTAAAACATGAATTTCTGCATTGAGTAACTTGTAAAAGTCGAAACAGAATACAATGTGGTAATCATCTGCTAATAAAACGTCGTCTATAATATTGATTCCATAAGAATCAATGATTTTTTGTTTTACTTTGTTATCAATCATTTCTAACCCTCGATAATTTCAATATCACCTTGGCGCAATACTTTGTGAGTTGTTAAATCATATACAGTGGATGGTATCCCACTTAAATCTTCGCCTTCGACAATCATATCAACTTGATTAGCGAACGCGAGTGTATCCTTGAACTTCAAGATTGGCGGTTCACTACTGATATTTAGGCTGGTTACAACCATAGGGCCGTGCTTAGATAAAAGGTCTAAAGCAAACCGATTTCCAGGGATGCGAATTCCAACTGTACTATTGTTTGCTGTTATTATATCATAAACAGATTCATTTTTAAAGAAAATAATTGTTAATTTACCAGGCCAGAATTTAAGCAAAGAATCTGGTATCGTTTGATCCCGACGTATTAATTCCTTAACTTGCCTCAAATTGGCGCAAAGGATTACCATTGGTTTCGAATAATCTCGGTTTTTAATCTCATAGATTCGATGAATCGATGATACATCTTGCAACAAACAACCGATACCATACACGGTATCCGTTGGAAATATGATTACTTTTCCGTTTAAGTTTACCTCAAACGCTTCTTGCTGCGAGATAATCACGATTGTCACCCTTTACAATATCATAGATTTGGTTTGCTTGAGATACAATATACGTTGCATTTGCATTTAAAAGTTCTTGTTTATTTCGGAATCCCCACAGAACTCCAACACTATCGAATCCAGCATTGATCGCGGTTTCCATATCGGTATTTGTGTCTCCAACATAAAGGATTTCGGCTATATCAATTCCCAGTAGTTGAGTGATGGCGTTTGCTGATGAAGGATCTGGTTTAATAGGATACTCTGGTTTTTTTCCAAAAACAATATCAAAATCAACATTGGAAAAGTATGTTTCTACAACGGCTTCCGTTTGAAAGTGTGGCTTATTGGAAAGGATGCAAACCTTGATTCCAGCCTTAATCAATTTTTGAAGAAGATTGATCATTCCGGGATAAGGTTTTGTTTTCATTGATTTTCGAATTGCGTACTCTTTTAGATAACCAGCCTTAATTGCAGTAAATTCTTGAGGATCAATTCCACCCGCTTCAATTGCAGATACAATCAATTCATCTACGCCTCTGCCGACAAAATATTTATATGCATCGATTGGAAAATCCAAATGTCCCAGTGAACGCAATGAAGCATTCATACTATCGGTGATATCCTCAATTGTATCCAATAGAGTTCCATCTAAATCAAATATTACAGCTTTATACATCTTCTTCCTCCCATAGTGTTAATTGTTTTTGCAAAGCATCTTTCACTGGTTTATATGACCTACGATGGATTTCACAAACCCCTATCTGTTGAATTGCATCAAGATGTTTCTTGGTGGGATAGCCCATATTGTGTTCAAAATCATATCCTGGAAACTGAATGCTTTTTTCGAGCATAAAGGCGTCTCTAGTTTCTTTTGCCAAAATAGATGCTGCAGCGATGGATGCAGATAATGTATCTCCTTTGATGATCGCCTGAAAAGGAAGTTCGCTTTCTTTTAGCGGCATTGCATCAGATAGAACAAACTCCGGTTGAATCCTCAAACCTTTGATTGCTTGAAGCATCGCTGATTTGGAAGCTTGATAGATATTAATCTCATCGATAACTTGCTCACTGACAAAAGAAACAGCGTATGCCAAAGCTTTCTCCTTGATTTCGGATAGAAGTCTTTGCCGCTGTTTCGAAGAAAGTTGTTTGGAATCATTTAGGCCATCGATAGGATTATTTGGATTTAATATAACAGCTCCTGCAACAACAGGACCAGCCAGCGGTCCGCGACCGACTTCATCAACTCCAACAATATATCGATAACCTTTTCTCCATAGTTCTTGTTCAAACTGATACATCTTCAATGGACTCAATCGTGATCCTTCCTAATTTTGAATTGCGTATATCATACAAAAACAGATTAATGACTCGATCGTAATCGATATCACCACCAGATAATCTGCAACCTCGGTTTATGCCAATCTGGTCAAAGATTTCTAGAATTGGTGTTTCGATATCCGCATCGATACCATATCGTTCTTTTAGTCTGTTTGGATAGTGATTCAATAAATATCGAATACCAAATATAGCCACTTCATCTAATGGCAATATGTCATCCTTGATAGAACCTAACAATGCCAAATGAAATCCAATGGACTCATCTTCAAACTTTGGCCACAAAACACCTGGGTTATCCAACAAAAGAAGGTCGCCTTTGGTTTTAATGAAACTCTGTGTTTTTGTCACTCCAGGTAGATTCCCTGTTTTCACTTTATTCTTTCCGGCCATATTATTGATAAATTGCGATTTACCAACATTAGGAATTCCAATTACCATCGCTCGAAATGGTCGGGCAGTCATTCCCTTCTTTTCTTCTTTTTCTTTTAAACCTTGTAGTATTATTTGAGTTTTTTGATTCACTTGAGAAAAGACATTTCCAGTTAGAGAATTTAATTCGATACAATGCATGCCAGATTGTTCATATTTTTGAATCCATTCTTTTGTTTTCATTGGGTCAGCCAAATCGCTCTTATTTAGAATAACTAGAATTGGTTTTCCTTTAACGATTTCCATCAACAAAGGATTCCGACTGGATTCCGGAATTCTTGCGTCTCTGATTTCGTAAACGATATCGATAACAGGTAGTTTTTCTTCTATTTGTCTTCTGGCTTTTTGCATATGGCCAGGAAACCATTGAATTTGTTTCAAAGCCGTCCCCCTTGTTAGAGTCAAATTCTATCCCATAGGGAATTTAAAAATGACAACTCCAATCATATTATCTTCCGTAAATAACCCTTCTACTCGAGAATCACTGGAATGATATTCATTATCTCCCAAAACATAGTAACTTCCCTCTGGAATAATTATGTCATAGGATTTATAGTTTAGCAATTTTAAGTTTCCAGATGAATCCTCATACATTACGCTTGAGATATAAACATCATTCACATATACACCTGTCTCATTGACCACAAGATGATCTCCAGCTTGAGCGACCAAACGTTTGATGATATACATGTCTCCTTTATCAACAATCACGATTTCATCCGTATCATAGGATTCAACATATTTAATCAAGACTGCATCGTTGTTTTGAAATGTAGGTTCCATCGACTCTCCATCGACTTGCGCAAAGGAAAAGAAAAAACCATTGATAATCATAACAATTACAAGGAAGGTCGGAACGACACTAAATACATCTGCGACGCTAAATTTCTTGCGATATGCCTCGTAGGTTTCCTCATCGACTTGCAATACTTTTGTTTTTTGTTGTACAAACGCAACTGTTAATACCAAGAAAGATATCAAACCAATGATAATGATTGCGAAAAAGAACATGGAAAATAGTTCAGCGATCATCGGACTTGGAACGTTTTCAAAAGAACGATTGATATTAAAGATAAAGAATTTATTTTGTTGTAAATAAAGGAATAATCCAAAACTTACAAGCAACATACCATAAAAGCTGATGATCATCCAAATGGATTTTTTCATCAGCTTGTTATAATCGCTTAACAAGTTTTCTTGTTCTGTTTCTTCATCCAGTAAGTTAATTTCTTCTATCATAGGGTTTCAATACTTTCAAATATATTTGCGAGTTGATCAAACTCAACAAGAACAGTACGAGGTTTCGTACCAACATTTTCGGAAACAATACCGAATTTCTCTAATGTTCCCACAATTTGCGTTGCTCGATTAAATCCTATTCCAAAAACTTGGGTAATCTTGTTCAAAGAACATTTTCCTTCTTCTACCACATAATTTGCAACTTCTTTAAACAATTCATCAATGGTATCCAAATCTTCTCCGGTCTGAGCTCGAACAATTAAACTTTCATGAGAGAACATATATTCCGGTTGTGCTTGATTAATTATAAATTCTGTTACAGCTTCGATTTCTTCTGGGGATAAATATGCACCTTGCAAACGTCTTGCCATACCATTTTCTGATAAAAGCATATCTCCTTTACCGAGGAGTTTTTCTGCACCTGTCATATCTAGTACAACAGATGAGTCTGTCGATGAAGGAACACGGAAAGCAAATCTAGTAGGAATGTTCGCTTTAATAGCACCTTTGATGATATCAGCAGAAGGTCTTTGCGTCGCTAATAATATATGGATTCCGACAGCACGAGATTTTTGTGTTAATTTCAAGATTGCTTCTTCTACTTCACTACCACCGGTAATCAATAAATCGGAAGCCTCTTCGATAATAATAACAATTCGCGGCATCGCTTTGAAATTCGGTGTATTTTGTCTTCTACGATAGTAATCTTTCACGTTGATTGCTTTGAACTCTTTCAAAGTATCATAGCGGGATTCCATTTCGTTTACCATATATTTTAGGGATTCTACTGCAATTTTCGGATCGTCGATGATTGGTGTAATCAAATGAGGAATATCGGCAAATTGTTGCAAATCAACTTTCTTCGGGTCAATCATCATCATCTTTAATCCATCCGGTTTATTCTTCGTAATCAAAGAAGCAATGATGGATGCAATGCATACCGACTTTCCACTTTGAGTAGACCCCGCAACCAGTCCGTGTGGCATCGACTCAATCGATGTATATACAGGATTTGCATCGATGTCTAGCCCGATTGCAATTAACAATGGATCTTCAGAATTCAAGAAGTAGTCGTTATCTACAACATCTCCGAAGAAAACAGACTCTCGCACTTTATTTGGCACTTCAATTCCGACAGTTGTTTTTCCAGGGATTGGAGCTTCTATACGAATACTCAAAGCTGCTAAACTCATTTGAATATTGTCTGAAATAGAAGTTATTTTTTTTGTTTGAACTCCAGAACCAAGAGCAATTTCATATCGAGTAACAGTTGGTCCTTTTGTATAATTGGTCACTTCACCTTCAATACCAAAAGATAATAAAGTTTGATTTATGATATCAATATTATCTTTAATCCAAGTAGGCTCCTCATCTGCTTTTGCTTTCGTTTTCTTGAACAGACTAATCGGTGGAAGTTGATAATGCTTAAAGTCCACTTTTTCAATTGGTTGTTCAACATGGCGATTTTCCTTAGGGACAACCGGAGGTTTATATTCTTCATATTCAAAATCATCGGCGAATGCAATATCTTCGATTTCTTGTTCTTCTTCTTGCGTTGATTGGAAAATGATTTCATCATCTTCGCGTTCTTCTTCAATTCGATCGTATTTCATCGAATCGTCATCATCTTCCACAATGATATCCTTAAGAACCTCGGATTCAATAATTTCCTCTTCATTTTGTTGCAAGGTTTCTTCGGCTGATTTGAAGAATTCATCAACAGAAACAGAAGTAGTATGATCATTAATGATATCTTCTGCGGTTTGAGGATTTTCTAACTGTTGAGCCCTTAGTAAATCATCGCTGGTTAAGCCTTCTTCCGTATGAACCTTTTTCATCGCAGAACTGTCTACTCGCATAAACTCATAATATTGATGCCCATATCTGCGTTTTGCTTCTTCTTTTGTCAGTTTTCTTTTGCTTCGAAAAGCGTCATACTTTTTATCGATATCTCCCCAACCTTGACGATCTTGAGGGATGGTAACTTCATCCTTGGCAGCCGTACCAAAAATCGGAGAGACAAACTTGTTTCTCAATGCTTTCTTATCTTCAATGACACTGATTTGAGGAATGAAGAATTCTCGATTATCAGGCGTTCTCGTATAGCCTGGAATAATTCGTTCCGGTTTCTTTTTGCGATTAAACATTACTCAATTTCCTCGCTTTCAACAATCTTTTCCAATTTTGACATGATATCTTCTTCAGAATCTTCCTGTTTAAAGATTGCTTTGCTATAGATTTTATTTGTTTCTTCTCCAAAAATAGAAATGATGTATTTACATATCTCTTTGGTTACTAAGACTGTTGTCGGTTTGATAGCTAGTTTTCGAAACCAGTAAATTGGATTTGCATAATTCAATACTGTTTTACTCGCGCTGTAGATTTGTTGGATTTTAATTTTTCTTGAGATTTGCATCAATTTAGAATTGGTTATCTTCTTTTTGGTATTCAACAAATCAATAATACTTGCAATTCGATAGTTTTTGAATAATTTAAAGAATTTTCCATTGACCAAATCATTGATACGATTGGTAATATAATAGTTGAGAGTTAATAATTCTTGGATGGACAATTCGTATAATGGATAGCGTGAATCTGGAAAGTAATATCGGGAGATTTCTTCTGATAATTCCAAACTTAAATCCAATGCTACTTTGAAATATCCACTGTCAGTCGTTCTCGCTGTTTTTTCCAATTGATTCTGTTTCGATTCGATCATATCCATAACGACTTTTTCGTCCAACGGTTCCCCTTTGGACATTCGAATTTTTGTCTTCTTACGTTCGTTTGTCGCTAGGATTCCAACCACAGATAAAGCCAAAAGAATGATACCAGTCACAGCACCAAGAAGGAAATATCGGATGTTGACCCATTCGATTGCCAAAGTCATTAAGGGAAACAGATTTATCATCAATTTAGCAGTCATCTTTTTACGCTCCTATTACATTAAATTATATCTTAAAATATAATATTATTCAATTGTTATAATGATTTGCATTAATCCCAACGATATGAGATAATGGATTTCGGTGATACTATGGACAATTACTTAATCGCACTTGATTTAGATGGAACGATCCTATATGATTTCGATTCTTTATCTGAGACATTGTGCGAATTCATGAAAAAATTACAGGAATTCGGTCATAAAATTGTGATTGCAACAGGAAGACCCTATCGTTCTTCAAAGTTTGTATACGAGCGCTTCGGATTAGACACACCGATCATAAATTATAACGGTGGTTTGATTACACATCCAAATCATGAGGATTTTCCGATGGTCAATTATGTGGTTAACAAAGATGCAATCATTGATATTTTCGAAAATAACCTCGATCATATTCGCAATGCCTTTTCTGAAGTATACGATGAAATCTACTTATATAAAGAAGAAAAGGAAATTGAACCATTACTTCACGTTGATGGGGCTACCGATATTATCGTCGGTAACCTTCGCAACACTTTGAAGACTGATACAAATGGTTTTATAATCATTGGAAAACAAGGTCGAGGAAAAATCATCAAAGACTATATTGATCAGAAGTATCAAGGCAAAGTCCTCTGCCGAATCTGGGATTTAAAGGGAGAATTTGATTCGATCTTGGAGATTTACACTCCTGAGTCCAATAAGGGAAAAGCTTTGGCGTATGTAGCCAAACTCCTTGGATTTGATCGCGATCAAGTCATAGCCATCGGTGATGGACATAATGATATCGAGATGATTGAATATGCCAAAGTTGGGGTTTGCGTTAGAAATTCTCATCCTGACTTAATCAAAGTGGCAGATATTGTTTTGGATCATACTAGTTCCGAAAATGCTGTTTATCGTTTCTTATCCAAGTACCTTTCTCAAAAATAATGGTGGCTATTAATAGCCACCACTTTTCTTTTTTGCTCTTCTCATCGCACGAGACTCTCTTGGTTGATATGTCCCTTGTGCCATGTTTTGAATATTTTGAGGATTCATATTTTGAAGTTGTCGCATCATTTTTCGTTGCTTATCCAATGTCGAAATCAGTCGACTCACTTCGGTAGTAGATCGTCCACAACCTTCAGAAATTCGATTTCTTCTCGAACTGCTACGTTCAATTAGTTCTGGGTTTTTTCTTTCCGCTTTTGTCATGGAGTTAATAATGGCTTCAATGTATGCTAATTGGCTATCGTCGATTTGATCGACATTAGCCATCGTGCTCATACCCGGAATCATTTTTAACAATCCTGAGAATTTACCCATCCTCTTCATCATCTTCATCTGTTTTAGCAGATCGTTGTAATCGAACTGTCCCGACATCATTTTTTCCATCATGGACATCGCTTCGGCTTCATCGATTTCAGCAGTGGCTTTTTCTACAAGAGACATAATGTCTCCCATTCCCAAAATACGACTTGCCATACGTTCTGGATGAAATACTTCTATCTCTGTTAGTTTTTCGCCGGTTCCAGAGAATTTAATCGGTACATCAGTAATTTTGCGAATCGATAGAGCTGCTCCACCTCTGGTATCTCCATCTAATTTTGTCAAAACACACCCTGTCAGATGCAAGGCCTCATGGAAGGATTTCGCGACATTGACTGCGTCTTGACCGGTCATCGCATCGACGGTTAAAAGAACCTCATTTGGTTTTGATATCACTTCGATTTCGCGAATTTCATCCATCATCTGATCGTCAATATGAAGGCGACCGGCAGTATCAATGATGACAACATTATGCCCTTGAGTTTTTGCATAATCCAACCCTTCTCTAACGATTTGGATTGGGTTTGTTTTTCCCATTTCAAACACAGGAATTTTCAATTGTGCCCCAACGGTTTGAAGTTGTTCGATTGCTGCTGGACGATAGATATCGGCTGCAATCAATATAGGATTCTTATCATGATTCTTACGAATATAGTTCGCTAATTTCCCAGCAGTCGTTGTTTTTCCGGCACCTTGAAGACCAACCATTAAGATCACTGTAGTACCACTTGGATTGAGTTTTAGTTCGGAAGCTGTTTCACCCATTAATTTGGTAAGTTCATCACTTACGATTTTAACAACTTGTTGTCCGGGATTTAAGCCTTTGAGAATCTTTTCTCCATATGCTTGTTGCTTGACTTCATCTGTGAATTCTTTGACTACTTTATAGTTAACATCGGCTTCCAAAAGCGAGAGTCTTACTTCTCGCATCATTTGATCAATATCAGATTCCGTTAATCTCGCTTTTCCTGTAATTCTTCTTAAAGCCATTTGAAAGCGACTGGTCAAATTTTCAAATGCCATAGCTTACATCTTCTCCAATTCTTTTTTGATTTCATCGATTGTAATTGCACTTTGATCAATCTTATACATCAAAGCCTTGACGATTTCTTTTTTCTTTTGTATTTTCAATGTCGTTTCATAGTGTTCTAAATGTGACACTACATTTTTTAGTTGCATGTGAACTGCGTTTCTACTTACAGAAAGAATATCTGAAATTTCAGACAAGGAATAGTCACTTAAATAGTAATATTCAAAATACTCTCTTTGTTTTTCTGTAAGCAATTCTCCATAAATGTCATAGAGAGAATTCAAACGAATTTTTTCTTTCAAATCCATTCTTTCACCTACCCTTGGAAGAAATCAGCGAATAAACCATAAATGTAATTTTCAATGTCAAAATACTCGAGATCTTCCAATTTTTCACCCAACCCGACAAAGGAAATTGGGATTCCTAATTTATTTCGTATCGCCAAAACGATTCCGCCTTTTGCAGTACCGTCAAGTTTAGTTAATACAATTCCTGAAACATCAGTTACCTCGGAAAAGATTTTAGCTTGTGATAATCCGTTTTGCCCTGTAGTCGCATCGATAACTAAATAGGTTTCATATGGTTGATTATTGGTTTCTCTTTTGATAATACGACTAATCTTATTCAACTCGTTCATCAAATTTACTTTGTTTTGAAGACGGCCAGCAGTATCCACAAGTAATACGTCCACTTTGTCTTTCTTGGCAATTTGAATCGCATCATATATGACGCTGGAAGGATCACTTCCGGCTTCTTTTGCTATAACTGGAACTCCAACTCTTTCGCCAAACACCTTCAATTGATTAATGGCTCCAGCTCTGAATGTATCTCCTGCAGCCAACATGACGGATTTTCCTTCTTGTTTGATTTTAAACGCCATTTTCCCGATGGTTGTAGTTTTTCCGGTTCCATTCACTCCAACAAACAAGATTATCGTTAATCCATTTTGATTATAACGTATGTTTGTGTTGATTATTTCGTCCTTTAAGTATAATTCAAACATTTTATCAACAATTAAATTCTCTAGTTGAAGTGGATCTGTGATTTGTAACGTTTTAACGGAATCTTTGAGTTCTTCAATAAATTCAATAACCGTATCTATACCAATATCAGCCATGATAAAAATTTCCTCTAGTTTGGAGAACAAATCTTCATTAATCGCTTTCGATTTCGTCAAGATATCTTTTAAGGAAGAGAGGGAACCCTGACGTGTTTTCATCATTCCTATTTTATATTTTTCAGCTTTTTGTTTTCGCTCTTTATTTTGAAAGAATTTTTGGAATAATCCCATGGATTTCACCACCCTAAATACCTATTGTATTATATCATACCTTCCAAACTTTTAGGAAAATAAAATTCGCTTCTAGGGTAAGAAGCGAATTCAGGAAGGGTAAGTGTTATATTAACACTTTCAGGGAAATGCAACTTTTCGTTGCGTTAACATAATAACACAAGATTTCCAAAGTGTCAATTGAAGTTTTTGTGATGGTTCACTTCTTAAAACCGCAGGTTGGATCGATACAAACTATTTCCTTATTCTCATTCTCTACAAGTACGTTGGAACACTTAGGGCAGAACTCATCTGTCACTTTTAGAGGAGAAATATATTTGCATTTTGGGAAAGTCGATGCGGCTAAGAATTTCTTTCCACGGTTTTTGCCTTTTTTTGCGGTTCGAACCACTAATGTTGCATTTTCACATTCTGGGCATGGTACTTTCGTATCGAAAACTTCGCTCTTAGTTTCTTTCTCAGTTGGTTTGATATACTTACATGTTGGAAAATTAGAACAAGCTTCAAATTCGCCATATTTTCCATGTTTATGAACCATTGGGGATCCACAATTTGGACAATGTTCACCCGTTTCCTTTGGCTTCACTTTGGACATATTTCGCTCTGCATTCGCGACCAAAGGCATAAAGTACTGATAGAATTCTGTTAGGTTTTTGGTTCGCTCTTCCTTGCCATCAGCGATTCCATCCAACATTACCTCCATTTGTCTTGAGTAATTTGGACTGATAAATTCATGGAAATACTTATCCAACTTTCGAATCGTTAAAATCCCCTGTTCTGTTGGAGTAAATTTACGATCCTTCAATTCAACGTATTTGCGATTCTTTATCGTTTGAATCGTTTGAGCATAGGTGGATGGACGACCAATTCCTAAATCTTCCATCTTCTTAATCAGAGTAGATTCAGAATAGCGTGCCGGAGGTGTTGTAAACAATTGCTTAAATGTAACCTCATCGGCTTTGAAAATGTCACCTTCATGGAATCTAGAGAGATCCAAAGTAGCTTCTTCATCCTCTGTTTCAAATTGATTGTATAGCTTCAAGAACCCGTCGAACAGGATTTTTGTACTGGAGATCTTGAAATCTGCTTCGTTATTGTTCAAAATCAAAGAAGTGACTTCTGTTTTCTTTGGTTTCATCAATGAAGCAACCGCTCTAGCAAAGATCAACTGATAGATCTTATATTCTGCCGGAGACAAATATTGCTTCATTAGTTTTGGGGTCCTGTAAATACTAGTAGGACGAATGGCTTCGTGGGCGTCTTGGACATTCCCTTGTTGTTTCATTTTTCGGAAATTACCATAATAATCCGCACCGTATTCTTCTTTAATATATTGTTCTGCTTGTGTAACGAAAGACGAAGACATACGTGTTGAATCGGTACGCATGTAGGTAATCAAACCTACCGTCTCATTACCGATATCAATTCCTTCGTATAGTGTTTGAGCAATCTTCATTGTTCTGGTTGGACTGTATCCATATTTACTGGATGCAAGCTGTTGTAACGTAGAAGTAATGAATGGTGGTTTTGGATTAGAAGTATATGGTTTCACCGTGATGGAGCCTACTACGAAATCTTTTGATAAGGATGCAATGATACTTTCTGCATCCAATTGAGATGGAATCATTGGATTCTCACCTTTGTATTTCACTAGTTTTGCATCCATCCCTTCAATCGATGCAAAAATCTCATAATATTCTTCTATTTGAAACGCATTGATTTCATCTTCGCGATCAACGATAATTTGTAATGCAGCAGATTGAACTCTCCCAGCTGATTTTGATTTAATTTTAGCTTGCAGCAGTTTTGATAGTTTAAAGCCGATAATTCGATCCAAGATACGTCTGGTTTCTTGAGAGTTCACCAAATCGCGATTGATTTCTCCTGGATGTTCAAACGATTCCTTAATTGCATCACGGGTAATCTCATTAAAGATGACTCGATACACCTTTTGATTCTTAATATTCAAGGTTTCACTTAAATGCCAGGATATCGCTTCTCCCTCTCGATCCGGGTCGGTTGCGAGGTATAGTTCATCCGCTTCTTTTAGCGCTTTATTCAATTGATGAATTACCTTCTTCTTTTCGGAGAGTACCTCGTAAGTAGGCTTGAAATCATGTTCAACGTCTACTCCGAGTCCACCTACTCCAACAATTGCCAAATCTCGTATATGACCAACAGAGGATTCTACGGTATAGTCTCCACCAAGATATTGTGCAATCGTTTTGGATTTTGCCGGTGACTCCACGATTACTAATTTTTTACTCATGATATCCCTCATTTCACTATAATAATATAAGGGTTTTCGAAGAATTGTCAACTGTTTTTCATTGAAAAAATCAGCGTAATTTTGATAATAATATATATATTATTAAGGAAGAAAAAAAGAATCCGTTTTCATCGAATCCTTTCTTTACCATCTTCGAAACCAGTTATAACAAAAGTCATACGATCCTTCCCTTGCATATCCTTTAATGTATATATTAAGGAATAGGGAAAATATTTCTTTGCCAAATTCTGAAGTTCTACAGCTTTATCATAACCGTGCTCAAAAGCTATAATCGATCGTTCCTTCAAAACAGTATTTGCTTTTGATAGTATTTCGCGATAGAATCGAAGCCCATCTTCACCACCAAATAGTGCAACATGTGGTTCATGGTCATAAATGATCGATTCCACGACTTCTTCTTGCGGAATATACGGTGGATTGGAAACAAGAATATCAAATTTTCTACTTTCTAATGGTTCCAACATATCTCCACACAAGAATTCAACCGTTGCATCTAATGCAAGCGCATTTTCTTTCGCAGTTTTTAAGGCGCTCTCGCTAATATCTGTTGCTACAGCCTTAATGTGCTCTGGTTCTTCTTTTTGTAGTGTTATTGCTAAACATCCAGATCCGGTACCAATGTCAACTAAATCAACAACTTCATCCCGGAAATAATCATCATATAACATCAATACATTGGCTACCAATTCCTCAGTTTCAAAACGAGGAATCAAAACCTGATCATTGACAATGAATTTATAACCATAGAAATAGACATACCCCATAATATGTTGAACCGGAATGTTTTGTTCAACATGAAGTCGAATTGCTTCCAAAAATGCCTTCCGGTTAGAAGGTGGCATCTCATTCGCATACTGCAAATAAAGATCTGTTGGCTCCAAGCCACAAAAGTGCAACATCAATAACTTAGCGGCACTTGTTTCTTTATTTGCATGACGTAATATTTTATTCGCTTCTTCGAGCGTTGCTTTAAAAGTCATTATTCTGATTTTTCCAACTTACGTCTTTGTTCTTCGGTAATCAATGCCTCGATGATTGGATCTAGCCTACCGTCGATAACTCGATCGAGTTGTTGAATGGTAAATCCAATCCTATGATCTGTGATTCTATTTTGAGGATAGTTATAGGTGCGAACTTTCTCTGAACGATCTCCAGATCCAATTTTAGATTTTCGTTCTGCACCTTCTTTTTCCAACTTCTCTTGGAGGATTTTATCATAAAGTCTTGCCTTTAAGATGCGTAAAGCGGATGCTTTATTTTCGTGTTGACTCTTTCCATCTTGACATTGTGCAACTGTATTGGTTGGGATATGAGTCACTCGAACGGCGGACCTTGTAGTGTTGACGGATTGTCCTCCAGGTCCAGATGAGTTAAAAGTATCAACACGAACTTCTTCCATGTTCAACTCAAAATCGATATCCTCCGCTTCAGGAAGCACGACAACAGTCGCAGTCGAAGTATGAATTCGTCCACTTGATTCCGTTTGTGGAACACGTTGTACACGGTGTACACCAGATTCGTATTTCAAAAGAGAATATACAGAATCTCCACTTACCATGAATTCGATTTGACTAAATCCTCCCGCTTCTTTTGATTCAGCATAAAGGACTTCAATCTTCCAACCTTTTGTCTCTGCAAATTTATTGTACATTCGAAATAAATCACCAGCGAAAATATTGGCTTCATCTCCGCCAGCAGCACCACGAATTTCTACGATAACGTTCTTATCATCATTCGGATCCTTTGGTATCAATAACAATTCCAATTCCTCTTCTAGTTTTGGGATTCTAATGTGAGCTTCATCCAATTCTATTTCTGCCATTTCGCGAATTTCAGGATCATTGTCTTTCACCATCTCTTTTAGGTCTTCTAATTGAGATAATATTCCTTTATATTCCCGATATGTTTTCACAGTTGTTTCCAAGGAAGAATACTCTTTGGCTAATTTTGTTACTCTTTGAATATCAGTGGCCACTTGGGGATCGGACATTAATTTGCCGATTTCAACATAGCGCGCTTCAATTTGATCTAGTCTGTCTGTAATCATTTTTACGTACCCTCATAAATCAAGGACATCAAATGTCCTTGTTTTTGTTTATTCTGATGTTCTGAGATTGTTAAAGTTTGACATGTTCTTGTTAAATAACAGTTCAAAACTAGATGTAATACCAGAACGATTTTTTGCAACGATAAATTCCACTTGATTCTTTTTGGATTCATCTTGCTCTGCATCTCCAGGATTGTACAAGAACACAATAATATCGGCATCCTGTTCAATCGAACCGGACTCTCTAAGGTCGGCCATCATTGGACGCTTGTTCTCTCTACGTTCCAAGTTCCGAGATAACTGACTTAATGCGATTACTGGAACTTTTAATTCCCGAGCCATTTCCTTTAATACACGACTAATTTCGGAAACTTCTTGAACGCGGTTTCCTCGATTTTCCGGAGATCCACTCAGTAATTGCAAGTAATCAATAATGATTAAGTCCAATTTGTCTTCTTGTTTTAATTTTCGACATTTACTTCTTAGTTCAGTAACTCGAACAGTTCCGGAATCATCGAAGTAAATATTGGTGTCTTCTAAAATTTTTGCAGCATGCTGTAATTTCTCCCAATCTTGTGGATTTAAACTACCTTTTCTCATGGATGTATTATCTACCTGAGCTTGGCAAGATAACAAACGCATAACCAACTGATCAACACCCATTTCCAAAGAGAAGAAAGCAATATTTGGTCTATCTCTTAACTTACTGACGTTCAAAGCAAGGTTCAAAGCAAAGGCTGTTTTCCCTACTGATGGTCTGGCAGCGATAATTATGAGGTCAGATGGTTGTAATCCTAAGGTCACTTTATTTAATTCGTGATACTTTGTATCAAGACCGGTTACATCCCCAGTGTTTTGAGCTTGAACGGCAATACTTTCCAAGGTTCTTTGAGCGATAATCGATACGTCAATAAAGTCAGAAGCACGACGCTCTTTTGTAATACTTAGGATATTTTTTTCTACATCATCAATAAATTCTGGAGTATTGCTAACTGATTTTGATTCTTCTAAAATTTGATTGATGGTATCTTGCAATTTACGAAGGACAGCCTTGTCCTTCACAATATTAATATAATGTTGAAAATTGCTTGTTGAAGGGACCGTGTTTGCCAACTGAGTAATATACTCTACTCCCCCAGCTTTGGAAAGCAAACTTAAACTTTCTAAATGATTGACAACAGTAACATAGTCTATGGAAATTTCTTGAGAAAACAGATCTTTCATAACACGAAAGATAATCTTGTGATTCGGATAGTAAAAATCCGATTCGATTAACTTGTCGGTTATAGTTTTCATCATGTAATTTTCAAAGAATATAGTCCCGAGAACGGCTTGTTCCGCTTCTATATTGGCAGGTATTTGATCCATGAATTTCCCCCCGAATATTATTCTTCTTCCAAGACTTGTAAATTGATAACTGCAGTAACATCTTTATGTAAACGAATGTTGACATCGTATGATCCCAATGAATGAATGTTGTCATCCAAATCAATTTTACGTTTATCCACATTTAACTGGTATGTTTTCTTCAATTCATCGGCGATTTGTTTGGTATTAATTGAACCAAACAATTTTCCCGACTCTCCAATTTTGACATAGAGTTTAATTGGGCTTTTCTCAATCTTCGTCTTTAATTCTTGGGCTTGTTCTATCTCTTTTTTTGCTTCCACAACTTCTTTTTCTTTTTCCGCTTCTAACGCCTTAATATTCGCTGTATTCGCAGCAATTGCACTCTTGGAAGTTAATAAATAATTTCCGTAACCAGTAGCTACATCAATTATATCACCTTTTTTACCTTTACCGCGGATATCTTTGATTAAAATTACTTTCATACTGGTTTCCTCCTTGTATGTTTCCTGGATTATTTCTTCTATTCTGGTTGCAATATCCAAAATCGTGGAATCTTTGACTTGTGCAGCGGCATTATTTAAGTGTCCACCACCGCCAAAATCTTCCATAACGACGGATACATTAAATTTATCAACGGACCTTGCAGATATCCCAATTGTATTTTGATCGATATTTCCAATCGAGAATGCAGCAACGATATTGTCGATTTTCAGTAACTCATCTGCTGTTATTGCTAATTGTACTCGATCCGTAACTTCGTCTTCTGGTAAAGTGGCTACAGCAAAATGATTCGAGATAATTCTCGCTTGATTAATTAAATTGGTTTTTGTACGTATGTCATCTAGCGATTCTCTCAACATCAGTCTTGCTTTAAATGGATTTGCTCCGAAACGTCTTAATCTGGCTGCGGCTTCAAAGGTGCGGATTCCAGTACGATAAGAAAAATTGTTGGTATCGATAATCATACCCGCAAGCATAATGGTTGCTTCAAACGCATCAAGATTGACTTTTTCATCAAATAAATCGATTAATTCTGTGACCAGTTCGACTGAGCTAGATGCATATGGTTCAACATAATTCATTAAAACATCTGACAATACATTATCAATTCTTCTGTGGTGGTCAATCACGATGATATGCTTTGTTTTTTCAGTCAGTTTCGGCTCAATCGATTGGACGGTGGAATGATGGTCGACAATGATCAATAGAGAATCTTGTGAAATCAACTCCAACGCATCATCTGGATCAATTAGATATTCCAAAAGCTTGATATATTCTTGATTCAACATATCAATAACCTTTTGACAAGTTTGGTCAATGTTGTCAAAGTCTAATATGATTTTTCCGGTTTTCTTTTTGGCTAACACCATTTCTAAAACTCCGATTGCAGAACCTAACGCATCCACATCGGTAGCAATGTGTGGCATGATATAGACATCTTTTGAGTTTTCGATGAAGTCTTCAAGAGCTCTAGAATTCACTTTGGCTGTAATTCTACTTCTCTTTTCAGCGGTATTGGTTTTTCCGCCATAAAATTTCAATGGTTGGTTTTTTAAATTGACAACTGCTTGGTCTCCTCCACGGCTTTCGGCCAAAGCCAATGCTTCTTCAGCAGCATCGCCCAAGGATTTCGCGCTTCCTTCAAAACACGCAATCCCGATTGATAAGGTAATTTGAATCTCATTGTTTTTCGAAATATCCGATACCGTATTTAGGATATCGAATTGTTCCTTCATCAATTTATCCAATTGGTATTTGTTTAAGAACAGAACTGTTTTTTCTGGTCTAATATTGTTAAAATAAATTTCATTCCTACTACACCAGTTATCAATCGCCCCTAGTAAGAGTCCTTGGATATTTGCTTTATCTTGATAATCCAATTCTTCTGTTGCGTCTGCAAAATTATCCAACTTCAAAACGCCAATTGCATCGGTGTATTTGATATATTTATCTTTCATCATTTCGCGATCTGTTACTTCAAACAGATAAACTGTTCGATTCTTTGGATAATGGATAATATCATACAACTTGTCATATACATTCAGAATAAATTTTCCAATACGTTTTTCGACATTATCGGATAAATCTTTCGAAAT
>QKCT01000013.1 GCA_003245625.1 Bacillota bacterium | reverse complement strand
AAGACTGACCCACTAACAAAAACATTGAATCGTCAAACCTTTGATCAATTGTTATTTCAAAATCATACAAAGAACGAGCATCCAATCTCCATTTTAATCGGTGATATCAACACCTTCCAAATCATAAATGAAACATTTGGTTTCGATGAAGGAAATCGTATTCTCATTGAAATATCGAATATCTTTAAAAGTAAAGTTTCAAAGAATATTCGAGCTTTCCGTACCGGCGGTGACGAATTTTCCTTGATCATGTTCAAAACCAATGAAAATACTACCAAAGCCATCATGGAGGAATTGAAAGATTCGATTTCGCATATCCAAATTAACAATATCAATATGATGATGTCTTTTGGAGTGGCGACCTGTGGAGATTGTACTGATGATCTTACGGATGTGTATCAAAAAGCTTTAACCAATTTAAAAAGCAATAAAGTGTTGGATGGGTCCAGTGTTTCCAAGAAGACAATTGACATTGTTATGGCAACACTATTTGAAAAGAACAAACGAGAATTGAGCCACTCCGAACGCGTCGGTGAAATCGCAGGCAAGATCGCCGAGGAATTTCATTTAGGTACTGCATTTAACAAAAAAGTAAAATTAGCTGGACGACTTCATGATATCGGGAAAATTAATTTGGATCAAACAATTCTGGATAAACCAGGTAAATTAACAGATGCCGAATGGCAAATGATTAAAAAGCATCCGGAATCCGGATTCCACATCTTGAGTTCTGTACCGGAATACCTCGAGATTGCCGGAATTGTCCTATCTCATCATGAACGATTCGATGGGACCGGTTATCCAAACTGTATCAAAGGACATGATATCCCATTACCTTCGCGAATCATTACATTAGCCGATTCATTTGACGCAATGACTGTATCAAGACCTTACCATAAATCGATGACATTGGAAGAATCTATCGAAGAAATTCGACGTTGCAGTGGAACTCATTTTGATCCTGAAGTGGTTGAAATTTTTATAAAACTTGTAGAAGAAAACAAAATATAAAACAAATGGAGACTTAATTGTCTCCATTTTTATTGGTTTGATAAATGATGAAGTTCCGCTCTTTGGCAATTCGAAATAGAACGTCATCGGGATTGACTGCGACCGGATTCCCAACCAACTCTAAAATAGGTAAATCATAATCCGAATCTGCGTAAGCCTTGCTGGCAAGAAAATCCGCTTGTGGGAAATGATTTTTTATGGCATCGGATTTTCGTTCGTGGATAATGATCTCTACTTCTTTCGATGAAAGCAACCCTTGATCTCCTTGGATTTTAGTACCGATCACCTGATCAAATCCTTCTTGAAGGAAAGGATTTAGAATGATATCATAATTACCACTTAATAATACCGTATGATATCCTTCTTCTTTATCCTTTTGTAATTGTGCTTTCATAGAAGGGGATATATGGATTTGAATCATTTCATAGAAACGATCTAGAAATTGAAATAAGGTTTCGATTTCAACACTACGGAATAAATCAGCGGTATGTTCCATCGCATTGGCACGGAAAGATTGTTTATCCCATCCAGAAAAGTTCCATTTATGAAATAAATAGCGCAGCATGATCTTTCGCCAATACTTGCGGTAGGCTTTGTTATTGATGCGTTGTTCTTTCCACAAACGAAACAACAGCGGTAATGTTTGTACACCGACATAAGTTCCGTCAAAATCATAAATAGCGAGTTTCAAAATAGTTCCCCCCAAAAAGATATCTAACTGTATTATATCATAGGAAAAAATATGAGCTTCCTTTTTTGTAAGAAAAAAACCATGATACAAATTTCATGGTTTTTACATATCTATTTCATATTCATTTCTTCAGATTCTGCTTTGAGTTTTGCTTTTAACACAGATTTCGCTTCTTTGTTAGCTAATTTCCGATTATACATTCTCTTGTCCGCACGGGAAACGACACGCTCTAAATTCTCACCATGTGATTCTCTTTCGGCATATCCATAGGAAAACAAAATATTATTTTCTTCTTTCAAACCGCTGAGTTGACCGATGATTTCATCTAAGCTGGCTTCAATCATCTTTATATTCATATTGAGTGCCAGCAGTAAGAATTCATCTCCACCCATCCGAATCGCAGTGAAACGATATCGATCACCAACCTCTTTTAGTCGAATGGCAAAGCGAATCAATAGATTATCACCGGAGTTATGTCCTAAATAATCATTGTATAATTTTAATCCGTCCACATCGAACAATATCAATGCATACGATTGATTACGACTATCAATATCGGGTTTAATCTCTTCGAAATAGTTTCGATTATATAACCCTGTCATTAAATCATGAGTACGCACAAAGTCCATATCATTGATAAATTGTTGGTGCTCGGTTTCATCGTAAAATAGATAAAATTTTCCGGTGTATTTAAACAATGGAATGAAGATTTCCTTCATCTGCATGTGCAAATATCTTTTCTCCGGATTGAAACGCATTTTTAGATCTTTTGAATCTGTAAATACCACAACTCGATCTTGAACTCCCAACAACCAATCATCAAACAGGATTGATTGACTAGGATTTTTGACAAATAAATCTCCAAACGATTCGGAAGCATCAATGATTTCATTTCGTTGATTCACAACGAAATACATTTCTCTTAAGTTATCTAAAATAAAGACATTTTGATTGAACAAGAGGATCAATCGGATATCTCTAATATAAATAATAAAGTAGAATACCGTTGTTAAAACAACAAAGGAAATATAGGTTGGATCGATATAAAATTGGAAGACAAAAATATGAATAATGTTTAAAACAACCGCGACCAAAATCGCAATCAAGATAAAGAGGAATGGAAACACATCTTTATCTGTTTTTGAGTTTCGGTATAGATACACCAAAGTGCGGAAACTCATGTAGGCAATCATAGAATAACAGACCGCCATATGGAAATAGAAAAACCATCCTGTTTCTGAAGCTGTAATCGATTGATATGTGACATTGGCACTCGGTTCCATATCGGTTAACCAATGACTCAAGGCATTGGAGTTTACGACTATTAGTTCAAATAACAAGAAAATCCGGATAATCCAACGGATAATCATGGGAAGTGGTTGTTCTAAATAGTCGTGAATCGCAACGAATAACATCCCAACCAACAAGAAAACGATTGGAAATAGATTCATGCTCAGGTAATATTGAAAATACCCGTCCGTAATGACAAAACGCAACCAGGTGTGAATCGTCCAAACAAACAAGGCAATTGTAACATATCGGAAATAGAAATAGCGTTTGCTTATTTTGAAAACATGCAAATACCCCATTGGTAAAAAAGCGATAATGGTAATTGCGATAAACAAAAGCCAAAGGAATGCATTCATGAAGTCACCCCCTAAATACCCAAGTCATTATAGCATAATGATTTTTATTTTCAAAAGGAAAATTAACGGGAAAGTTGGTTGTCTCTAAAATGCGACACTATCTGTCGTGTCGGGATTGCGGACAGCGCACCCTTCTTTGTTGTAGAGATGGCAGCGACTGCATTTGAAAATGCTAATAGTTCTTCCAAAACGTCGACGTTTAGATGTTTTATCGATTGGTCCAAAGTGCTTAATTGATAGAGAAAAGCTCCTAAAAAGGCATCTCCTGCCCCAGTCGTATCGACGGTATCAACGCTGTATCCAGGATGAGACACTTCGATACCATTGGTAAAGATAGTGGCACCTTTTTTCCCACGTGTCAATAGGAGCATTTCGATACCTGTTTCGAGTAAAATTTTTACTCCTTCTTCCACTGTATCTGCATTCGTCAACCAACCGATCTCATCATCGGCGATTTTGACGATATCGACCAACCGAATAAAATCAAAGATTAGTTGACGATATTGGGCATGATCTTTCCAAAGATGCAAACGGATATTCGTATCAAACACCAGGTACCCATTGTTTTGTTTGATCTTTTGAATCGCAGCTAAATGGGCATCTTTGATAGGGTAGTCGATTAGACTCACTGAAGAAAACGCAAAAATGTCTTCTAAGGCACTATCGTTTTCATAGTCATCTTTGGAATATAACATATCGGCACTTGGATTCCGATAAAAATGGAAACTTCGATTTCCTTCCTCATCTAAATGAACAAATGCAAGTCCCGTCTTTGCGTCTTTTGTGGTTCGAATATGAGAAGTATTCACCCCAAAATGAGACAACTCTGAAATCAAAAAATGACCAAAGATATCATCTCCGACTTGACCATAAAAGGTGCTGTCACCTCCCAAAATAGCTACTGTAGCAGCTACATTAGCAGGTGCTCCTCCAGCTTTTTGTTCGTAAACATGGTTATTATTGTTTAATACTGGAACGAAATCAATTAGCAATTCTCCCATGGTACTGATTTTCTTCATGATGTTTTCCTTTCGTATACCACTTGGTGATCAATCACCGTTTTTTGGACTGTTACTTGTAATAAATCCGATGGTTTGGAAATCAACTCCAAATCAACTTCTATGTAGTCGCCATTCGGTAATTCCGTTTCATAGACATACCAAAGGTTTTGATTGGTATAGCATTCTAATGCCGTTTCTAGTGAAAACCCTTCTTGTGGGTAGAATGGCTTGTATTCCGGAAATTGAATACTCTTCCTCGTCATTGCGGTATAGATATTCCAAAAAGGATTTACTGGTTCAATTGGACTGTCAGTTGAAAATCCAACTCGTAATCCTTGTTCATGCATAGTATGGAATAAATAAGACTCCTCAGCTCTTGACCCAATTCGTTTTTCAATGATTGGTAAATCGGTATTTAAGAAGATTGGTTGTACAATCGCTCCGACACCGAGGTCTTTCATTCTTTGAATTTGTTTTTTCGTGGTTAGTTGTGCGTGGATAATCGCATGATGATGATCCAGTCGTTTTGTTAATTGAATCGATTGTTCCAAAGCATCTAGAATTTGGTCCACACTACGGTCCCCAATTGCATGGGCGACAACGTCCATACCGTTTTGATTGGCTAGATGAACTTTTTCGAACAATTCTTGATCACTGAATGTAAGGATTCCAAAATTGGTTTCGTCATCTTGATATGGTTGATTGAGGGCAGCTGTTTTCCCACCTAAACTTCCGTCTGCGAGAATTTTATGAGGACCCATTCGTAATTTCCCAAACTGTTGATTGACGTACCCTTTTGCAATAAAATCTTGGAGATCTTGATAGCTAAGATTGACTTGTTCGGTAATGCGGATTTGTAACAAATCCTCTTCGTATAATTCCTTCATAACATCGATGACTTCTTCATAGGGAATAGGAAAAATACAGAAATCATCACTAGCCACAGATGTCACTCCATTTGCCAAGAGAATCTCGTTTGCTTTTATGAAATACTTTCTAAGATCCGCTTTGGTCGGTTTCGGCATTGCTTGATAGATTAATTCTAAAGCTTTTTCTGAGAATATGCCGGTTTTGGTATCAAAGTGGCCGCCTTCGATCTGTGGAGTAGATTCTTGGATATTGGCGATTTCTAACATCTTATCATTGACGGTTAACACGTGGCCGCAAACTCGTACAGCGACAATCGGAATCGATCTTGAAACTTTATTGAGATCTTCTTTTGTTAACATTCTCTCTTCTTGCCAATTGTTTTGGTTCCAACCTCTAGCTATCAACAATCGATCTTCCAAACGATCTTTGAGAAGATGGATGGTTTCTTTTAAAGAAGTGGTTTTAGTCAAATCGACATTATAATGAACATATCCAAGTCCTAAGACGTGGAGATGGGAATCAATGAATCCTGGATAACGCATGATATCACCTCACCTATATTATACAAAAAACACTGGCCATAGACCAGCGTTTTACGATGCAACATAATGATTGTTCATAAAACTGACCACATAGGAACAGACATTCGCTTTTTCGTTGTCTGTGATGCTGGTCAATCCGTTGTTTCCACCGAGTATCTTATAAAATTGATATTCGATACTATATTCCAGTAGTTTGGTTTCAAGCAACTCACTTTGATGGATGTCGACGACTTCGTCCAATACTCCATGAATGATCAAGGTTGGAATCGTATCAATCGATACGTACATCATCGGATCATAGGCACCTAATGTTTCATAATCGGTTTCGGTTAGATTATAGATGTCCAGTCCTTCTCCAAAGAAATGATCCAATTCGATTTGCGTGGTTGCGAGTTCATCCGCTGTCATCGACGTAATGTCTTTGATTTCACTCATTTTCGTCATCCCATAGAGGTCAACAACATAGTTGACTTCCGCAGAATAACTTCTTAGATCATAATCTCCTAAGAATAATGCACTCGGGCTATATCCAACTGTTAACGCCAAGTAAGCCCCGGCATTGCTTCCAAAAATCCCAAAATTCGATGTATCGAGATTGTAATCTTCCGCAACCGAATTGATATAACGAATGGAGTCTTTGATATCGATGAGATTAGAAGGAAAATGCGTATCCTCATCCAAATAACGGTAATCCATTGTAATGATTGCATATCCTGCATCAAGTATTGCCTGAGTTACCTGTTCGCCGATATCCAAAGTCAGCCAAGATTTCTCCCCTTCTGTAAAGGATCCACCATGAACATAGAAGATTGCCGGAGTGGTATCGTGCTTATATTCTGTTGGCATTAAAATATCCAAGGTTAAACGTTGACCATCAGCGGTCTTGTAGGTAATATCTTCATACGTGATCAAAGATTTATACAAAATCAAATTGCGATCAATATTCGGTTGTATCAAAAAGATGAAGATGGCGATTGTCATAGCCGCAATCACAGCGATAGAGATAATGATTTTTTTCATGGCAACGCCTCCTTTTCCACATTTCTAAAGATATTATAACATAATCGAATGAAACAATAAATCATTTCTTGAAGAATTACCTTTGGAAAGAAAAAAGGCAAAGCCCAATAGACTCTGCCTTTTGATTAACGTAAAGATAGTTCCAACATCTCTTCCGAATATTGGTTGGTATACAATTTGTAATACGAGCCTTTCTTTTGAATCAACTGCTTATGTGTTCCCTCTTCGATGACTTTACCGTTCTCTAAAACCAAGATTCGGTCAGAGTGAACGATGGTGGACAAGCGATGGGCAACGATAAAACTGGTTCTACCTTCCAACAGCTTGTTGATGGCAACTTGGATTGCTTTCTCGGTTTCCGTATCGACAGAACTCGTCGCTTCATCCAAAATCAAGATTTTCGGATCAGCGAGGATTGCCCGAGCAAAACTAACCAATTGCTTCTGTCCCACGGACAGACGAGATCCACCTTCACCACATTCGGTGTCATATCCCTTTTCAAACTTCATAATGAATTCGTGCGCTTCCACTGCTTTTGCAGCCGCAATCACTTCTTCATCAGTTGCGCTGAGTTTTCCATAACGGATATTTTCCATCACGCTACCGCTAAATAAATGTGGATCTTGCAGCACATATCCAAGGTTGGAATGCAACCAAGACATCGATCGATTCTTATAATCCGAACCATCTACTAAGATGCGACCTTGTGTCGGTTCATAGAAACGACAAATCAAATTAACGATTGTTGTCTTACCGGCACCGGTATGTCCGACCAAAGCGATCGACTGACCAGCCTCAACTTTTAAATTAAAATCGGTAAGGACTTGTTCGCCAACTTGATACTTGAAGCTTACGTTTTCAAATTCGACAGCACCTTTGATGTCTTCAAAGTTTTCTAGTTTGTAATCAAATAACGTACCATATTTCTCAATGACATCTGGGCGATCGGTTATATCTGCCTCTACTTCGATTAAAGACACAATACGTTCCGCAGAAGCTTGCGCTTGTTGGAAGTTCGCATAAATCATCGCAACATTGTTGACTGGTTCAAAGAACTGCCATACATAGTTGGTGAAAAGATACAGCGTACCGACAGAAAACCCAATGTTTGCCAAGACATAATTTCCACCGACGATATAAACCAAGGCAATCCCGATAGTAATCAAGAATAACATACTTGGGAAGTATAATCCTTGAATCATCGCAGCGCGAATCGATTGATTCTTCATATTGCTGGTTAAATCATCAAAATCTTGAAAATTGCTTTCTTCCAAAACTAATGTTTTGGTTGTTAAAGCACCCGTAATTCCTTCGTTATAAGCTCCAGTGATTTTAGAGTTGACTTTTCGAATTGAACGATATGCTTTTAGAATATGTTTTCGGAAATAAATCGAAACCAAAGTCATAAATGGCACAACGGCTAAGGTAACCAAAGCCAAGATTGGATTGATCGCAAACATGAAAATGACCAAGATCGCCATCAGGAATAAACCCCATGTGATGTCAATCAACCCCCAAGACAGGAGTTCACTTAAGTTTCTGGAGTCAGAAGTCATACGTGCCATGATCCAACCGACTCTGGTACGATCGTAGTAAGAGAATGGCAATTCTTGTAAATGATTGAATGCACTTTCTCGGATATTATAAGCTAATTCAGTTTGTATTTTACCTGCAAAACGGATGAACAGGAATACCATCGTTGCTTGAACGATCATAAAGATTACATAAAGACCAATGAAAACGGTTAGTTTGGATAAATCCGCAGTGCCATTTTCAATATTTGGTGTAATGATATCGTCGATCGCAAAGCGGGAGATGTACGGATATATAACATCCGTTAATGCCAGTACCGCCATGCAGGAGATTGCTAGTATTACATATTTTCGTAGTGGTCTCATAAAAGAAAATATTTTTTTCCATAGACCCCAATCAATCTTTCGAGACGTGAATTCTTCTTCATCGTGTAAATAATCGTTCATCTTATTCACCGCCTTCTTCTAATTGAAAATCAATTCGAGATTGAATTTCCCATATGTTTTTGTACATACCGTCTCTCTTGATTAATTCCTCATGAGTTCCGGTTTCTTTCACCATACCATCTTCCAACACGATAATCATATCCGCTTCTTTCGCGGTCGTGATTCGGTGGGTTACGATAAATACGGTGGAGCTTTTCCATTCTTTATCCAATGCTTTCCGGATTTGAATATCGGTTTCCGTATCAACGGCAGACAAACTGTCGTCAAAAATCAAAATTGGTTTTGGCTTCAGCAACATTCTGGCAATCGCCACACGTTGCTTTTGACCGCCGGATAATGTAACTCCGCGTTCCCCAACCAAAGTTTGATATCCTTTTTCGAAATTAATGATATCTTCATGAACCGCCGCAATCTTCGCAACTGATTCAACCCGATCGTTCTTCACGTTTTTATCCGCAATACCGATATTTTCTTCCACTGTTTTGGAAAACAAGAATGGTTCTTGTAAGATATAACCGACTTGTTCTCTCAGGTAATGCTTTTCAATGTTTTGAATTGGCACACCATCGATGGTTATTTCCCCTTTCTGATAATCCAGTAATCGTACCATGAGATTCATCAAGGTCGATTTCCCAGAGCCTGTTCTACCGACAATTGCGACGGTAGAGCCTTTTTTTACTTCGAAATTGACATCAATGATTTGATCATCGATGGAATCGTTGAATTTGAAAGATACATGATCGAATTTCACATGACCGAAAATCTCAGGAGTTTCATTTGGTTCCATATCGTTGTATTCGCCATCGTTTTCAATAATCTTGGTCAAACGATAAACGGCAACGGTGGATTTCGAGAAATCTCCAACCAAACGACCCAATTGTCTCATTGGCCAAATGATGTTACCAGCATACGCAAGGAACGCTGTATAAACACCGATAGTAATAATACCTCTGGATGCATAGATGATTCCAAAGACAGCGATCAAGCAGAATTGCATGAAACTGATAAAGTCTGTAACAGACCAGAAGACGGACATCTTCTTTGCCAAGTCATAATCGGAATCTGTGAATTCGCGATTTAAGTTTTTGAATTTGTTAACTTCGTGAGGCTCATTCGCAAACGCTTTGACGACTCTAGCTGCAGAAACATTTTCTTGAACATGAGTTGTCATCTTCGCTTCATTGTTTTCAATAACGGTAAACATCCGTTCGACTTTGCGGAAGTAATATGCCGCAATCGCCAAGATTACCGGTGCGATCATAATGGAAATAAACGTTAAATCCGTATTGAGTTTTGACATTTGCCAGATGGATAAACCCACCAATAAGATTAGTCGAAAAACCTCAATGATACGATCGGAGATAAATCTTTTGTAACTCTCCACATCGGAGGTAACCCGTTGAATCAAATCTCCGGTTTCCGAATGCGTGTGGAAATAGTAGTTTGCATCTTGTAATTTACGATATAATCGATTTCTTAGTTTATAGGCGATGGTTTCGCCAAAGTATCCAGAACTCCATCTGCGTAAAAAGATAAACAGAGCTCGGAAGACTGCTAACGCAACGATCATTCCCGCTGCCAGCAGCAATTCTTTCATTTTCGTATCAGAGACTAACAAGTTCGCCAAGAATGTTGGCAGTTTACTCGCTTCACTCGGATTCGTTAGAATCACGTCGATGATGTGTTGTCCAAATAGCGGTAGCAATGTTCTCGCATAGGATACGAAATATAGAAAACCGAAGGATAGGATAAGCAGCGGCCAGTAATGACCCATCCACTTAAACATCGTGATCAACATTTTAAAAATGTGTTTTTTCGGTTGGTTATTGTCTTTTGTTTCCATAACATATCACCCCCTTGGTGTTATGGGTTTTGCTTACATCTTTAAGATCACCTGCATGCCAAGCAATCTCATTCCATCATTAAGGATGTCTTTCGTCATCTTGAGGAGATGGAGTTTGGTATTCCGTTCGACTTCATCATCGACCAGCACTCTTTCCTTCGCATAAAAACTATTAAAGAGGCTGGCTAGATTTAAGAGATACTTCGCCAAGATACTTGGGGCATACTCCAATCTCGCTTTGATGATAATGTCCTCGTATAGACTGATGTTCTTTAGGATGTCAAAATAATGTTCTCCCTCGAACAAGTCATAATTCATTTTGTTTGTGGTGTTTAGAGCGGAATCAAGAATCGATTGAATCCGTACCGAAGTATATTGGAGATAAGGTCCTGTCTGACCTGCGAAATTCACCATTTCCTCCAAATTGAATTCAAAATCATTGGTTCGGTAGTTTTTCAAATCGTTGAATACAACTGCGGATACTCCAATATGAGTCGCAATTTCTTCCTTGTTCTCGAGCCCTGGATTTTTTTCATTAATATAGTCTAAACTCATTGTCGATGCTTCGTTTAACACATCTTCGAGTTTCACGATTTTCCCTTTTCTTGTCGACATCTTCTTTCCGTCTTGTAACACAAGACCGAAGTTGATGTGATGAATGTTTTCGGCAAAGTCATAGCCCATTTTATCTACGACTCTCTTTAATTGGGTAAAATGTAATTTTTGTTCGTTTCCGACCACATACAAGACCTCATCGAAATGATAAGTGTTTTTGCGGTAGAACAAAGCGGCCAAGTCACGTGTGATATATAATGTAGCACCATCTGTTTTTTGAATCAGTGCAGGTGGAATATCATCGCCTAAGTCGACAATCATTGCACCTTGATCTTTGATAAGGAGTTTCTTCTCTTTAAGTTCATCCACAATCGCTTGCATTTTATCATTATAGAATGCTTCTCCATTATAGGAATCAAAACGTACTCCTAATAGATCATAGACCTTCATGTAATCTTTGAGAGATTCCTCACGGATATACTCCCATAATTTGACATAGGTTTCATTGCCTTGTTCGAGTTCATTAAAAATCTTTCTCGCTTCCTCATCAAGGTTTGGATCAAGTTTGGCTTTTTCGTTGAACTCCACATAGAGTTTGACAAGCTCATTCACTGGATCTTGTTCGACGATTTCTTGATTTCCCCAGTTTAAATAGGCATAGATCGTCTTAGCGAACGGAGTTCCAAAATCGCCTAAATGATTGATACGCACGACATTATAACCACATTTTTCCAAGATATTTCCTAAGGAATGGCCAATAATAGTACTGCGTAGATGTCCGATGGAGAATGGTTTTGCGATGTTTGGTGAGGAGTAATCGATACAAATCGTTTTTCCTTGTCCAAACTCATTTTGACCATAACTATCAGTATTATCAAAATCATTGATTACGAGTTCTGAAAACTTGGTTCGATTTAACGTGATATTGATAAATCCGGATACGCTGTCAATTTTGTTAAAATAAGCAGCGTCACCGACTTTGGTTAATTCTTCTTTGACGATGTCAACAATCTGAGGGAGAGGTTTTCTAAGGGTCTTGACAATGGAAAAGACAGGAACTGATAAATCACCCAGTTCAGCCTTTTTTGGTTCTTCCACGATAATCGATATTTCTTGATTGAAACGTGTATTTAGTTGTTGTTCGAGATCCTTCTTAATGCTAATTTTGAAATGATTTAACATGGTATCTCCTCCTCTTATTTTTAACAGTTCTTATTGTAGCACAAAACCTATGGTTTTAGGCTAGTTATTTCCGAAGTCCGACAAGTTCTCTATTTCGAGATAAAGCTCGTCAATTTTCGATTCGATCGTTTGAATTTCTTGCATTTTCCGATCGTATTTTTCTTTGTCCATATAAATTTCTTCCAAGAATAACTCTTGTTTTAATGGAGATAATTGCCCTTCCAATCCTTCGATTTGAGCGATTCTTTTTTGGATTTCTTTGTCCTTATCTAAGCTCTTTTCGGGTTTGGAAAGGGATGGTTGTTTTTTTGGAATTGCAATGCTTTTCAACGATTCCACATACTCGGAATAATTACCATCAAATACCGTGACGTTTTGATCAATATTCACGATTTTCGTCGCTACTTTATTGATGAAATAGCGGTCGTGAGAAATAAAAATAATCGGTCCGTCATAGGCTTCGAATACATCTTCCACGATGTTTTTCGTATCCAAGTCCAAATGGTTAGTTGGTTCATCAAGGATCAGCAGTTCCGGTTCCTCTAGCATCAAAAGTAAGATAGCGAGGCGAACCTTTTCTCCACCGGATAGTACCGACACCAATTTATAGGCATCTTCGCCGGTAAAGAGGACTTTTGCGATATCACTACGGACTTCGCCAATTGTTTTACCCGGATAGATGTTATGGATGGTTTGCATCACGGTTAATGATTCATCAAATTGTGTTTGATTTTGGTCGAAATACCCGATTTTTAATTGCTTGTGGAATATGAAATTCCCACGAATCGGTTTTACATTACCCATCAAAGTCTTGATTAGTGTTGTTTTTCCTGCGCCGTTCGGGCCAATAATGCCAAGTTTCTCAAAACCTCTCATCTTGAATGTGATGGGTTGGGTGAGTGAGTTTTCATAACCAATCTCAAGATGGTTTAGTTCCAAAATATGAATTTCAGTCGGTCGCTTAGTTTTAAAGGCAATCTTGACATGGGACTGAGAATTGCTTGGTCGATCAATTTTTTGGATACGATTAATTTTTTTGATTCTGTCTTGGGCAAGAGATGCACGCTTGGAATTGTAACGGAAGCGATCAACGAAGCTTTGAAGGTGAGCGATTTCTTTTCGTTGTTTGAGATACTTCTTCATGAGAAGCTCGTAACGTTTCACTTTTTCTACTTCATATTGATCGTAATTGCCATCGTAGCGTTCCATCGATTGTTGGTCGATCTCATAGATTCGACTAACGACTTTGTTGATGAAGTATTTGTCATGAGTAATAACCAATACTGCACCTTCGTATTGACGCAAATAATCCTCCAACCATTCGATGATTTGAATATCCATATGGTTAGTTGGTTCGTCAAGAATCAGGAGATCCGGTTTTTGCATCAATAGTTTGGCGAATGCAATGCGAGTTCGTTCTCCTCCAGAGAAGGTTTGGATTGTTCGATTGTATTCTTCTTTTGTAAAGCCAAAACGTGTCAGTAACATATCGATGGTAGTCTCGTATTCGTATCCGCCTTTAACCATGAATTCGTGTTCCATTCTGGCGTAACGATCGAGCATCTCTTGGGAGTGGTCGTGTAGCATCGCCTCTGTAATCCGATTTAAGCGCTTCCTCATTTCGATTACTTCAGCAAAAACCAATTGGCATTCTTCGATCATTGTATGGTCTAAAGAAGTAATGATATCTTGCGATAAATAGCCGATATTTGCTCCCCCAAAAATAAAAATGTCCCCATCATCTGGGGCAATTTCTTTTAAAATCATTTTAATCAAAGTTGTCTTGCCGACACCGTTCCTCCCTATGAGAGCAACCTTGTCCGCCGAATTGATTTCTAAAGATAAATTGTCAAAAAGCACATTACCGCCAAATGTTTTTTTTAGGTTATTGATTTTTAGTAAGTTCATAGGATCACCACCTAAAAAGCCAAATTTGGCGAGAATATTCACCATAACCATTGTAACAGATTTAAATCTGCCTGACAATAGTAAATTTCTTAGAATTCGAAAAATAGCTTCTCAATATTCTTCTTTGTACTTTCCCTTACTTAAAAAATCAAAACAAAAGGCAGCTTGGCTGCCTTAAGATAATAAATTGATAATTGCGAAAATCTCATATAATAAATAATACAAACCTACGAGGAGAAACAGAATCCCCATTATCAAAGATACGGTTTTTGCCCGTTTATCAACGCCTCCGGTCTCTTTGTATTTGACTTGTTGAAGGAATTGCACGGACTTCGTTGGAAAGAATGTAAAACGGACTCCTATCCAAAGGATTCCAACAACGATTAGGAACCCTATAACGATCATGAACCAATCCATGATTAGTCAACATCCTTAATGACATTGTCATTGCGTTTGTCTAAGATGGTTGGATCTTCCATGATATTCTTGAAAATACGTAATGACAAAGAGTTATATAATCCGTCGCTAATACGTTCATCGACGACTACTCCTGCTTTTAACATTTTCTTGACAACGATTTCTTTGGTTTGACGGTCTTTCACAACCGGTTCGTATTTTTCTGTACCGATGGAAATGAAGATACCTGTGGTACCGAAATTATAGATATGATGATAGACAGGTGGCATCTTGATGGATTTTAAATGAACCAAGAATACCGAAGTATGAAAAGGACTGACATTGATCAAGGATTTTGGCAGCATTCCATGTTTGTCTAGCCACATCAAGAATCGAACCATGATTTTGATCATGAAGTTTGGCACTCGTGTCAACATCTTCGCGACTTTATCGGTATCATTCTTGATTTCCATACCTTTGTTTTCTTTGATGATTGCATCGACTTTCTCTTTGATGTCATAAATACTTTCGCTTCCGTCAAAGGTTAGTTTAACGGTCGTTTCTTCCGCTTCGTCGATTAGTTTTTTCTTAACCGCAAAAGAAACTTGGATATTGTTTCTTTTGTATACTTTCCCATTCATAATGAAACGGTTTAGTTTCGGACGTTGGGAGATTGTACGGACAATCGCTGCGACCAAAATATCTAAGTAAGTAAAGCGAATGCCTTCGGTTTTTCTTTTTTCTAAAATATAATTATCCATGCCTTCACAATCGTAATCTTGTGATTGCATAACCATCGCATCGTTTCGGTGAAACATGATGTGCGGTACAAATTTCATGAACGGATCAATATTCTTAATTTTTTTTCCGTCGCTACGTAATCCAAACATGGGATTACCTCCTTGTACTTTTCTATGAATATATTGATTTTATCACAATTTTTTCACATAATCAATCAAAAAACAAACAATGAAAAAAAAGCAAATCATTATCTCCTAAACTATGATATAATTTTAGTGCTGAGGTGAGGATATGAACAAAAAACGCATTACATATGCGATACTGCCATTTCTACTTGTATGTGTTTTGTTATTCATAACATATTTTGGAAATCAATTATATGCCGAAATCAAAGGAATTGTTGGAATCGACTATTCCTATATTCTGCTTGACTTCAATAACGCTGTACCATTCTGGGCTTGGACGATTTATCCTTATGTAATTGCATATCCATTTTGGGCACTTTCCTTTTTCATCATTGCATATTATTCCAAGGATCATCTCTATGAAATTCTAGCAGTTATCGTCGTAACATTTATCATCTGCGGTTTATGGTATTTCTTCTTTCAATCGGATGTTGAGGCGTGGCGTTTAACTTCTGGATTATTTATTGATAACAATTATCTAACCCCGAGAACTGATTTGAATTTCACAGAATCTATCGTATTATGGATTTATCAGGCTGCTGGACCTAGAAACGCTTTACCGTCCATGCACACACTGATGAGTTGGATTGCAATTATTGGTGCGAGAATCGATAAAAAAATGCATATCGGTTGGAAAATTATGATTTGGGTCATTTCGATGGCAATTATTATTTCCACTCAAACGTTGAAACAACACTATATCATCGATTTAGTTGTCGCGGTAGCGATTGCGGAAGCTGCCTACTGGATCTTCAGAAATTCTAAATTGACAACATGGTTAAAAACCTTCTTCACAAAATTGAATCGTCGTCACAATCTCGACTGGGATTCAGATACACAGGAATAAAAAAGTAAAGTTGTCAAATTGACAACTTTTTTATTTCGCTATTCGCTATTCAATTAAGAATTGACAGTGATTTTTCAGGTTTTCTTGAAAAAGCGGTGTGGATAACGGTATAATAGAAGAACAGAACGACTTAGGGGGAAAATGAATCAATGAAAAAAATATGTTTTTTTGTGATGGTCATGGTGTTAACACTCACCATGTTGTCTTGTACAGGTACTTCTTCGGATGCCTATGGAGATTCCTTATTTCACGAGGGATTGTTATCGGTAAGAAATGACGATGGCTACTGGGGCGCTATTAATACCAAAGGGGAGTTGGTTATTGATACCGTTTATGGATTCTTATCACCTTTTTATGATTCCAAAGTTGCGATTATTCGAGAAGCAGATATAGAGGATGACGAGCCAAGTTATAATATCATCGATTTGAATGAAAATAAATTGTTGGCAGAAAACCTTTTTATGATCAGTCCCTTTTATGCTGGATATGCCACTTTTGGTTTAGCTGGTGAGATGGGAATTATGAACAGCAAAGGTGAGATTGTCACAGAACAAACATTTGAGCAAATCAGTTATACACAATATCCTGGAATCTTTATGTATCGGGAAGACAACCTAGTGGGTTTGATTGATGAAACAGGAACAGTCATTGCAGAGGCAAAATATGATTCGATGATGATGTTTTCTGGGATTAGTACATTAACTTATTATGAGTTGGATTCATATAAGGGAGTTGTGAATGTTGAAGGTGTAGAGATTTTACCTAATGAGTATACCTATATTCATATCAACTATATTCAAAACAACATCACAGCGAAAAAAGATGGGTTATGGGGGTTGTTTGATGAAGACGGAAATACCATTGTCGAACCCATTTCGATTCTTCCAATCGTGTATACTGATACCGAGAAAACAGGAAAGAACATAGCTACTTACATCGATGAGGAAAATCAGTTTGGGATTATCAATGAAAATGGAGAAATCATCTCAACATTTCAAGCTCCCGAAAGCAATCACTTCACATTTGATATGATGAACCGTCCACCAATTTTTGAACACGGTGTTGATTATTTACAAGATAGTTCTGGAATGCAATATGCAGTAATCGATCAAGAAGGTTCGGTTCTAGTAGAAGCTGAAAACTTATCTTATATCAACGATTTGGTGTATAGTGTTATCAACTATACAGAACAATCCACGACAATCTATGATTATGAACAAAATGAAATCCTGTCTTGTGATTCGTATTATTATCTCGATTTGGAAGATGGCTATCCAAATTGGTTCACACTTTATCAAAAGGTGGATGACAACTATATCGCCAACATTTACAATTATGATGGAGTTCTTCTTCATACGTTCAGTGTCGATGATGCCAATTCATTTGTATTTTCTAAATTAATCAACGGATATCGCTTTTATGGCATAAATCAAGATGGAACAAACCTTTATGGATTTCTGGATAAAGATGCCAATATTGCCATTGAAGCACAATTTGATTTGGATGTAACTGCGGGACTTCGTGTCGGATTTTATGCGGATGGATACGCGTTGCTTTACAATGATGGGAAATATGGGGTAATCGACAAGGAAGGAAATATCATCAGTGATTTTGAGTATTCTTATGTATATCCTACTTTCTATTACAATATCGAAGACCGAACCCCAGCCCTTGATTGGCTGCGCTAAAAATAAGAACTGACTGACAACAGTCAGTTTTTTTTATGCAATATTAAATAAATCCTTGCATTACCATATTTTCTAAATGTATAATATGTTCAGTGCATTCTAATTAGGAGGAAGAATATGTTTAAGAAGGATCAGTTGTCTGTTTTTGATTGGATCGGGTATTATTTGTTAATGGCAATTCCACTAGTAAATATCATCGTCTTAATACTCATAATGTTTGGCAGTGAAAGTAACCCGACGTTAAAGAGTATGTTATGGTCGCAAGTTTTAATGAGTGTATTGGTTATTTTATTTGTTGTTTTTGTTTTAAGCCTGACAATGACAGATCTTTTTTCTGTTATCGAAGAAATCTGGAACAATATTACGAATAATTTCTAGGATGTTATCCAAAAAGAATAAAAGAAAAGCCGACAAACGTTGTCGGCTTAATTTTTTATTCTAAATCAATGATTCGCATGGTGTTGGTCTTTCCATGTTTTTGACCCCAACCAGAAGTCAACACGAGTGTGGCTCCTTTTTGGAAACCAAAATCTCTGGCAACTTCCATCGCAACTGGGTCATGAGATTCAAAATTATTAATATTATCTACTTTTGCAGCAAACACTCCCCAGTAATAAGAAAGTTTACGGCATGTTTCTACACTTTCCGTAATCGCAATGATTGGTTTGGATGGGCGGAATTTACACATCCGTTTTGCAGTACCACCGGTTTCTGTGAAAGCGATGATGACTTCTGCTTTTGGTAGTGTCATCACAGCTTGACTTACTGCAATTCCAATCGCATCGTTGACTGTATGTGAACTTGATTGGATTGCTTTCTCTAAACGAGCCTCATACGGAATTGTATCTTCAATTGCCTTGGCAATCGTATCCATTGTTAATACTGCTTCAACTGGATAATTTCCAGCAGCTGTTTCTCCGGATAACATAATGGCATCAGAGCCATCCAAAATTGCGTTCGCCACATCACTAGCTTCGGCACGAGTCGGTCTTGGTGAAGTAATCATCGATTCCAACATATGTGTTGCGGTGATAACAGGTTTTCCAGCTTCATTAGCTTTCGCAATAATTTTCTTTTGATAAATCGGGACAAATTGAGTGGAAACTTCCACACCAAGGTCTCCACGAGCAACCATGATTCCATCGACAACTTTTAAAATCTCATCGAGGTTGTCCACCCCTTCTTGATTTTCGATCTTCGCAATCAATTCAATGGTTGGATTGCCTTCTTCTTTTAAGATCTTTCGTACTGCTTGAACATCTTCTTTTCTTCTCACGAAAGATAATGCAATCAAATCAACATGTTCTCTAGCAGCAAAACGTAAATCCTCATCGTCTTTCGCTGAGATGAACGGCATAGAGAGTTTGACATTCGGTACATTAACACCTTTACGACTCTTGATCACGCCCGGATTGAAAATTTTACAGGTGAAAGAATCGTTTCGTTTGGCGACCACATCGAGACGCATTTTCCCATCATCAATGAGTAAATAATCACCAATCTCGATATCGTCAAATAACTCTGGTGCTGAGATATGGAACCGCTCGTGGTTTCCCAAGACTTCTTCTCTAACCACTTCCACCAAATCACCTTTCGCAAAAGTAGCTAGATTGTTTTCAAACATTCCTGTACGGATTTCTGGACCTTTGGTATCAGCCATAATTCCGATAAAACGGTTTTTCTCTTCACTAATCTTACGAATCATATCGATTCTGGCTTTATGTTCATCCCTTGTACCATGGGAGAAGTTTAGTCTGGCAACATTCATTCCGGCATCGATAATTTTGTCGATCATTTCTGGTGAGTCGGTTGCCGGTCCAATGGTGCATATAATTTTTGTTTTTCGTTTCATAATTGCCTCCTTATGAATACCATTACTATTATACAATATTTCCAATAAAAAATCACATGAAAAACATGTGATCGTTTACACTCTAATAGGATTGTTTTTCTGGGATGACACCACGAACTCCTCCACGTGGATGTTCCATATCTCCATGGGTTCTTGGAATCAAATGAACATGTAAATGCATGATGGTTTGACCTGCAGCTTCGCCATTGTTGATGCCAATATTATATCCATCTGGATGAATTTGATGATCCAAACGAATTTTCATTTCGATGATAGCAGCGTCCATATCGACTAATTCGGTTGGATTCATCGCAAAGTAATCAGGAATATGCCGTTTGGGAATAATTAGACAATGTCCTTTTGTTACTGGATAGGAATCATAAATGACAAACATCGTCTCATTTTCATAGACGATGTTTTCTTGTTGTTTGTATTTATCGCAAAAAAGGCACATTATTTCTTTACAAGGATTCCGATACCGATTGCGATGAAGATCGCCGGTACAATGTATCCTTTAAAGTCCCAGCCGTTTTCTTGTAATAGGAAGCCAATCCCTAAAACTAATAACACGGCATTTCCAACTGTGACCCCTGTTCGAGACATGGAAATTAACGCTGGAATGATGAGGAACAGAGTCCACCAGCCATTAAAGAATGGATTAAAGTTCAACCATCCAAAAGCATTCAATAATAATAACGCACCAAGTACGATCAAGATAATTGCGATAGCACTTTTGTTTTTCATAATATCCTCCTGTTCATTCTATTTCATTCTAAATTTTAGTATCTTTTCGTAAATTCGACTAAATGACCGTAATATCAATCATCGTCATCATCGTCGGTTTCCGTCCATTTAGCACTGGCACTATTACGTTTCACTTTTACGTAGGCAATATTGTCGACGACTCGTAGCTTGCATTCGATGCGGCGAATGTTAGGTGGAATATGATAATCCGCAGAAACCAAGTAGACATGATGCCTTACCCCGGCGAAGCCATAAACCATTGCCAAATACAATCCACCTAGCAATCCGATATTCAGACCATTTTTGAATAAATTGGTATTTTTGATATCCAAATCCCCTAAACTAGTATAATAGTCCAAAGCATCTTCTGGAAGATTACTTTCACATCCTTCGATGATGTACATAACCTTTGCTAAATAATCCGGATTCACGGATCGTCTCATATAATAGTCGTAGCAAGTTCGATGTACTTTATCCGGGAAGTCCTCACGAAACATCGCTAGAGTAATCAAAACACTTGAATTTTGAACAAAGGATGTCTCTTTGTAATTCACGGATCGATCGGTTTCTAAATAACGGATTCGCTTTAATTGAGATATTTTATCGTCTGGAAGACCGAAATAACCGTCAAAGGCTTCCACCAAATACTCGATGTTTTCTTTCTTCGTATAAAGTCTTCTGCGCAATTCTCGAAGATCTTTGATTAAATCTTCATAGTTTTTGGCATCGAACATGGTTTTCACTTCTGCTTTATCTGTTTGTTTTGCAAAAGCGACACATTTGATTAAGGCATCAAGAGCGTTGTCGATCACTTTGTTGGTATAAACCTCGTTATCCAACTTTCCGTGAGATGTATCGATTCCGCGAACCCGCAAGAAATCATAATGTTTTTGATTGTCACTGAGAGTCGCGTATGACAAGTAGAAACGGCACATTTCAAGAAGCATTTCCAATGCTCCTTCGAATAGAACCGAGTAATCCGCAGTTCGTTCTATATATTGGTACACACCATAAATGATGGATCCATTGATATGAACCATATTCTCGATTTCTTTGGGGTCAAGTTCAATCCCGTTTTGTCCGGACAAAACCGGATATAAGGCTCCATCATAGCCATATTCTTTCGCGCGTTTTTTCGCTTCTTCCAATCCATGTACCCGATACATAACCATCCTTCTGGCACTGATGGTATCGGTGTTGATGAAATACGGTAAGATCATCAGCTCTGCATTCCAACTTACGGCTCCATAGCCATATTGACCGGATAACCCCATTTGAGGAACAGAGGTATAATCGTTATATGGACGATGAGCAATTAGTTGATATACAGCATATTCGACTTGCTCCTTAGCTTTGTCGTTGTTATAAACATCAACACTGCCAATTTCATATACCTTCGACCAAAACTCATCGTTTTGTTGGTACAATTTCTTGAAGCCGAGTTCTTTTGCTTGTTGCAATTGAGATTTTAGTACTTCGATTCCGTTTGGATTAGAATGAATTACACCGGCATATTTGAATACGGTATAAACTTTGTCAGGTCGAAGTGTCATCTTGAATTTCGAGATACTTTTGGTTTTAGACATATCATTGACTTCAAAGTTGCGCTCTTCGATAACCCCAACGATCACATCTTTTTCTTGACGCTTGGTTTTCGAATGTATCAAAATCAAGTCGTCTTCTTTGGTAATAAGGTCATCTTTAAGATGCATATCGTTTAGGTTCCAGATAAAGGTGTCGATCCCGCTGTAGATTTCGACTTCTGTTTCTTTGTTCGATTTAAACATGAAGCGAGTGTAGATCATGTTCTTATTGGTTTGATCGACAAAACGCTCGCTTTTTAGCGAGATTTCAATATTTCCATATTTAAATTCACTGTGTCTACGAAATACACCAGTGGATGTATCTAGCGAAATAACATGTTTTTTTGGTCGAAAAGATTTTGGATTTAAATTGATTCCGTCGGCTTTCACCATGATATAGAGTGGATTATAAGCATTGATGGATTCACAATCGATATTTCCGTCATAAACACCATTGAGATTAAGCGCAACAAAATCGGATGAATCTGCTTCATCCAATGTTCCACGATAGCCCAAATACCCATTACTGATAAGGAATTTTGTCCCTACCAAATTCTGTTCGGAGCGTTTATATCCCTTGTGTTCCAGCAAAGCCATGACGTCACCCCTAATACACTATATAATACATATCAATAATATTATCTATGTTTTTTTCAAAAAGGTCAACCTTTTTAGCGAAATACTCACTGATTTTCGTTGTAATCCCTGAAAATATTGATTTTTATTTGTTGCAATTTCAGCCTATATTTGTTACAATATTTACGCAATTGAAAGTGGAGGTGAAAACATGGCAAACAACAAACAACAAATCAAACGTAATCTACAAAACGAAAAGCGTCGTCAAGCGAATGCTTCTTTTAAGTCTTCTTTGAAAACAGCGCTCAAAAGTGTAGAAGCTGCTGTCGCAAACAACGACAAAGAAAAAGCAATTGAGAACCTAAGTTTGGCTTATAAGAAATTAGACAAAGCTGTCGCTAAGGGAGTACATCATAAAAATTACGCCAATAGACAAAAAGCTCGTTTATCGTATAAAGTCAACAGTCTATAAGAAGAAAAAAGCCAGTTGGCTTTTTTTTTATTCTATCGACATCAAGAATAACTCAATCCCTAATGTTTTATCGATCTGACCACTCTTTATTTGATAATCCAACTCTTCTGTTTTCGCCAACATTTTAACCAATAATTCGGTATCTATATTTTTAGCGTTTTGCATCATATAGTATACTCTACCTTTGGAAGCATTAAAGTATTTCATGATATCTTCTTGGCGATATTTGAGTTTTAAAAGCTCCTTGGTATAAAGGATTTCCTGAAATTTGTTTGTAATGACACCAAGCATCCAGATCGGATCAATTTTAATCGCTTTGAGATCAAAATAGATTTCCATAGTTTTGTCGATGTCCTTCTCTAAAAGCGCATTGACCAATTCAAAGATATTGCTTTCGATATCTTTTGTGACAATCGCATAAACCATATCTGAAGTGATGTGCTTTTTATCCAAGGAATAGGTGATTAATTTCGCCAACTCATTTTCCAACATATCGGAATCATTCCCGATGCGATTGATGAATTGTGTTAATGCAAGTGGGTCAATCGATAAATGATTCTTTTCAATTTCGGAACGAACATACTTATATAATTGATCGATATTGCTTTTGGAGGCAAATTGTTTTGTTTCAATCGATTTGGTCAGTAGTTTCACAAGATTCTTTCTTAAATCCAATTTTTCGTTGTTTACAGTCAGAATAAAAATCGTCGTAGGGTTATTAATATCGCAATATTGCTTTAAAGAATCTCCTTCTTCGGAAGATGCTGCTTTTGCATCTGTCAAAAAAGTGCAGTTTCGTAAGATAACTGCTTTTTTTTCTGCCAAGAAAGGCAGGGTCATAGCGGATTGGATTGCCGCTGTTAAACCATCTTCTTCATAATCATAGTTTTCGATATCTTCGGATTGGATCCCACTATTTTGTAGGATACTATCGATTTCTTTTTTGACGGCATACAAATCATCACCATACAAAAGAATGCAATTCGGGTTCATTTCATCACCAAAAATATTATAACATAAATGTTTTGTTTTTACATCAACGTCCAAGTATAATTCCTTTTTGTATGATGACGATAGGTTTCAACTACTCGCAGATGCAATACTGAATAATAATAGATAGTGATTGTTCCCGATTCATCTGTTCGATAGATGGAATTTGAGTGATTCTCTATTCTCTCGAGGACCTCTTCATCTGGCTGACCGTAGGAGTTGTTCTTTCCAACGGATATAATCGCCATTTCTGGATTCATTCTAGTAAGGAACGTTTCCGTGCTTGAGGTCGATGAGCCATGATGTGCGACTTTTAACACATCAATCGAGAAACTATATTTATCGAGCAGTGATGTTTCTTGTTCTGATTCGATATCCCCTGTAAAAAGATATCGATCCCCTCCAATTAATCCATAGATAACCAAAGAATTATTATTCTCGTTTGTGTCATTGCTATAAGCGCTTAACACTTGAAATTGGGATGTCCCACAAAAAATGACATCACCTTCGTTCCAAACGGCTTCTCCGATAATTGCTTCGCTTTGTTGATTCAAATATAAATGATCGATCTCGATCTCGTTTAAAATGTCATTGGTTTCACCATAATGATCTGCATGCAAATGAGTAATAATTAAATAATCGAGATGATGCAAATTGACACTGTGGAAATATTCAATCAAAGTATCATATCCATCACTATTCCCAGTATCGATTAAAAGATCACAACCATTGTCGTGGATTTGAATTGCATCTCCTTGTCCTACATCAAAAAAGCGAACAAAACGATTGCTCTCATAGGGGAGTTTCCAAGATACAAGCAATAATACAAGCATCGACAACAGCAATATCAAACGACGTTTATATTGTCTCCAAAACAAAAATAAGGAAACTACGATTCCATAGTACAGTAGGAAGTATAGTTGATTTGGAAACGAAAAGGATATTACAACATTGATTGAATCAAATAATTGCATGAGTTTTAGGAATACACTTACAAATACTTGGTATACTGGTTCTAGTATAGGAAGAAAGACTGTTAAAAACGACACTGGTAAGAAAACATAGGCAACATAAACAATAAAACATAGATTTGCATACAGAAATACCAATCCAAACTCGTGATTCACCGATAGTGTAATCGGAAGAGAAAACAAAGTGGCTATCCAGGTCGTGTGGATTGTTCTTTTCCAAAAGGAACTTTGTTTGTCCTTGGTTGATGCCAACATTAAGGCAAGGACAATCAGATAGGAGAGTTGAAAGCCAAGGTGATATGCAATGTACGGATTGTAGAGTAAAAACCCAATCATCGAAAAGGTAATCAAATCTGTTTTACTTAAGAGGATTTGATATGTATCAATCAAATAGATCCCTGTGACCAATAGACTCGCTCTTACAATCGATATTTTGAATCCAGTAATCACATTGTAAACAATCAAAAAAATGAGAATCAAAATCCGATTGGTTTCTTTTGTCCAATAAAACTTTTTCAATACCCAAGATAAAAAACCTACCAATAATCCTAGGTGCATCCCGGAAATAGCGAATAAGTGAGTAATTCCAAGTTGGTTTGCTTGATTGGAATCAAACCCATCCCAGTCCAGTCTTTCTCCTAAAATGAAGAGATGAAGAAAATAAGAGCTGCTTTCAATGAAGTTGTTATCGATATATTGGCTGATTCGCATCGAAATTTGATGAATATCAAATCCTATTGAAATAACATCGATACTATCGACCCAGAAAGCTTTCTCGATGCCAATACTTCTTAAGTAGGTTTGATAATCAAATGTATTCATGATTTGATAATCGCTTGGTTCCCATAAGCTTCCTTTTACTACGACTACCATTCCCGGAGTTAATCCGGTGGTATCATCCAAATAACAGATTAAATCAAGTTCGGATCGAAGTACAAAAGATTGGTCCTCGACAGATATAATTTTCCCTTGGTATTGATCCTTGGTGATTTGTGAAACAGACTCGATTTGGGAAAACCTTAAAGAAGTAATGAGAATTAAGACTAACCCATAAATCACAAGTCTTTTTGATTTTTTAAATAAGAATACGATTTCAAGACAAAACAATCCTATCGCGAGATAGGATGTTTTACTATAGATATATGTCAGGAGGAGAAATCCGACATGGAGGAATTGTCCTGCATCAGACTGTAATAAGTTCTTTAATCTGCTCATATACGCTGGTTTTGATTCCAGACACATTCATAATTTCTTCGATGGATTGAAAGTTTCCGTTTTCAGCGCGATAATCAATGATTCGTTGTGCTAAGATATTACCAATTCCAGGAAGAGTGATCAACGTTTCAACGGAAGCTGTATTGATATTGATGAAACCAGATTCATCCACTTGCGTTATTTCATCATCATAGGAAGGAATATAGATGGTTGCCCCTAATACCAATACAACATCCCAATCGACTTTGGAAAGATCGCATTCAGTAGTGACTCCTCCAGCATCATAGATTAGATCTTTCAGATTATAATCTTCTGGAATATAATAAGTTCCTGGGCGAATCACTTCCCCAAGGATTTCCACATAGATATAGCGAATTTGGATATTGGTTGTTTCTTCAGTTTCTTCTTGCGTTGCTTCTATTTTAGGAATCACGATGGAACTACCATCGACTAGTCGAGCAGCTAAATCGACATTTGTCAAATCTGCCGTGTCTTTCACGCCTCCAGCTTCCTCAATCAAATCCATTACTCTAGAAGTTGAATACAGCGAATAAACACCGGGATACTTCACTTCTCCTTTGATTTCGACAACGATACGTACTATCGATGCATCAACGGTTTGAGTTGTGGTTATTTTGGGAATATAGATTATCATCTCATCCGTAATCTTAGCCGCTTGATTAATCCCGGAAGTATCTGCATCCGATGTCAATCCTCCAGCAAGAGCTATGATATCTCCAACCCGCAAACCATCTTCTACCTCGAATATACCGGGATACATTACTTCACCTTTGATTTCGACAACCACATCAGAAGAAGATTCTGTTTGTTCTATAGTTGCGACTAAGTCCTGCGCATATTCTAAAGCAACTTGTTCGGACTCTGTTGGCCATTCCACATTCATAGCGATCAATCCTACAATTCCAATCAGCAATAACAAAAATCCTTTGTTCTTTTTGATCCATTCCATTTTTATCACCTCGATTACATAGTACAAGGATGATAATCGTTTTCTTTTCGGATAAAAAAAATAGCCACCAGATGGTGACTATTTATGGTTTTTTAGATATCCATTTCGTTGAGATGGGACTTCAAAAGATTCGCGGAACGATTGAGTTTGACCATTTCTTCCGCAGTCAATTTCATTTTGACTACATGGTGAATTCCATCTTTATTGACAACTGCCGGTAAACCGATATAAACATCCTTTTCGATTTGGTAGACACCATCATTTAGAACCGACAACGGTAAGATACGATTTTCGTTGTTTAGGATCGCTAAGGTGATGCGAACCAATGCGATACCAATCGCATAATAAGTCGCATTCTTCTTTTTGATAATTTCATACGCCGCGTTCTTGACGTTCAGATAAATTTGCTCCAAATCTTCAAAGCCAATTTCACTCATATCTTCGATGACATCCATAATTGGTTTCGCTCCAACATATGCGTTAGACCAACAGACGAATTCTGAATCGCCGTGTTCTCCCAATATATAGGCATGAATATTACGCACCGAGATGTTTAATTTGGATGAAATCTCATAGCGAAGTCTTGCGGTATCCAAAGAGGTTCCACTACCAATTACTCGACTGGATGGCAATCCTGATTCTTTCCAAACAACGTAGGATAGAATGTCCACAGGATTGGTTGCGACCAAAAAGATTCCGTCAAATCCTGAATCCATAACATTCTTGACGACGGATTTCATAATTTGTGCGTTTCGGTTCAACAAGTGAATTCTTGTTTCGCCTTCTTTTTGATTTACTCCAGCTGTGATAACAACTAGATTAGCATCTTTACAGTCGGAAAATTCACCTGCGTAAATCTTCATTTTCCGTGGGGAAAACGCCAAGCCGTGGTTGAGGTCCATAGATTCCCCAATCGCTTTGTCTTTGTTTATGTCGATTAATACGAGCTCTTCTACCGCTCCTTGGTTCACCAAAGAGTAGGCGTAACTCATTCCAACGAGTCCTGTTCCGATAATTACAACTTTACTTGATTGCATATTCTCTTCACTCCCTTCGCGTATATTTTACCAAATTACCGTGAAATTCCCAAAAAATATGCTCAAAAAAAACCGCAAATCACAATGATTGCGGTTTCACTTCTTCTTTGTGCAGAACATAGATGGTGCGTTCTGGTAAAACGACTTTTTCCAAGGTCGTAAATCCGACTTTTTCAAAGATTCTTTCATATTCAGAGAAATCATGAGTCACTTCATAAATGGTAGAGACTTCTTCTTGCCCTTCGACATTGACTTTAATCGTGTGAAGGATACTGTGAGGTTTATCCCCTTTCACGGATTCCCATGAAAAATGATATTCTTCATCGGTTTCTTTGTATCCGTCTAGTGCATCGATATACTCAGCGGACAAGACATCAAATATAAAAATACCGTTAGGTTTTAGTGAATTATAGATGTTTGTGAATCCAAATTCCACATCTTCCAAATCTGTCAAATGATTGATGACATCCATTGATGCAATAATTGTATCGAATAAAAATTCGATAGGATCAAGCATATCATATAATGCTATTTCAAGTTCAACATCTTCTTCTTTTGCTCGATAACTGACTATCTGCAACATTTCTTCGGATAAATCTGTTGCGACAACATCGTACCCGGCTTTCGCCATCTCGATTGATAGCGTCCCAGTACCACAGCCAATATCCAACACCGTTCCGATCGAGGTATACTCATTGATCAGCTTGATGTATTCCTCATAGACTTCAGGATCGATAAAAGAATCATAAAACGTCGCTAACAAATCATATTCCATTGGTTTCCTCCAAGGAAATGGTTTCGCGCTCATAGAAGATTTTTTCGATTTGGTAGAATTCTCGATCTTCCTTGTGCATAACATGGATGATCACTTCATGTAAGTCGATTAATATCCAGCGACTGGTTTCTTGTCCTTCAATATGAAAATCATAGCCTTCCGGCAATGCTTGTTTGATGTGATTGATCGCCGCATTCACCTGACGCTCATTACTAGCAGAGGCGATGACTTGATAGTCATAATACGGAGAATGACCACGAAAATCATAGATTATGATATCCGTCAATTTTAGGTCACTTAATGCTTGGTAAACAGTATGAATCAAATTAGCCATTCGATTCCTCCAATTCTTTTTGATAATAGGTTATCGCCTCGATCGTCAGATTTGAGACGGGTTGATTCGTGTCTTCTAAATACTCTTTGATTTCGATCATAGCGGTCAATACCGCTTTGTCCAAATCCACTTTTGCCAGTTGGCGCAATTCCTCTTTTACAAAGGTTCTGCTTTCTTCGATATAGTCACTTAGGTAGATAATCTTTTCTAATAATGACATTGCTTTTCGACCAGAACAATGATATTGAATAGCATTCAAGATGTCTTCCTGTTCAATACCAAATACTTCTTGCGCTAAACGTTTTGCCGCATAAGCATGTGCACAAGCAGGTAGAACAGGCTTTGTCAAAATCTTACTTGCGTAAGCAATGTTTTCTTCCAAAGACATATATTTTGTAGCGTCATGTAAATAAGAAGCCACAATAACATTGGTAATTTCTTCCTGATACAACTCACCCAATGTGATTGCGACTTGTTTCATTTGATAAATGTGTCGAAAACGATATGAATCCTCTTCAAAATGATCCTTCAGATAAACTTCAATTCTTTGAATCAAGGATGCATCGATCATATAATGGCCAATCTAGTATATACGCCAACCACAAAAGGAGCGTAAGCGCGAATGTGGAACGGAGCTCGTAAGGTGACAAATCCTAGACCGGAAAATACGATGTCATATTTTTGATTATCGCGAATACGGAATTCGTGATACACCCATTTCGGGACATCTTCATCCGGTGAGAATGGCGGCGATAACAAGGTGTATAGTTTTTCTCGATAGAGTTCATCTGCTCGAGCGGTTTTGGTTCGATGAATATTCAATGTGTTCGCAAAGAAGGTAATAACCGAAATCTTGTCCCCTGTTTCACCACTGATGATATCAAGTCTTGCAAGACCTCCAAAATACAGGGTTTGTCCTTCAAATAACTGGAAAACCAAAGGTTTGATTTCCTTTTTTGGTACAGTCAATTTGTAGGAGGAGCGAGTTAAATAGTGCATGTATTGGTGTTTGTTTATAACACCAGGGGTATCGTAAATGATGGAACCATCGAGCAACGGGAATCCAATCAAACCAATGGTGGTTTGAGGGGATGTGGAAACCGTCAAAACATCGGCCGGTTCGCCAAGGTATCGTTTCAAAATTTGGTTGACCAATTTGGATTTTCCCACGTTAGAACAACCAACGATATATACATTTCGTTTGCCTTTATAACGATTGATCATTTCCATTAATTGGTCAAAATTATCTCCGTATTTCGATGAAACAAGAATCGAATTCAAGACGGTAAATCCTTGAGCAGCCAACATAATTTTCAACCAGTTAATAATTTTTTTCGGTTTGACATTTTTTGGTAAGAGGTCCATTTTGTTTCCAACCAAGATAACATCCTGATTTCCTGTTAAGGTCTTGATTGCCGGAACAAAAGAACCGGAAAAATCGAAGATATCTACGATTTTTACGATTAAGGCGTCTTCTTCTTTAATTTTCTCAATGACTTTCAAGTAGTCAGTGTTTGACACGGTGTAAGGATAAACTTCATTATAATGTCGGATTCGAAAGCATCGTTGGCAAATCATGTTCGATGGTTTGAACGATCCCAACATGTTTTCACTGATAAAACCCGGTTGAGTTGAATCCGCTGTCTGTATCTTTGCGCCGCACCCCTTGCAAAAGACTTCCTTCATTGTTACCTCTTCTCGTCAAGTTTCATATTGTAGTAGAAATCTGGATCTGTCCGTTTTAACCGTTGTAAAATACGTCTCTCCAGATATTTGCTAATTTTGGTAAACCACTTTTCTCCACTTCGCTTCAATGTATCGACTACGATCACACGAAAGCCCATTCTTCTACCACCAAGTACATCGGTCATAAACTGGTCGCCAATCAGGCAGACAGTTGCTGGATCAGGATACTCAGCATGTTTGATTGCCATCCGAAAACCGAGTCGAAACGGCTTTCTAGCAGAGTAGACATAACGAACGCCTACTTGTTTTGCAAAAGCTTTGACTCTCCCTTTTTTGTTATTGGAAATGATATATACGCGAAAACCGATTTGTTTGAGTTGTTCGAACAAAGTGAAAAGCTCTTCAGTCGCTTCCGTTTCATCATATGGAATTAAAGTGTTATCCAAATCCAGCATGACGATCCGAATGTTGTTTTCCCATAATTGATGGAAATCAACGTCGAAGACGGTTTTTTTATAATCATTGGGATAAAAATGTTTTTTTCTAAAAAATAATTCAACCATATTTCCCTCCGAATACTACTCTAATTATACCTAAAATATTGATAATTGTCTATTTTTTTTCTGTGCCATAATGGTTTTTTAAGGGAAAAATCTGTCCGATTTGTTCCGATGTCTTCCGAATAAGGCGGTTTAGCGGTGAATAGGGCGCTTGGCTTTGATTAAGCAACGCTGTCCATTCCCAATTAAATCTTTTCTTCCAGCCTGAATTAAGGCTTGAAAAACCAAATCATAGTTCTTTGGATTTCGAAATTGAATCAATGCCCTTTGCATCGCTTTTTCGTGTTTAGATTTCGCGACATATATTGGTTCCATTGTTCTAGGATCGAGTCCGGTATGATACATGGTTGTGGCTAACGTCAGCGGTGTTGGATAGAAATCCTGTACTTGTTCTGGATTGTAATTCATATCGCGAACATACTCCGCCAAAATGATCGCATCTTTTAATGTAGATCCGGGATGAGAACTCATCAGGTATGGAACAAGATATTGGTTTTTTCCAAGTTCTTCATTGAGTTCGTAATATCGTTTGACAAATCGATCATAGAGATTTCTCGTGGGTTTCCCCATTGCTTTTAGAACATCGGGACTTACATGTTCCGGTGCAACTTTTAGCTGCCCAGAAATATGGTGTTCGATTAATTCCTTGAAGAAATCATCTTTTTTATCATACATCAAATAATCATACCGTATTCCGGATCGAATGAATACTTTTTTGACTCCGTCTAATTCTCTTAGAGTGCGGAGGACATCGAGATAGTCTTCGTGAGTAACGACAAGATTTTTACAGGTTTCATAACCAATACAAGACTTATTTGCGCAGACGCCATATTCCACTTGTTTATCGCAAGCTTTGCGATAAAAATTAGCGGTGGGTCCTCCAACATCATGAATATACCCTTTAAACTCGGGATCAGAGATAATTTGTTTTGCTTCTTTGACAATAGAGTCTTTGGAACGCGATTGAATGGTTCGTCCTTGATGAGAGGTTAAAGCACAAAACGAACAACCTCCAAAACAACCACGATTGGCGGTAATGGAGAATTTGATTTCGTCCATAGCGGCGATATGTCCCTGTTTCTCTAACAAAGGATGAGGTGCTCGCATAAATGGTAAATCATAGATTTCATCCATTTCAAATTCAGATAAAGGACGCATCGGTGGGTTTTGAATTACATAGGTATCCTGATATTGTTCTACCAATGTTTTTGCGACGATAGCATCTGAATTTTGATATTGAATCATAAAACTCTTCGCATAATCAAATCGATCTTTTTTGATTTGTTCATAACGGGGAAGAGAAATCGCATCTGTTGGGATGAAATCGGGATTCTTGGTTTTGACAACCGTTCCTTTGAGGTAAGTCAGGTATTCCATTGGTAAACCAGATGCGAGTGCATCAGCGATTTCCACAATAGCCAGTTCGCCCATACCATACACTAAAATATTAGCGTTCGCATCCAAAAGGATGCTTTTATGGACACTATCAGACCAATAGTCATAGTGTCCAAGGCGACGCAAGGAACTTTCGACTCCACCTAAAATAATATTGGCATTGGGGTCGATATTGCGTACAACCTCGCTATATCGTATCACTGCTCGATCGGGACGTTTTCCCATCGTTCCACCCGGAGTGTAATAGTCTTTTGTTCGTTTTCTCATTGCCACTGTATAATGATTCACCATCGAATCAATATTTCCCGAAGAAATCAACCAACCGAGTTTTGGTTTTCCAAATTCCAAGAAATCATTTGGCTTGTTGATGTCTGGTTGACTCAAAATACAAACCTGATATCCATGTCTTTCTAAGATTCTAGCAATAATGGCCGTTCCAAAAGAAGGGTGATCGCAATATGCGTCACCACTGACAAAAACAAAATCTGGTTGTTGAATTCCAAGTTCTAGCATTTCTGCCTTGGTAATTGGCAAGAAGCCCATTAAATCACATACTTTCTAGAGATTTGTACAAGTTCTTTCTTGAGTTGTTTATAATTGGGAAGTAATTCGTCCATATAGAGATAAAACTCTTCTTGATGGTCAAACACTTTTAGGTGAATCAATTCATGTATCAATATCATTCTTAGGTATCGTTCATCAAAGCGAGCTAATAACGAATTCAATTTGATGATCCGTTGCTGAGGAATACAGCTTCCAAAGCGACTTTTCATCAACTGAGATTTAAAAACAATATTATCCACATTGAAAAATGCTTTGATTTGTGGTTTTAATTCCACCATTAATGTAGAAACCTTTTCTAACATCAATTCTCCATAGACTCGCTCGAGATAAGAACGATCGAAATCATCTTTATGAAAACAAATTTCAATATATTCGTCGAATACTTGATAAGAATCCTTCGGTTCTTTGATGGAATAAAGGATTTGGAATGTTTTTCCAAACAGTTCCATTTGAACTTCCGAATAGAGTGATTGTTTGGTTTTCATCGCCTCCGCATGTTTTAAAATACGGTCAGAGTTTTTTTGGATAAAATCTTCAATTTGAGAAGCTGTGACGCGACGATTACAAGTGATTGTCAAATGATCATTCCCTTGAATTCTAAGATACATATTTTTGTTGTTTTTGTAAAAAACTTGATAATAAAATGTCTTATTATCAAGTCGAATCTTATTCATTTAGTCCCTCAAGGAACTGGAATACAAAACGGGTTGTTTTGTTTGCCACTTCCTGTGATGCATTGTGATAGACATCACTTTGTTCTTCGGTATCGATGATATCGGATACTCCGCGAATGGAGATAAACGGAATATGAAATTTATGAGCGGTCAATGCGATTGCCATACCTTCCATCTCAACGCCTAGGATATTGTCTACGTTTCGCATGATTTTGCGTAAGTCTTTTGTTTTCGTTACAAAACGATCTCCGGAAACAAGATTTCCGAGTAGAAATTCATATCCAAGCTTTTCACAGATTTCACTGCCTTTTTGAAGTAAGGATGCATCTGTCTTAACAATCAAAGGATCATCTGCCATTTGACCATACGGGACATCATCGATTTCAGTCAACGATACATCAAAATAAGCGATTCCCTCTGCGAGGACGATATCGCCTGTCTTTACCGGACTCAATCCACCGGCAATTCCTGTGTTCAGTATCATTCTGACGTTATAGTTTAAAATCATGATCGTCGCTGTAATTGCAGCATTGACTTTGCCAATGCCGGATTTTGCAAGGACGACCTTATGGTTGTGAAGGGTTCCGATGTAGAATGTTTTGTCTCCAAAGATGTCGGTTTTTTCGATTGTCATCTCGTGGAAGTACAATAACAATTCTTTGTCCATTGCCCCTATGATTCCAATCATCGTTATTCGCTCCGAACCATTATTTGAAGTCTACGATTTCTACTGACATCTCCTGGCCGTTTTCTGCTTTGTAAGGGATCAATTTGCCTTTTTTCTTGCCAATCAATGCTTTTCCAAGAGGAGATTCATTAGAAATCTTGCCTTGGAATGGATTTGCTTCAAGGTTACCTACAATGATATATTCCTTGTTTTCCATGATTGTTTTACCGTCTTTGATGATATTGATGGTTACGGTTTTACCGATACCAATCACTTTTGAACGGCTGTTTTCTTTGATGATTTCAGAATGTTTTAGAATATTTTCGATTTCTTTGATGCGGCTTTCAATTCTTGCTTGTTCGTCTCTGGCTGCATCATAGTCTGCGTTTTCAGATAAGTCACCTTGTGATCTCGCTTCTTTTAACGCTTCTAAGTTTTCAAACCGTTTGACGCCCTTGAGATCTTCTAGTTCTTCTTTTAATTGAGCGTAACCGGCTTCGGTTAATTGATAGTTGTTCTCCATTTGTCATTTCTCCTTATAAAAAACAATTTATTATATCATATATTATTTGTTTAAGATAGTGATAATTTTGGCATTGATCAGATCGACTGCAACGTCATGCGAGTAATCATTTGGAATGATTATATCGGCATATCGCTTGGTCGGTTTGACGAATGCATAATGCATCGGTTTAACGGTATCCAAGTACTGATTAATCACAGAATCAATGGTTCTACCACGTTCTTGGGTATCGCGTTTAAGCCGACGGATAAAACGTAAATCTTCATCTGCTTCTACATATAGTTTGATATCAGCGATATCGCGTACTCGCTCATCTTCCAATACCAAGATTCCTTCAATAATAATGATTTTGGCGGGTTCGATCGTTTCCGTCTTTTCAGCTCTCGTCAACTGAACAAAGTCATAAGTTGGCTTTTCGATGCTTTTGCCTGAAATCAATTCTTTGATGTGATCATAAAAGAGGTCATTATCGAGTGCAAAAGGGTGGTCATAATTGACTTCCCTACGCTGTTCCATGGTCATATCGCTTTGATCCTTGTAATAATCGTCATGTCGTATTACAACGATTTTGTAATCCTTCAAGTGGTCCAAAATACTATTGACTACGGTCGTCTTCCCTGATGACGATCCGCCAGCCACTGCAATGACAACTGGTTTATTGTTCATCTTACCCTCCTAATCATGTCATACGGTTGAACCGGATGAGACATATTGATATATAATTTCTGCAATGGATGTCTTGCGACATCGAGTGGTTGTTTTTCTTCATCCAACAAGACTGTCACTTTGGTATGAACAAAGGTTTTATTGGGAGAAACCACTTCGAT
>QKCT01000108.1 GCA_003245625.1 Bacillota bacterium | reverse complement strand
CACGATCTAAAAGGATTATTCTTTCTAGTAAATCTTCTTGGAACATCAAAACACCTCATTTAAATTAATACTATTAATATAAAAAGATTATACAATATAAAATCAAATTTGTCAATCAGAATCCATTCTTAGAAACAAATAAAAAAAGCAGGATTGTCCTGCTTTATTCTTGTGGATAAACACTTGCTTGTTTTCTATCTTTACCAACGCGTTCGTATTTAACGATACCGTCGATCTTTGCGAATAATGTATCATCTTTACCAATGCCTACATTTTCTCCAGGATGAACCTTTGTACCTCTTTGACGGTAGATGATTGATCCAGCAGTGCAAAATTGACCATCAGATAGTTTGGCACCCAAACGGCGTCCGATTGAATCACGACCATTCTTCGTGGAACCGGTACCTTTTTTGGAAGCCATGCATTCAAGTATATTAATATTAAGTATCACTTAAAAACACCTCCAAATTTACAAAATTGTGTTATTCGACATCGATCGATGTGATCGAAAGTTTTGTATATGGTTGCCGATGACCATTTTTCTTGTGGTAATGCTTCTTAGATTCGTATTTGAATACGATGATTTTCGGACCTCTGCCGTGTTTTACGACAGATGCCTTTACGGTTGCGTTCTTGACATAAGGTTTACCGATTTTTACTTTTTCTCCACCGACCATAAGTACTTTTTCAAAAACGTACTCTGCGCCAGCTTCAACTTCAAGTTTTTCAACGTAAATCTCTTGACCAACTTCAACGCGTACTTGCTTGCCACCTGTTTCGATTACTGCGTACATGTTGCACCTCCTCATATTTTAAGACTCGCCATGTTTTGGTAACGTCAAACGTTTTTAAAGAACCAATGCTGAGCGGTATGCGATCATACGAAAGTATTATACACAAAATGTGCCTTGATGTCAATAAAAATAATTTGACAATTGGCTATTTTTTGGGAAAAGAATGAATTATCGATTTTGCATGGAAATTCAATCGGTTTATGGTACAATAATGCTGAAGGAAGTGATTATTTTGCCGGAAGAATTGTTTGGGATAGACATCATATATTATATCATCGCACTGATCGTAATTGCAATCATCACAGTGTATTTGATGGTTTCCTATTTTATCTATAAGCGTATCATGGTCAATCATAATAACCCACCTATCGATCTTGTCGATCATACAGAAGAATATGGTTTCAAGAAATTCCTGTGGAAGATGTGCATATTACCAGTTACGACAATCTAAAACTCCACGGATATTATATTCCTCCATTTGATAAGAAGTCTAACAATCTTGCAATCGTCGTTCACGGCTATCAAAGCAAAGCAACTGATATGATTATCATTGGTCAAATGTATGTGAAAATGGGATTCCAAGTATTACTGATTGATTTACGAAGTCATGGAGAATCCGAAGGTACGTTTACCACCTTTGGTTATTATGAAAAATACGATTTAAAACGTTGGATTAACTTTGCTCTTAGAACCTATGGTGCTGATCTCAATATCTTAATCCATGGCGTTTCCATGGGCGCAGCTACAGCGATGATGACAGTAGGACTAGATATTCCCAAAAATGTCAAATTTCTCTTGCTCGACTCTGGATTTACTACCGTCAAGAAAACCTTCTTGAATGCCAATAAAACAAAGATGTTGCGTTTCTTCTTTTTAGGTATCGATATCATATTGTATTCCAAACACAAGTTCCTTTTGGAACAGATACGTCCTTTGAAATATATGCGAAAGAATCAAATCCCATTTTTGATTGTTCAGGGAGATTTGGACAGAGCTGTTCCACTAGATATGGCGAAGAAACTCTATTCTGTATCCATTGCGAATAAGAAGGATATTTATATCGTTCGTAATTCCAAACACGCTCTTGGTTTCTATGATGATTTTGAAGGAACGAAGAATGCGGTTTATCAAAATACAAAGGGAATCTTTAACATCAAGAAAACCTACACGATCAATATCGAATAAACCCAGAGAACACCTGTAAAAATACAGGTGTTTTTTTCTGTTTTTCTTGTGATAAATATTGACATATGCCAATTATAGAGTTATCATATATGTGGATGATTTAGACTACTATAAAAATCAAAGGAGCTAGAAAAATGAAACAGTATGACATCATTGTAGTCGGTAGCAGCGCAGCTGGAATACCAGCAGCGACAACCGCTCGTAAGTATTACCCTGAAAAATCCATTTTATTGGTTCGGGACGTTGAATTTGTACCAATTCCATGTGGAATCCCTTATATTTATGGAACGGTCAATGATCCGATGAAAAATTTAATCCCAGTGACGAAAATCGCTGAAGGAAACAAATTGGATATGGAAGTTGCCCTTGTGGAATCCATTGACCGAGAAAACAAAACCATTACAACAAACACTGGAAATGTATTCGGATATGATCGTTTGGTTTTAGCAACAGGATCCAAACCAATCGTTCCTAATCTAAAGGGTGTGGACAAAGGACATGTCTATCCAATCAAGAAAAATGCAATTTACTTAAAAGAAATTCAAGATCAACTCGATCAAAGCAAATCCGTTGTTGTTATCGGTGGCGGATTCATCGGTGCCGAAATGGCCGAAGAATGCAAGAAACATAACCCTGAATTAGATGTTACTATCGTCGAAATGCAAGATCATATCCTAAAATTGGTTTATGATGAAGAATTTTGTGTTTTAGCGGAAGAAGCCTTAGTCAATCAAGGAATCCACTTAGCCTTAAACGAACAAGTGATAGAACTCGCCGGAACTGATGTGGTTAATACAGTGAAATTAGCTTCTGGTAAAGAGTTGAAAGCTGACATGGTTATTTTGGGTATCGGTGCAGTTCCAAATACTGATTTAGCACTGTCTGCTGGTCTTGAACTTGGTGCAACCAAAGGAATCAAAGTAGATAAATACCAAAGAACAACAGATAAAAACATCTTTGCATGTGGAGACTGTGCTGATAAATTCTCCTTCTTTAATGGAAAACCTTCTTACTTAAAACTTGCTTCTATCGCAACCATGGAAGCCCGTATTGCCGGAATTAACCTATTTAAAACTAGACGATTGAATCAAGGAGTTGTTGGCTGTTTCTCCACTGCAATCGGCGGAAAAGCCTTTGCAGCCGCTGGAATTACTGAGGCTGGTGCGAAAGATCATTGCTGCGAAGTAGTCGTTGGTACAGCAGCTGGAATCAACCGTCATCCTGGACTAATGCCTGGCGGTGATGACTTGAAAGTGAAGTTGATTTTTGAAAAAGCGACACAAAAAATCATTGGTGGAGAACTCTATGGAGCATATTCAGCGGGAGAACTCATCAATGCAATCTCAGCCTTTATTTCCAAAGGTATGACAGCGGAAGAAATCGCAACCTTCCAAGCCGGAACACATCCTGCATTAACTGCTTCTCCAATTGCTTATCAATTGGTAAACGCAGCCGAAATGGCCGAAGTAAAGCTATACCGAGACTAATAATACAAAACGTCATTCCAGTGAATGACGTTTTTTTTATTCATCTATGGGATCCAAAAAATAAGCAGTAAGACGAATAACATCAAGGATATCGATAACTCCATTGTCGACCAAATCCTCAATTTCGTATACAACACCGTCTTTGAGAGCAATAAGCCCAATGGAACCTAGTCGACCAACCTCGAAATCTGTTCCAATTAGATTCCCGCTAAATACATAATCATGATATTCTATTTCCATCCAAGCGAACTGTGAAACTCCATTGTTGAAGACGATTTCAAAGTCACCAGCCATACCATATCTTGCTTGATAGTCAAAGGATGGTAGTATGGAGAGGATTGTACTCTCATCCGTTTCTAAATCACCGGTGAGAGTAATTTGATTATACAGAAGAATGAAATCCAATATTTCTGTCCCAACAAAGGTCGCTACTTCCTTCATTTCATGATTATAGATATGAAGTTTCGGAATCATCGGAAAATCTGTTTCTAATGGGTATGGAGAAAGGCGATTACGATAGGTTGGAAATTCACAGGATGCCAAAAATGGCACAACCTCATCTTGAATGGATAAGGAATAGATTGAAAAATCAGAATAGGAATAAATGAAATAGAGTGAGGACGGATCCGTTTCTCGTGATACCCAGGAATCGATCGTTGAAATATCAGTAGTTGCTGGTTGAAAATCGAGGAATGTTGCGATCGTCGTTTCTTCAATAATATGGGCATCACCTAATTCTTCCAACGTAAAGATTACATCGTTCTTTTCAGCAAAAAATCCAAATTCCGCAAAAGTATTCTCGCATCCCGAGGATCCGGAAAAAAGGATATCCCGATAAGAATATTGAAGAATCATTTCGCACGTTGGATTTGCATTCTCAAAATGGTAAACAGTATATCCATCTACAGTATAAATAGGTTCGATATGATAAGCGTTATATTGACTGAACCGTTGTTCTAGCAAATCACCAATCCATGCATAGTCAATGTCTTCCGTTGTATTTGTCGCGGATTCGCTTGAAGAAATGGTTGTTTGAGTCGTTTTCGTAGCATAGGTCGTGGTTTCGTTTTGTAGTGCATCACAACCAATCAATAAGAAAAGCATCAGACTGAACAAAGATGCAATGACAATTTTCCTCACCTTTATCACCTCACCTCTATTATATTTGATTTATAAAAAAAATAAATAGATTCTTCATTTTTTAAAAAAAGGACGTATTCGACGTCCTCTTTTGATGCTAATTTCATTTTTTATAATAGACTCTCGCTTCAAAAGGTTGTAAAATGTTTTCCTTTTGATCTCGATAATTCGATAGAATCAATGTAAAATCGGAGTAGTCTTTTGAATATTCGATGTCTCTTTTGGTACCATTACAAACAACGATGATTTCATCGGTTTTGTCCGTGCGTTGATAGGAGTATAAAGACTTATTTCGAAAATCAAGATCTTTGTAGTCTCCGTAAACGATCACAGGATACTTGTTTCTTAGATCAATGATTCTTTTAAAGTAATGATATACGGATTGATCCTTTTTCTGTTCTTCTACGACATTAATCTCTTTATAATTTGGATTTACACTGAGCCATGGGTCGACATTACTGAATCCTGCATTAAAATCACTTGACCATTGCATCGGGGTTCTCGCGTTGTCTCTTGACATCATCCGAATCTTTTTCATCATTCGTTTGTGACTAAATCCTAATTTACGACCAAACCGATAGATGTTATGTGTTTCAATGTCTTGGTATTGATCCAATTGTTCAAACCCTGCGTTGGTCATCCCAATCTCTTGACCTTGATAAATAAATGGTGTGCCTTGTTGGAAATACAACATTGTCGCAAGCATTGTTGCTGATTCATATCGATACTCTAAAGACCCAAACCGATTGATGGATCTTGCTTGGTCATGATTTTCTAAATAAAGCGTATTCCAGCCTTTTCCATTCAATTGATTTTGCCATTTAGACAAAGGTTTTTTCAGATTCATCGGCTTGAATTTTTTCATAAACCACTTCACGACATAATTATCGGCGGCCATATGATCGAATTCAAATACCATATCGAGTTCTTGACGATCTGGGTGGGTTAAGAGTGCTGCATCTTTTGGCTTCACAAAAGCAGTTTCGCCAACGGTAAAGCAATCGTACTTGGATAATACATCCCGATTTAATTCGTGTAAGTATTTATGTAAATTCGGATGATTACAAAAATATTTCTTTCCACGTAATATCAAACTCCAATGACCGTTTGGATGTGTATTGTCTTTAGCGATTAAGTTGATGACATCACAACGGAATCCATCTACGCCAAGATCTAACCAAAAACGCATAATGTCTTTCACATCTTCTCTAACGTCAGGATTATCCCAATTGAGATCCGGTTGTCCTTTGGCAAATAGATGTAAATAGTATTGTCCTCGCTCTTCGTTGTATGACCAAGCGTCTCCGCCGAAGAATGAACCCCATTTTTTCTTTTTGTCTTCCCAGTGGTAGTAATCCGCATACTTTCCTTCGCGTTTTACAGACTTTTGAAACCAAGGATGCTCACTAGATGTATGATTTACAACTAAATCCATAACCAGTTTAATCTTTGCTTTATGTAATTCTTTGATCAAACGCTTCATATCATCCAAAGTACCAAATTCTGGTGCGATATTTCGATAATCGCTAATATCGTAACCAAAATCTTCCATTGGTGATTGATATACGGGCGATAACCAGACAATCCCAACACCTAAATCCTTTAGATAGGGAACCTTCTCGATGATGCCTGGAATATCTCCGATTCCATCTTGGTTCGAGTCCTTGAAACTCCGTGGGTAGATCTGATAAACAAATTGTTCTTTAAACCATGTTTTTTTCATTGTATTAGTCCTTTGTAAAGAAATGTTTGATTGCTTTAAAATACTTGCGATTGATTAAGGCGATGACGCCTTCCATGAAGTTGATGCTTACTTCACCATCGGAATGGAGAACAAGGAATCGCAGCGGATACTGGTAAAAACTCTTTAAGACCATCATTCGAAAATCCTCTGTCTGTTTTTCCAAACGTGCTTCCATCATTTTGGTGAGTTGTTTCTTCACGATCTTTCCAATGAAAGTATCCTGAATATCCTCGATATTGTTATTGATTGTAAATGGACGCTGAAAATGCACCTGTTGATCCTTTACTTCTTGACCAATCAACACTGCAAAGTCTTCTGCTTTGAATTCTAAATGCCCTTTGACTTGATAACTAGGAAGGTTATTCCAAACGCATTCTGTATATTCTTTCCCCGTTTCAATTTGAATTGGAAGTTCCAAATAAACATCCCTTGCATTTCGCATAAACTGGAGACAATACGTTCCGTCATCGGTAGTAAATGCTTTTTTCTTAGGATGATAATAAGCGAAATCACTGAGTTTCAATGAGAAAGTTACTGTTGTTGTATTTGAATTCTCAATCGTCACTTTTTGGAAATTTAACAGTTCCCGCTTTGGTCTTGGAGTCTTTGGATTTTTAGCCTCGAAAAACAACATGCATACTTCTTTCCCATCAAATGGTCCATTGTTCGTAATATCAACGGATATCTTAAGAGTTTCATCTGCCGTTTTAATCTTCGTTTTATTGGCACGTATATTGCTGTATTCAAAATGAGAATAGGATAATCCATAACCAAATGGGAATAAGACGTCTTTCTTTGCAGTTGCATAGTAACGATAACCAACATAAATACTCTCTTGATAGAATACATTATGATTGCCAGTCGCAAAGAACGGATTACTAGGAACGTCCATTTCTGATTGTGGGAAGGTTTCAGCTAATCGTCCACTTGGATTCACAATTCCAAATAAAACCCGTTCTACAGCGATTCCCAGTGCTTCTCCACCTAAATAACAATTTAAAACACCTTTAACATGATCCAAGAAAGGCATTAAAATCGGGGAACCCATTTGCAATACTACGACAACATTTGGATTCTCTTTCGCAATGGCTTGAATCAAGTATTCTTGATTTTGTGGCATACGCAAATGCTCGCGATCATAGCCTTCTGATTCATAACGATCCGGAAGCCCCCCGACAAAAACAACTTTGTCGTATAAACCAACGACGTCCAATACTTCTTTGGTTAACTCTGAATCAATTTCATCACTGTCGATACGGTATCCTTTATAAAAATCCACGTGGTCATGATAAACCAAATGATCAAATATACTATCTACTTTATAAGTATTGATATGAGAGGAACCCCCACCTTGATAGCGGATTTTTTGAGCCATCTCACCGACCAATAAAACCTTCTCGTCTTCATGAAGCGGTAAAATAGAATCTTTGTTTTTCATCAAAACAAACGACTGGGCAGCTAATTGTGCTGCCTGTTCGTGGTGTTGATCCAAATCGACTGGCTCCATCTCTTGATCTTTAAACTTGTCAGCAAGGCGTAAAATGCGTTCTACGGCTTGATCCAAGACGGAAAGTTCAATCTTCCCTTTTTTAAAATCTTTGATCAATTTATGAACGCCATAAATATAACCTGGCATTTCCAAATCCAAAGTCGCGATTAAAGCATCTGTACGATTGTTTACCGCGTTCCAGTCGGATACAATCACATTTTGGAACCCGAACTCTTCCCGTAATGTCTTTTTCAACAACGTGATATTTTCTGATGCATAAGTTCCGTCGACACGATTATAGGAACACATTACCATTTCGGGATCTAACTTCACTAATTCTCGAAATGACTTATAATAGATTTCTTGTTTTGCGCGAATATCTGCTATTGAGCTAGAAGATGCTCGATAAGCTTCTTGTGAGTTTAAAGCGTAATGTTTGATACAAACACCGATTCCTTCTTCTTTCGCTCCCTGAATATAACCTTTTGCCAATTTAGTTGTAACTACAGGATCTTCTGAAAAATATTCAAAGTTACGACCGCAATAGGGGTGTCTTTTAATATTGATACCAGGTCCTAAAATCACATTTACATCTTGAGCTTTGAATTCTTTTGCAATCAAAGAACCCATTTGTTTTGCTACTTCTGGATCAAAGGAGGAAGCAACCGTAACCAAAGAAGGATAACAAACCGCTATTTCTGTCAATTCATCGATAGAACTGCTATCGATTACTTTACGCAATCCATGTGGACCATCCGCCATAAATACCGATGGGATAGCCAATCGGTCAATATTTTTGGTTCTCCAAGCATCTTTTCCTACCAAAAGAGATGCCTTTTCTTCTATTGTTAATTCACTGAGTATTTTCTTATAATCCATCGAATTCACCTCGAATCTATTATATCAAAATTGTTTAAATGCTGTCAGCGATTGGTTGAAAAATCATTGCTTTTTTCCCTTTTTCTGGTTTTCTTCCAAAGGATAATCTTCTGCATAGTTACTAATCAATATTACACTCATTCCAAGAGAGGTTAAATGGGTAAAAAAGATTCGTTCGATATCCGTTTCTTTGATGGATCGAGAGAATGAAATCTTGAGTTCATCTCGATAGGAGATAATCGAGCAATTATCTTTGCTGTTACGTCCTGCGCCTAAGATTGCAGTGACCCCATTGATATACGGCTCCACAGAATTTGGAAAACGTATGACGCCGATATTAGTGACCGAAGCCGTGCTAACTCTTCTTGCCAATAATCGATATCCAATTTTAAGGAGAAATTTCTTTATGAAGTAAGGTAGATATCGAAAGAATGGATTATTTCCATATTTGACAAAGACAGAGAGTTTCCGAATCAAGACTTCTTTAGATGTTTCCACTTGAAGTTGTTGTTTTACGGTTTGGATGATTTCATCAAGTGTGAGGTCATCGTTATCGATATCGACTTGAGTCATCATTACATTCGAGAAATTCCGTAGCGTATTCGATGGAAAGAAACGCCTTAAATTAACAGGAACTGCTATTTTCATTGGATATTGACGTTCCACATCCGTGTGATATTGAATTTGTGCTTGATAAACGGAGTAGATAAATAAAGATGTGATAAACTCAGTTATCGTTAGCTCTTTAGAACGAACATACTCCAGCATTTTTGAAGTGCTAACAACGCCGGTTATCAAACCCGTTTCATTCTCATGAAACAATGTACCGGTCATTCGATATGCTTTTTGTTGTTTTTGTTGAGCATGATTGGTTTTATCGTAATATAATTGGTTTGCATCTTCTGATTCTTCATCACGAGGTTTTTCATCCATTGTTTTGATTAGGTTTTCCGGTTTCACAGGATACCCTTTTAGTTGGAGATAATGAAATACCAGAGCTTGTAAAAAAGCCATGACACCTGCACCGTCAGCTAAGGAATGAAACATCTCCACAGCAATGATATTTTGACGATACAGTACTTTGAATAGAAATCCTCTATTCTGATGAAAGTCAATCGTAGAACAGAGTTTGTGAGTCATCTCTGAGACGATTAATTCTTTGGGGTTATAATCCAAATATGTCAAAAAGAATCCATGTTTCAATTTTACTCGAAACATTGGAAATCGTTTTAAAATCTGATTACTGGCAATCTGTAGAACAAGTGGATCGACTTCTTCGGTTAACTCCACTTGCACACGATAGGTATGACTTTCTCGTTTTGTATAGACTTCCGGGTAAACTTTACCGGAATTATCTAGACGAAACCATTCTTTCTTTGAGGTCATTCAAATATCCTCCCAAGAACTTCTACCACCTACATTACCAATCATTTAGGCTTCTGTCAATATATTGCTTTGATATTATTGGGAATTCGATTGTTTCTGTGACAAAACCATGAAAAAAACCCAACCTTACGGATGGGCAATCATTTCATCTGGCGACTCGGAAGGGACTCGAACCCCCGACCTTAAGCTCCGGAAGCTTCTGCTCTATCCAACTGAGCTACCGAGCCAGAATTAATTTACAATTTTGTTTTTTTTTGTCTGGACCCACCGCCAGTAAAGAAGCCTTCCAAAAAGTCACCGGATTCTGAAAGAATCATTAATATGACAATAAAAATCATTAAACTACCAAATGATGCATAAGTCATTGCAGAGGAGAATGTAAAATTTCCATCTACGTAAAACAAATAAAACCCTAGGTAAAAGACCAACATTAATGAGGCAAAGAATACTTCAGACCAAAACGCCTTATTGGAAGTTGCAATCCAAACGATGATAAGAGCAATTAAAGCTACTCCAAGTATAATCAGACCACCGTATAACAATTTTGTATTCTTGAGAGGGATTTGGTATAACAATAGGAACACTACCATCGCGGCTATTGGAATACTACCCGCTTGCAATAATAAGGACACATCCACTGATTGATCAATATGAAGAATATACGCATGGATAGCCAAAGCTGAAACCACTCCGTTAAGTAGCACAATAAGGATTCCTAATCGTACTTTAGCATAATGGAAACTAGCGGCGATGATTATGGTCAAAAACAAAGCAATACCAGCAAAATACAAAAATGATTTACTCGTTTCTTGATCCCCATGCAAAGATAGTTGAACAAACAACTGTATCGCTAGATATGGGATAAAATACAATGGTAGGAGAAATATCAATCGTTTCATATTGCGCTCTGTATTGTCCATACTAAGACCTTTCCGATACCGATATGAAATGCTGGCGACCCGGAAGGGATTCGAACCCCCGACCGACGGCTTAGGAAGCCGCAGCTCTGTCCTGCTGAGCTACCGGGTCAAAATAAAAAGTCAGATAAAACTGACTTTCGTAATCAAATGGCGACTCGGAAGGGATTCGAACCCCCGACCGACGGCTTAGAAGGCCGTTGCTCTATCCTGCTGAGCTACCGAGTCACACGCACATAATATTATAATATGTGAAAGCCAGTTTGTAAAGAAAATTTTTCACTTTTTTGGCAAAGAATTGCGTGGATTAGCGCTTGAACTTCTTATCAATTGCTTCTTTCACAATGTCAGGAACAAAGGAAGTAACATTTCCGCCGAATTGTGCCAATTCTCGAACAGATGAAGAAGAAAAGAAACTATATTTCCCCTGTGTCATCAAGAATACAGTGTCGATTTCAGAACTGATTTCTCGATTAATGGAATTTAACTGGAATTCATAATCATAATCGGTTACAGCACGCAAGCCTCTAACGATATGAGACGCTCCAAGTTGTTTACAATGTTCTACGGTCAACATGTTGCTTTGTACCACTTCAATATTCGAGATTTCCTTCAAGACTTCTGTCACGAGCTTTACTCGTTCTTCCGTTGTAAACAACGGATTCTTAATCGGATTGTAAGAAACCGAAACATATAATTTATCGAACAGATTTGCTGCTCTAGTTATGATATCTAAGTGACCGTAAGTAATTGGATCGAATGTTCCTGGATAATAACCAATTCTCATTCTTCTTCCCCCATTTCATAAAAGGTAAATTTCGTGATGCCGAAGATTCGTTCTTTGGTTCGAACGAGTAAACCAACCCGTTCTGGAAAAACAACCTGTTTGTCAGCCTCAAATACAATTATACCACTACTTGCGAGCAATTGTCTACTGTTGATTGTTTCCAAAATCGCTTCATAAAGGTGAAGTTTATATGGTGGATCTGCCAAAATCAAATCATACTGCATCGGAGAACTTTGTAGAAAGGACAATGCATCCATTCTATGAATGTTTGACTGCGACTCTACTTTAAGAGTCTTGATATTTTCTTCGATGGTTTTACATGCTAAAACAAAAGAGTCGACAAAATCGACCATTTCTATTCCACGGCTCAACGCTTCCAAACCAAGAGCTCCACTACCTGCAAATAAATCCAAAGCACGCCCTCCATGAAAGTATTGTCCCATCATATTAAAGATTGCCTCTTTATTTTTATCCGTCGTAGGTCGTGTCTCTTTTGACGGAACTTCCTTGATTTTGCGAGAACGAAATTCTCCCCCAACTACTCTAAGCATTCTAAAATCACCTCATAAAAAGAGTACTTAATCAGTTGGAAATCACTCTGGCAGACTACATCTACCTTCTACGTGGGTGTCTCTTGACATTCTCTTAGGATTCCTGCTTGATGCAGGCGTTCAACACAAGAATGACCTCGATTCCCTTTTAATTATTGTGCAGTGCGTATGAGTGATTTCCAACCAACTAAGTACAATTCCATTATATAGAATATAAAATGCACTGTCAACCGAAAGGACAAAATAAAAACAATAAAAAATTTACATTGGTTTACATTGTGGTTTTTTCAGAAAAAGCAAAAAAAAGAGCTTGATCGCTCAAGCTCTTCTATGATTATTTTCTAGGATTCTTAATATTAGCGTGTGCAGCAGCCAAACGCGCGATTGGAACGCGGAATGGTGAGCAAGAGACATAAGACAATCCGATGTTATGGCAGAAGTCTACGGAATCAGGATCTCCACCGTGTTCTCCACAAATACCCATCTTCATATCTTTACGAGTTTTTCTACCGCCTTCAACAGCCCATTTCATCAATGTACCGACACCTTTGGTATCGACATGTGCAAATGGATCGTTTTCGAAGATTTTCTTATCGTAGTAATCCCCTAAGAATTTACCAGCATCATCTCTTGAGAAACCAAATGTCATTTGGGTCAAGTCGTTGGTACCGAAACTGAAGAATTCAGCTTCTGTAGCGATTTCTTCTGCTAAGATAGCAGCACGAGGGATTTCAATCATAGTACCGACAGAGTATTCTAATTCAACCCCAGCCTTCGCGATGATTTCATCTGCTGTTTTGACGACGATGTCTTTCAAATATTTCAACTCTTTGAGTTCGCCAACAAGTGGAATCATGATTTCAGGAATAACTTTTCCACCGTTTTGGTTAACGTGAATTGCAGCTTCGATAACAGCAGTTGTTTGCATCACAGCGATTTCAGGATATGTCAAGGACAAACGTACTCCGCGGTGACCAAGCATTGGATTGGTTTCATGAAGGGATTCTACTGTTGCTTTTAATTCATCAAATGTAAGTCCCATTTCTTTCGCCAATTCAGCGATATCTTCATCTTCATTCGGTAAGAATTCATGTAGTGGTGGGTCTAAGTAACGAATTGTTACAGGGAAACCATGCATTTCTTCATACAAACCGATGAAGTCTTGACGTTGCATCGGCAATAATTTTGCTAAAGCAACTTCACGTTCTTCGACTGTTTTGGAAACAATCATTTCGCGCATCGCTTTGATACGTTCGCCTTCAAAGAACATATGCTCTGTACGGCATAGACCAATACCTTCAGCACCAAAGTCATAAGCAGTTTTTGCATCTCTAGGATTATCTGCATTTGTTCTAACTTTCAATGATCTGTATTTGTCTGCCCAAGCCATTAAGGTAGCGAAGTCGCCACTAACGGTTGCATCTTGGGTTTTAATTTCTTCACCGTAGATATTTCCGGTAGAACCATCTAATGAGATATAATCTCCTTCAAAATATTTCTTACCGGCTACTTCAAAGAATTTTTCTTCTTCGTTTACTTTCACCGTTCCAGCACCTGCAACGCAGCAAGTACCCATTCCTCTTGCAACAACGGCTGCATGGCTTGTCATACCACCACGGCTAGTTAATACACCGGATGCTACTGCCATACCTTCGATGTCTTCAGGACTGGTTTCGGTACGAACAAGAATAACTGGTTTACCATCTTTTGCAAGTTCAGCTGCACGTTCAGCAGTGAATACTGCTCTACCGGTAGCTGCACCTGGAGATGCATTTAATCCTTTAGCAATTACTTCAGCACTTGCCAAGGAAGTAGGTTCAAATGTAGGGTGAAGCAATGCGTCCAATTGTTTCGGATCCACTTTTAACAATGCTTCTTGTTCTGTCAATAGACCTTCTTTTACGAGGTCGATTGCAATTTTTAGAGCTGCTTGAGCAGTTCTTTTTCCGTTTCTTGTTTGCAACATAAAGAGTTTTCCTTTTTCAATTGTGAACTCCATATCTTGCATATCTTTGTAGTGTTTTTCCAACTTATCGCTGATTTCACGGAATTGTTTGTAAATTGCTGGATTATCTTTTTCCAATTCAGAAATTGGTTTAGGTGTACGGATACCGGCTACGACATCTTCACCTTGAGCATTGAACAAGTATTCTCCATAGAATTCTTTTTCTCCAGTAGATGGGTCACGTGTAAAGGCAACACCGGTACCGGAATCTTCTCCCATATTACCGAATACCATTGCTTGTACGTTAACAGCGGTACCCCATTCATAAGGGATGTTGTTCATGCGTCTGTAGTAGTTCGCTCTTGGGTTATCCCAGGAACGGAATACTGCTTTAATCGATTCGATCAATTGTACTTTTGGATCTTGAGGGAATGGTTCGCCTTTTAATTCAAGGTATCTTGCCTTGAATCCTTCAACGATTTCTTTCAAGTCTTCTGCAGTAAGTTCTGTGTCGAGTTCGATTCCTTTTTCTTCTTTCTTCTTGTCGAAGATTGCTTCGAAGTTGCTCTTAGAGATTTCCATTACGACATCACTAAACATCGTGATGAAACGACGATAAGAGTCAAATGCGAAACGAGGATTGTTGGTTTGTTTTGCCAAACCTAGAACAGCGTCATCATTTAAACCTAAGTTCAAGATGGTGTCCATCATACCAGGCATGGAAGCTCTGGCACCGGAACGTACGGAAACCAAGAATGGGTTTTCGTTGTCGCCAAATGTCTTTCCTACGATTTCTTCAGTTTTATGCAAAGCGTCGAAAATTTGAGCAACGATTTCATCATTGATACGTCTGCCATCTGTATAGTACTGTGTACAAGCTTCTGTTGATACAGTAAATCCTTGAGGAACAGGCATACCAAGATTTGTCATTTCAGCAAGGTTGGCACCCTTGCCACCAAGAAGGTTACGCATGGTTGCGTTTGCTTCTTTAAATAAATAAACATACTTAGCCATATTAAAATTCCTTTCTAAGATATTATAGATATATAACCAATAAGATTATATCATAATCTGAGAATTTTACAAACAATAATAACCATAAAAAAGAGGTGTTTTTACACCTCAAATTTCATGAAAAGGGTTTCCGCCTTCTTCTCAATAAAAATGACCATGATACTAAACAAAATCAGATTGAGTAAACTCATTAGAAGAATACCAACTTCATTGGATAGTGTCTTTGTCACTTGATAGAAAAGAAATCCATCCAGAACTAAAATAATCCAAGAACCGAATAAAACTAGAAATGCTCCAGCGCTTTGTTTTACAACCTCGACTGGATTACGGAAATCAAATTTCGGAACAAACAAATTAATAATCGATCCAAATACGGTAACCATCAAACTCAAACTGGTGACGAACACCAAAATCATCAGAGTCGTGATGAAAGAAAGTGGAATCGAGTAAGAAAATAACAAGGTTGCAATAAATGCAGCTGGCAAGCCTAAATAAACATTAAACAGCATTTTTCCATACAACACTGTTTTCGCTGGAATCGGTAAAGATTTCAAGATCCAGAAGTTCTTTCCTTCCAAAGAAAGCGATACAGCCGTGGAATAGACCATTGACAAAGAGAAACCAATCAAAATCAGGATTATCAATTCCATTCCGATATTGAGACCAAATTCAGCCGCAAAGTACGTTTGTATGGTATCTGCAAAGAAAATACTTGCTACTCCTAAGATGACCATAATAATAGGACCGAAACCGATATTAAAAATATAAATCGGTGTATTGACAAAGGTTCTTGCTTCTTTCACAGCAATACTTTGTATTAAGGTTCTACGTTTGGCAACTGCGACCTTTGCAATCTTTCTTGTGACTTTGGATAATCCTCTTTGATTAGTCGAAACGATCATTTTCTGGATTGCCAACACAAATAAAATAAGAATTGCCGCATTACTCAATAATAATAGCAATAAATCAATGATACTATGATTCGAAACTGCCCCTACAAACCAACCAATTGGAGGGTAGATTCCTCGAATATGATCCATGAAATCTTGTTGATTCAATAGTGGATTTGCATTCCCACTAAAATTCAATGAAAACGATAAATACATAATCCCTAAAAATACAATAAATAACAACACAACGCTGATAATATTTGTATGTCTCATCTTAGCAGTCAATCTTGATACCAATAACGAGATAAAGGAAAAAATGACCAATGGGATAATCGGGATTGCGAAAGCACTAAGCAGAAAGATGATAAAGGTTAAAACATCAAATCCACCATGATAAAAATAGGAGAATGCAATTGGAGACAAGAATAGGAACAATGAGACATAAATAAAAGTCAACATTACAACCAATTTTGCACCAATGATGGTTCTGCTTGGGATTGGTAATGGTTGGAGAATTTGATAATCGCGATAATGGAATAAATACCCATTTGCCCGAAATAAGACAAACATAATGGATAAAACAGTGGTATAAATAAAGGCATACACCAATAAAATATCGAGTGCTCCAATGGAATTCAATACTTCTCCAAGATCAAAAAACATATATCCAAAAGAACCTAGAAATGCAACAAGACCATACAGTATCGCAATCGAGATTCCAATTGCTTTGCCTTTCTGCTTCTTTGGATCAAACCCTAGAATTCTTGAGAATCCAAAGTTTTCTTTAGAGAACACCGATAGTAGTCTACGAAACATCATGATTCGTTTAACAACTCCATAAAGATTTGTTCTAACGACTCATCTTTGATCACATCTTCTGTCAAACCATTAGCAACGATTTTACCATTTTTGATAATTGCGACTTTATTGCACAGTTTTTCCGCAACTTCCAAAACATGAGTAGAAAAGAAAATCAAGGAACCTTTACTAACCATATCTTTGAAGACTTCTTTTAACAAATAACTTGCCTTAGGATCCAAACCAACAAATGGCTCGTCCAACAACAACGCCTTTGGTTGATGAATTAAAGCACTCATAATGACAATCTTCTGCTTCATCCCGTGTGAGTAAGATGATATCGGGTTACTTAACACATCCTTGATTTCAAACATGGTTGCATATCGATCAATCGCATCGCTACGACGATCCAAAGGAATATCAAAAACATCGGCGATAAAATCCAAGTATTGAATCCCTGTCAATGTTTCGTAGATATCCGGATTATCAGGGATATAAGCAAATTGTCGCTTTGCATTTAATGGATCATCTTGAATCGAATAACCAAAAATCTGGATATCACCCTCATCAAAATTGATAATTCCTGCAATGGATTTTAACAGCGTTGTTTTTCCAGCACCATTATGGCCGATAAAACCATAAATATCGCCTGGTTCAATTGTTAAATTGATTCGATCACAAGCCTTTGTTTTATTATTGTACGTTTTGGATACATTATGAATTACTAGCATACTTATCCCTCCTCAATATAATTGTAACATAATATAAGGTAATTTGCAATAATCTAAAATAATTAACAGTAATTATGAAATTGGCTCTTGCTTTTTTAAGAGCTTTCTCATATAATATTTTTTGCAGCGCTCCTATAGTTTAGTGGCAAAACGCAGCAATGGTAATGCTGAAATTCTAGTTCGATTCTAGGTAGGAGCACCATAATCGCAAAAAAAACGGGTAAATTTACCCGTTTTATTTTTATTTCAAGGTTGTTCCGGAATAAACGATACCGTCTTTGATATTGGTTAAGTCTGCGGAGTTGAATACACGGCAGTTTCGTCCAATCACCATATTTTTAGGTACTTCAATTGATTTCCCTAATACAGTGATTCCATTGCTTAATAAATCAGGTCGTTCCACATTCGGTGTAAAATCATCGCCAAACCCAATCATAGCGTTATTTCCAATGATAGTATGTTTATCGATGATGCAATTGTCAATAATCGCTCCAGGCATAATTACGACGTCATTCAGAAGAATCGAATTGGTAACCTTCGCAAACGGATGAACGACAACACCCGGGCTCAATACAGAACGTTCTACATGTCCGGCAACAATCGAACCATTGGACAATAGAGCTTGTCGGATGGTCGCTTTGGACCCGATTTTCACTGCTGGTAATTCTTCAGAACGAGTATAAATCTTCCATTTTTTGTCGTACATATCGAGTTGGATTTTGTCAACTGTTTCAATTAAGCCTAGATTCGTTTCTAAGTAAGAATCATAAGTTCCAACGTCTTTCCAATAACCATAGAATTTAAAAGCATACACCGGATGTTCTTCAATCATACTAGGAATCAAATGCTTTCCAAAGTCGAGATCTTCGATATCATCGTTGGTTTTCAATAAATTCAATAGTACTTTGGTATTAAAGACGTAAATTCCCATGGAGGCCAAAGTCAAATTCGTTTGTTTTGGTTTTTCGATGAATTCCTTAACACGCAATTCTTCATCGGTGGCCATCATTCCGAAACGATACGCTTCTTCTGGTTCAATCACGTTGCAACCTACTGTTAAAACAGCGTTCTTTTCGATATGTTGTTGGATCATCTTACGATAATCCATCTTATAAATATGATCACCAGATAAAATCAAAATCAAATCCGGGTTAACTTGTTCGATGTAATGAATGTTCTTGCGAACAGCATCTGCTGTTCCTTCATACCAAGACGTATGTGGTTGTAACAGGGTTACCTTGGTATCTCTTCTGTCTAAATCCCATGGTTTTCCAGAACCAATATGATCATTTAAAGAGAATGGCAAATATTGTGTCAGAATCGCGATATCATAAATATGCGAATTGGCACAGTTAGAGAGTGTAAAATCAATGATGCGGTATTTTCCGGCAAATGGCACGGATGGTTTGACTCGGTTTTCCGATAGAATATCAAGTCTCGATCCTCTTCCTCCGGCAAGGATTAACGCTAGAATTTTCATAGAATCAGTTCTCCTTTATATTTGAGTGATGGAATCTTTTCTTCTACTTACCCAATTATGCTATACCCGTAACGTCTCAACAGACTACTGACCTGGTTAACAAAACTATTCTCTGCACCCAATGACCAACGGATAAAGACACCAGCTCCTCCTCCACTTGAAATCAAGTCGATGTGGACTTCATGATTATTCCCTACGACCAAGACGCTGAGGGAGGTTCTATTCCTGCTTCTGTAATAATACTTCTCATATACCAATAAGTGGATGGTAGTGTTATCTATGTGTAGAATCGAACGATCCACTAACTCCATGGTTATTCCCATAGAAGGAAGATTTTCTTGCAGAAACTTTAACGTAACATTGATATCTTCATTTTTACGAAAAGATTGTTTTGCCATGGATAACTCCTACTTCATTAATTGTTTATATAGTTTTCGGTAAGCTTTAGCAGATTGAGTCCAAGAATAATCGGATTGCATTGCATGTTGGATAATAATCTTCCAGGAAGTTGGATTATGATAGAAAATATGCATTGCATAACGAATGACATGCATCATATCATGAGCATTGAAATTGGTAAAACTAAATCCATTTCCAACTTTCTCATATTCGTTGTATGGTTGTACAGTATCAACCAAACCACCCGTTTCTCGCACGATTGGAATCGTACCATATTTTAACGCGATGATTTGACCTAACCCACACGGTTCGAATTTCGATGGCATCAAGAACATGTCAACACCTGCATAAATCATATGAGCTAGTTTATTGGAGTAACCAATTGTAACTTTAACCTTATCAGGGAAACGTTCTTCTAAGCCTTTAAAATAGGCTTCATATTGATCTTCTCCCGATCCAAGGACGATAAAATAGAAGTCATCGATACCAAGCATCTCGTCAAAAACACGCTTGATTAGATCGATTCCTTTTTGACTCACCAACCGAGATACCAGACCAATTACCGGTTTATCCAATGCGAATTCTACATCAAGCTGTTTGAATAATGCTTTTTTATTGGCTAATTTCCCTTCCACAGCATTTTCAATCGAATAACTTTCTTTGATGAACCGATCTTCTTCCGGACTGAATTCTTTATAATCGATGCCATTGAGAATACCCAATAAATGACTTCCGCGGCTACGCAAAAGATTTTGCATTCCATAACCGAAATAATCGGTCAAGATTTCGCTTGCATATGTTGGAGAAACCGTAGTGATCATGTCTGCTTGAGCGATTCCACACTTTAAAAAGTTTAAGAATCCCTCAAACTCCATTTTTGGATCATATTTGATATTAAATAACTTGAAATCTTCTAACGGGAAGATTCCTTGATAAGCTAAGTTATGAATCGTCAAAACAGTTTTTGCATGGAAGGCAGGAAATCTTGTTTTCAATAACATTGGAATCATAGCTGTATGCCAGTCATGGATATGAATGATATCAGGGTCGATCCCTAATTTTGGGAGTGCTTCCAAAACAGCGACTTGAAAATAAGCAAATCTTGTTCCTTCATCGCCATAACTATAGACATTATCACGAGATCCAAAATAGAACTCATTATCGATGAAGAAATACTCAATATTTCCTTTTTTTAGCGATTTAATACCGACATAAACACCTTTTTCGGAATTAAATTGAATCTTAAAGTTCAAAACATCTTCGGTTTTATCCCGATAGATTTTAGGAATTGCTTTATAGTATGGTAAGAAGACAGATACATTAGAACCTCTTAATCGTTTCAGTTCATTTGGTAAGGAACCAACTACGTCTGCCAATCCACCGATTTTTATAAAAGGGGAACATTCTGCGCTGACATGTAATATGTTAATCATAAGATACCTCCATGACTAGATTATATCAAATAACGATTTCTTTTTCCACTATTCAAATTGTTATTTCGAAAAACGACTGTGATAGAACTTCATGCCGATATATGTGGTCTCCATCAACAACATCATGTAGAGTACTGCAGGTAAGGAAAGAGTGGTGATTTGGAATAATCCACGTAATAAAGTGAAGCAAATTGTCGCTGTCACAAAAGCAAAAACAACCATAATCAACCGTAGTTTGTTAAACGGTTTTGATGCATGAACCAAAATTAACCAATAAGCAAACGTTGCGGCGATAATACCGATTGTCGATATTTCCGCGTCCACAAGTCCATAGAATGCATCCGAGAACAAATAAACTGCTAAGAGATTGGCGATAATAAACAACGCACCTGGAACAACATTTCGCATGATATTGAGGAAGAATTTTCCTTTGAACATACGATTGTTGGGTTCAAGGGCTAATACTAGAGTTGGAATACCGACAATAAAGGTCTCGATGACAAACATTTGGATCGGCTCAAACGGATAGATTCTTGATGTCATCAAGAGAATAAAGGTCAAAAGGATTGTATATAGTGTTTTGGTAAGGTAAAGGACCGAAGCGTTCTCCATATTGCAAACGATTTGACGCCCTTCTTTTACAACTTCTGGTAAGGTCTCGAAGTCATTTTCCATCAGAACCATATGACTTATATTTCTGGTCGCATCCGTTCCACTCGCCATCGAAACAGATACATCGGCTTGTTTTAAAGCAAGGATATCATTGACACCGTCACCAATCATACAAACCTTATGTTCCTCTTCTTGGATATGCTTAATCAAAGCTTTCTTTTGATCTGGAGTAACCCGACCAAAAATCGTATATTCATTGGCGATTGCGGCTAGATTCTTATTTTTTATCGAGTCCATGGAGATATATTTATCTGCATTTGGTACTCCAGCGCGATTCGCTACTTCGGATACGGTTAGCGCATTATCACCACTGATGACTTTTACTACAACCCCTTGGTCGGTAAAACTTTGGATCGTATTTTTTGCGCTTTCGCGAACAGTATCATTGATAAGGATTAATGCAACCGCTCTTGCGCTACCGGTAAAGCGATCGTTTCGGATGGAATCAACTTCTGCTAATAATAGAACTCTCTTCCCATTCTTCGCATGTTCACTGACTTGCGGTTTAATTTTTGTATATTGACCACGATAAATGATTTCAGGAGCTCCTATTGCATAGGTGCGATCTTCAAAAGCAACCAGGGAATATTTGTTTTTAGATTGGAACGGAATCGTTCTTTTTGCTACCATTAGATGTTCCGATTGGAAGTAGTCTTTCAAAGCTTTTGCAGTTTGGTTGTTATCATCCAACGCTTGATTCATACTGGAGATGACTAAGATAATATCTTCATCACTGTATTCTGTTTCACAGAAATCAGGAAGGATTTCAAATCCAGATACTGTCATTGTACCATCGGTAATGGTACCTGTTTTATCCAAGCAAACAGTATCAACTCGAGCGAGTGTCTCAATGGAATACAATTCTTGGACGAGTGTCTTTTTCTTAGCTAATTTTAGCACAGAAACAGCAAATGTACCGGTTGTTAATAAAACGAGTCCCGAAGGAACCATCGCAACCATCGCACCAGCCATTTTTCGAACACCAAGGTTGAAACTATCCGGATCTGCAATAAAGTCAGGTAGATAGTCATATCCCGATTTTTGGTAAACGTTAAAGAATGTCATTAGTCCTAGAGGAATGATTATGATACCAATTACCTTAAGAATCTTACGGAGCGTATTTAAAATGACCGACTGTGGTTTACTCAATGTTTTTGCTTGATGCTGCAAAGTATCAATATAGTTGTCTTTCCCGACAGCACTTACATGAACAAACGCTTTTCCTGAAATCACAAAACTACCAGAGTAGAGTGTATCACCTGCTGATTTTACGATGGATCTAGACTCTCCGGTAATATTAGATTCATTTACCGTCATTTCGCCATATTCAACAATACCGTCGGTTACGATTTGTTTACCAGCTGAATAACTGATTAAATCTCCAAGAACAATTTTATCTACGTCAATTTCCACAAACAAACCTTGACGAACAACCATAATCGTATTTTCCGTAATTAAAGATAATGACTGAATCATTGCTCTAGCACGAAATTCTTGGAAGATAGCGATACTCGTGTTGATAATCGCGATAACCAAGAACCAAAGATTGGTATAACTTTTCACACTGATTAGTAAAATCCCAATCAATGCTAATATCATATTAAAATACGTGAACAGGTTACTACTGATTATTTGCCAGTTTGTTCTCGTATTGCTTTCTCTTTTCTGATTGTATTTCCCTTCTGAGTAGCGTTGGTTTATCGTTTCGATATCCAGTCCAAAGGGTTCATAATTTTGCTTAGCCATAACATCACCATAACCATTATATCAAATTATAAACTCCTTTACAACAAGCCATTTTCCATAAAAAAAGAGCACTTTATCAGTGCTCGAAAATACTACCTCCAATGAACTCTCTTAAGAGTGAGTTGTGAGGGACATAGGATGAATCGATTTCATCGAAATATTTAATGAATTTCAATAGACGGTTCGCGGTAATAAAGTATTCAGAAGATGACTCAATTTGTTTTAACGCGCTTTCTGCAAACTTCTTTAATACAGAAAATTCATAGGTTAATTCGGAATTAAAAATGAAATCGGAATTTTCTAAATGTGGGTAAATCCATTTATATTCACCCCGTCTTACGGATGGCCACATTGCCAAGGTTTTCTCTGCGGATGTATTCCGAAATTGTAGATCGCGTACGATTCTTCTTAACAATCGTAAGTCCGTAAGATTAATTGGTGTATTATTATCAATATTGATTTGTGCAAAAGGTGAGATGTAGATCTTATATTTCTTCTCTTGTGGAATCATTTCAGATAACTGATTGTTCAAAGCATGAATCCCTTCAATGATAATTGGAGTATCATCGGAAATCCGAATTGGATCGGACCATTCTCTTCCTTTGGTGGTAAAATCAAAGATTGGTAAACGAACTTCTTTTCCATTGATTAAATCGAGGATATTTTGATTGAACAAGTCGATATCTAGCGATTGGATATGTTCTAAATCTGGCTTACCGAACTCATCTACTGGTGCCATATCCGGATGCAAATAGTAATTATCTATAGAAATGGATATTGGATGAACACCTAAATCATTTAGTGTAATATTTAACCGCTTGGAAAAAGTCGTTTTCCCGGAACTCGATGGGCCAGCAATAGCAATTAATCGAATGTTTTTACGTCTAATGATATCATCAGCTAAAGATCGAAGTTGGTTATTGTGGCGTTCTTCGCATTGGTAAACGAATTCTTCCGCTCCTCCATTTTCCACCAATTCATTAATTTTATAAATCATATCGGCATTATGTTTTGATGCAAAACTCTCTGCTTCTTGTAACACATCAAAAAATTTCGGAGAATCTGCAAATTCTGGAATCTCACCCTTTTCTTCTCTTCTTGGATATTGGAATAGGAATCCATTTTCCAAATAATGCATTTCGAATTCTCTTAGGTATCTTGTCGAAGGAACCATATAGCCATACATATAATTGCGATAGCCGTAGCACTCGTAGACATTTACTCGCTCGTGTCGATATTTAAGTGTGCTTACCTTATCTTCAAAACCCATTCTTTTGTAGTAATGGATAGCTTCTTGAATGGATAATTGTCTTCTGGTGATTGGATAATCCATTTCGATGATTCGTTGCATTTCTTTTACAACTTCTTTTACCATCTCTTTGGTAATGTCGTTTTTAATTCCACGACCATAAATCCCCATTGCAATACTGTTGGAGAACTTGATTTGCATCTGTGGATAGACCCTGCGAAACGCCATGCTTACTAGATAACGCATGCTTGTCGCATAGATTCGCGTCGAATCATAGAACGAGTAATCTAGGAATTCCACCTTTGCATCATAAGACACACGGTATGTCAATTCGCGTAAACGATTATTGACAAGTGCCGCGTAAAATACACCTTTGTAGTTTTTTGACAAATCTTCTAGACGTACATAAGAATCGAAATGGTATACGTCATTTCCGACTGTAATTTTCATAATATCACCTGATTTTGCTTTTTTTAGTGTATTTCTATTTTACACCATAATTTCCAAAATGCAAGCGTTTCCATTCAATGCATGCGATTTTTATAAATAATACTCAGGAAAAATTCAAAAATATAGTATAATGATATCGTACATTTTGGAGGGGAATATGTTTTTATCAAGCTTCTTCAGTACGACCGGAATGGACGAACAACCAGTCGAATATTTCTTCAATACTCCACATTTTATCTATTTGTTATTTAATATTTTGCTTTTTATTGGATTGTGGAAATTCCTGAAAACCCGAACTAAAAAGACACAAGATATTTACATTAGTGTTTTCTTGGGACTGATGATTCTCCTAAAATATGCCGGAGACGTGCTATTTATCTATGAATATTATTATGTAGATCCACCGTTATCAAATTATCCGCATCCTTTTTGGGATGTTGATACGTTTATTTCTTTTCAAATGTGTGGAGTTACAAACATCCTTTTACCGCTTGTGATTTGGTTTAAAATCAAACCGCTAAAGGAATTTGTGTTTGCGTCTTCCATTCTAGGTGGTATCGCGGTTATCTTATACCCAGTTACTGTCCTTTATGGTGATGTCTATGTATTGTCATTACCGAAAGTTAGAAGTATTTTAGTCCACTTCTTCTTGTTATTTATCCCATTATTTTTAATTCATCGCGGCGATTACAAGTTGGAACCAAAAAAATGGTGGCAAGTTGCAGTTGGTCTAATTACCCTTGGTTTATGGGCAACATTAGGGAATTATGTTCTAGATGTAGGAGATAACAACCTCTATTTAATGGAGAATCCATTCCTTGGTGGACCGATTCCAGTGCTTAATGTGATTCCGAATTACTATCATATTATTTTACTCGCTGTGATGGTCACAATTGGATACATTATTATTTATCAGATTGTGAAACTATTTGAACCAGAGTTTATGCAGAAACGAAAATTAAAACAAAAAAAGGCTTGAGAGATCAAGCCTTTTCAATTGTTTTTCTATCTTTCTATTTGAACCAACGTTAATCTATCATATCTTGGTACATTACAATTAAACTTTCAATATCCATATTGATAAGCATTACAAAGTCGTCTTGCGTCGTATAATCTTCATTGGTATTAAAAATATAACTTGCTAAGGTCAATTTTGCATATGAAATCCCGTACTCTTCTGATAATGATTCCAAATCAGCAATCGTAATACTAAAGGTCACGAAGTCAGCCGGAGTTTCAGGAGTATCTACAGATCCAGCATCACTACTTATCGTGGATTCTGGATTAGTAAAGTTCATCGTGGTTGTCACTGCTTCTTGATTGGTGCTAAACCAAGTAAAGACTGAACTTGAAAAAGAGGAATAGGTGGAATCATTCAAAGTCCCAGAGGTTGCTATGGTGGAACTCATCACTGTAGTACCAACACTCATATGAGATAAAATGTACAATGGTGTGATTTGACTGGTAGCATTCAATGTGGCGGCGACATTTACTTCTTCTTGATAGGAATTCGAATAGATGCCGATCAACATATAGGCACTATCTTCAGTGAAATAGTTTTCTTCTAATCCTTGTACGTATACCGCGTCGATAAAATCTTCCAATTTCATTCGATTTGAGTCAATTTTTGCAAGAAAATCTTCTCCATCCGTATTCGAAGCTGAAGTCGAGATGATTCTGCCAAACCCATTCACTTCCGCAACAATGCTTGGATTGATATCGATAGTGAGAGTGGTGAAAGTTGAATGACTTAAATAGAGATAGAAAGAGAATGTCATCACCAAAATTATTGCGGAAAAACCATATCCAAGAACCTTCATCCAATTCATACGAACGAGAAGCGATGTCGTGATATAGTGATTAACGTCAATCCGTTCTTTGATGTCTGGGACATCGAATCGAGCGGATTCATGCAATTGTCGATTGAAATCATTCCATTTCATAGGATTCATCCTTCCAGATGCTTACGCATCTTTTTCACTGCTTGTTGATAGGTCCATGTGATGGTTCCAAGCGGTTTTTCTAAAATCAACGCAATCTCACGGTGAGTTAGATTCTCAAGATTGTGTAGTAAGAATACATTCTTTTCTACTTGAGAAAGAACACTAAGCGCAGAACGAATTAATTCTTCATTTTGAGCAGAAAACTCTAAGTAGGCATCATAAGCAAAGGCACTACTGTCCAAATCGATATCCTTGACTTCTCGTTTTCTCTTATTGTATTCGTTGATAGCCAAATTCTTAGCTATTGTAAGTAGATATGCAAGAGAATTTTTTGCTTTGTAATCATAAAGTTTCTCGAGGAATTTTAAATAAGTATCCTGCATGATGTCTTCTGCCAAGGCACGATCTTTCAAGATTGGAAGAACAAGAAAAAAGACTTTTCGGTAGGTGCATTCGTAAATCATGTCGAATGCAGTCGAATCGCCATTTTTGAGTTTTTTGATATAGCCTTCCAATTGCAGGTCCAAATCACTCACCTCTTCCTCTATATTGTATCATGAGAAAAAGGTTTTACAATGGCTTTTCATCAATATAAACAATCTAGGGATGGTTTTTATTGGTAAAAAAAAAGACAAATCGCTTTGTCTTTATAAAGAGTATTTTCGGATTTTACCATCACGTCGGTGAACAACCACGGAAGTTTCATTTTCTAGGGCTTTGATCGTCGCAAAAGCAATTGCTTCTTTTTGAGTCTCAAAAGTCTTTAGTATCGCTTCTTTTCCTTCACGTTTCACAAACCAACGATTTTCTTCTTTTAAATATAGAACATGATACCGCTTATTTGGATTCTTCTCACTATCATGATCCTCTTCTTCATCTTGGTATAAAAAAGCGAATTCTTCATCGTCAATCCTTCTCGGCTTGGTTACGATGCGATTAGAATGAATGATGTCATCTTCTTGTATTCGATCATCGTCAACGATATAAGCTTTGACGCTTTTTAACTCTCCTGAGGAATCTTCATTAAGATTACTGGAAATATCATCTTCAGCTTCTTCCTCTTCATGGGTTTCTGAGAAATGCGTAATGATCGTCGGCATATCCATTAACTCCTCATTGATTTCTTGATTTTGAGCTTCCACTTGAGGTTCCATATTCAGTTTTTGGGTTTTTTCTTCTGGTTTTGTTTCGTTCTCTTCGATTCTAAATTCTTCTGGTCTACTGAGAAGAATGTAGATAACGATGATGATAATGATGGCAGTTATTAACATCAAAAAGAAATAACGAAACTCATATAGAAAATCAAGCAGCATTAAAATCACTCCTAAAATAACTTCATTTGAATATTTAAATCTGGTTTGTATAGATTAATAATATCTTTCATAGCGTATAGAACTTTATGTTTTCTGCATTCTATAACAAAATTCTTTTTTAAAACGCTCATATTTGGGCTTTCCCACGCATGTTTCATACCGTATAGATCCAAATATCGAACCAATAATTCTGGGGACTCTTGGTCGATTTTATCGTAAAAGGCCTTCAACTTGCGACTATCAAATTTGATGGAAAACGTTGGGTAAATGAAATCAACTCCGATTTCAATCGAACGCCTTAACATGGTGATGAAAGGTTTTAGTTGGTCATTGATGAAGGGAATAATCGGTTTGATTACGAGCCCTGCCGGAATTTGATTTGATTTTAATTTTTGCAAGATCTTATGCGCATTATCATATTGTAACGATGGACCAAACAAATCAGAATCGCTTTGAACTACGGCGGCAGGTATAGCAATCATTAGAGGATTCTTCTTGCTGAATTGTACAAGAGCGTCAATGTCATTGATAATTTTTTGAGAGCTTGTCATTAAGAATAATCCCATCTTATACTTCGTAAATAAGTCTAAAATTGGATTTAGGGATTCATTTGCATCATAAAAGTCAGGGTTATTCTCTATGCCAATAATCGCTCCTGGTTCTTTGGTAGATAATTCTGTTTCTAAGTATTCCAACATCTCTTTTTGCATGGAAATTGGATGAGTGGTAAAAACAGGATTATGATCCAGTGGAGTGGAATAATATTGGAACTGAGGATTGGAACCAGTTATGATATTCATGAAGTAATCTACTCCAAAATATCGTTTTTGAAATTTATTCGGTGTTAAGATATGAAGATTTACTTGATTCAAATAAATCACCCCACAAAACGCCAGAGAATGGCGACGATTATTAAGTATGCAATGATCACCCAGTAATGAAACATGGTAAAGCGTTTTGGTTTCTTTTGATCGATATTATCGAGCTTTTTAAACATTTTACGAACAAGCTTTGGGTCTTGATTCCTGATTACAACTAGATATGGTTTACAGCGGTCAAAATAGATGGATTTGGTATCAATCCCAAGTTCCTCTGCTTCTTGGATGAGTAATTTGCGATTCTCTGAATATTGTCTCTTCCAACTATGAAATAGGATGTATCCACTTCTTTTTTTATGATTCGAAAAAACGTATAGTCCAAAGAAAAGAACGATTAAAATCCCAATTAGTATTAGAAATTCGATCACCTTATCTTCGCCCAGATAATATATCATCGATAAGAAAGCAAAGACAAAGAAACCCACCAAAATTCGATCCATGGAAAAATGATAATGTAGGAATGTATTAAAGACCAGATATCCCAACATCGCGGTTATGATAATTTTCAAAATGAGATCAAATGTAATCATGTTGCACTCCTTATAAATGGTTTAACGAGGGTAAGAAGTTCTTCTAAACTCAGTTCATAGGTGATTCTCAATATTGGAACAGTTACATCTTCTAACCACAACAGATGTTGTCTTCTCGAACGTTTGGTTTCTGGGTTGTCTTCATAATCGCTAACCCATTGTAAAAAACTTTGATGTTGTTCATACAGATCGCCACCTGGTTTGATCCGTTCTCCAAAACGATTTTCCTCGCGCTCTTGGATTCGCTTAATTCGTATTTCTTTATCTAGATTGATATAGACAAACAAATCAATCTTTGGTTTCAATTCATCCGCTATTCCAATCAAAGAACCCGCGATTACTGCAGGTTTTTGGTCAGCCAAAGCGGATTGAATCAATTTGCAAGCCTCTTCATTGGTATTTCTTTGTGTGAATGGAGGATCGGTTTTCTTCCATAAGTAGTCATCGACATCGATAAAACGATAGCCAAAAGATTGACAAATATTCTTCGCTAAAGTTGTCGATCCCGATCCGGAAGAACCAAAGATGTTGATTAAATGTTGTTTCATAATCACCTATTTGTTGAACATGACTTTTTCGCTGTTAAACATGCGATTTAGGACAAGAATAAATAAATTCAGATAAACCAGATTAGCTCCGACAGTGACGAGAAGGTAAGTTAATGTATTCTCGTCAAAAGTAAAGATTGCAGTGAGTGTTTGAACAGAATTATAAATCGGTAATAGATAGACAAACACATTTGGATTCGCTCCATCACCAAACATCGAGGTAATAGAGACTAAAATGGTTAGGATATATATTGGAACAATCAAGGAACTAGCTTCCTTTAAACTCTTTGCATATGCTGATACAATGGATATGACACCAACGATAACAAATACGGTGGAGAACAATACGAATAGGATTTGTAAATAGTCCATCGCTGTATACATTGCGGCACTAAAACTTCCACTCATCTGTAGTAATTTAGGCAAAGAACCTAAAATACCGATAAAGGATGATGTTGCAGAAATCAATGTTAATACAGATAACGCAAGAATCTTTCCAATCGCGATTTCTTTTCGTTTGACTGGTGTAACAAGCAACGTGGCAATGGTTCCTCTTTCTTTCTCCCCTGCAATGGATTCAGGACCAATTGACATCGCCCCAGAGAATAAGAACATAATAATCAACATTGGTAACAAGGACGCCATCATCGTTCCAGCAATACCAGCTTGATCTAATTCGGTTCCAGTTAAATTCTTCACAAAGACAGTAGTATCACCATAAATATCAACACTTAGTTCGTTTTCATATACCGTAAGATACTGATAGAAAGAACTAAATACCTGAGAAGATGCTATTTCATTTGGATTATAATATACGGTAACAGTCGGTTTCTCTCCTGTTCCATCATAGGTTGCTAAGTTTTCATCAAAAACAATCAATAAATCCCAATCAGCATCATCGATCCTTGCTTCATAATCGCTGATTCGACTGCTTTCCAAGTTAATCACATGATATTGATCCTCTGTATCACCGGTTTCATAAATCGTAGCGAAATCAGTTTGTGGATTTACGATGGCAATATTATATGTGTCTTCTGTATACGAATTTACCAAAGCGGTTCCGATAAAAGTATAAATTAAGAATATCATCAAACCAGGCATGATCATTACCGTCAATACCAAGCGTTTGTCCTTGATGACCCGGTCCCATTCTTTTTTGAAAATCGTAAGGATATTTTTCATTCAGAATCACTTCCTTCCATTAAATGGAAGAAATAATCCTCTAAGGATTCTCCCTCATGTAATAATCCTGACAATGTATCGACAACTTTAAGTTTTCCATCGATAATGATACCGACTCGGTCGCAGATTTTTTCCACTAAACTAAAGATATGGGTAGAGACGATAATCGTTTTGCCATTATCGCGTAGTTCTTTGAGATAATCCGTCACAACTTTTGCGGTTAATACATCAAGACCATTGGTCGGTTCATCAAAGATGATTACTTGGGGATCATGTACCAATGAAATGACTAATTGAACCTTTTGTCTCATACCTGTAGATAAATCTCCGACTTTAACTTCTTGGAACTTGTCAATTCCAAAGCGAATAAACATTTCTTCTTTTCTTGCATTTGCGACTTGCTCATCAATTCCATGCAATTTTGAAAAGTAGTCATAGAGATAATTCGGAGTGAAGAAATCTTCCAGTTTTAAATCACTGGTTAAGAATCCAATAACGGAGCGAACGCTCTCTTCTTGTGTTACCACAGAGTAATTATCGATGAGTATGTCGCCGCTATCCGGTTTGATTAATGTCGAGATACAGCGTAGTGTGGTAGTTTTACCGGCCCCATTAGGACCCAACAAGCCAAAAATTTCACCTTTGTAAGCATCGAATGATAGTCCATTGACCGCAACTTTTTTTGGGTCATCCGTCTTTTCAATCCGGCGTTGTTTTTTACTCAGATGAAAGGTTTTTGATATGTTTAGAACAGATACTGTTTTTTCCATTCAAATGCCTCCATAATTCAATAAATAGTTTACCAAAAAAAGCCAGATTAAGCAAATATATATCAAAAAAAAAGTCTATCAAATAGACTTTAATTTATTATTTGGATGTTTTTTCCAAAGCTTTTTGCGCTTGCTTGCAAAGTGCACTGAATCCCTTCGCGTCATTGATCGCGATATCAGCTAATACTTTACGATTGACTTCGATGTTCGCAAGTTTCAATCCATTGATTAATCTTGAGTATGACATCTCATTTAAACGTGCAGCTGCATTAATTCTAGTTATCCATAATTTGCGGAAATCTCTTTTTCTTCTACGGCGATCTCTATAAGCGTATTTCAAAGAGTGCATTACTTGCTCTTTGGCTGTCTTGTACAGTAAATGTTTCGCTCCGTAGTAACCTTTCGCAAGTTTCAATACTTTTTTACGTCTTTGTTTTGTAACAAAGCTACCTTTTACACGTGGCATTGTTCTTCACCCCTTCTTATAGATATGGAACCTGATGTTTGATTCTCTTCACATCGGAAGCAGATACATCTTCGGTTCTTCTCGCTTGGCGATTTTGTTTTGGTGACTTGTGGCTCATTAAATGGCCTTGGAAAGTCGATGGTCTTGTCAATTTGCCAGACCCGGTACGTTTCAATCTTTTCTTCGTACCTGAATGTGATCTCATTTTCGGCATTGTTGGTTCTCCTTTTGTATTAGTTTTTCTTAGGTCCTAACGTCATAGATATATATCTACCATCATGGGTAATCTTGCCTTCCATTTCGCCGAATTCGCTAACTCCATCCGCGAAACTTTGTAATACAGATTTACCTTGTTCTACCAGTGTTGGAACGTAACGATATGGCAATCGAATCGATACTTTTAACTTGTTGCCTTTGCTTAGAAACTTATTCCCGTTTCTAAGTTTAGTTTCAAAGTCATGTTTATCGATGACTGCAGTCATACGAATCTCTTTCAACTCGACAACTTTTTGATGTTTTTTGGCTTCTTTTGCTTTGCGTTGCAATTCATAACGGTATTTACTGTAATCAAGTAATTTACATACCGGTGGTTTTGCTTGCGGTGCGACGCATACCAAATCAAAGCCTTCATCTTGGGCAATACGATATGCCTCTCTTGAAGACATGACACCAAACTGCGTTCCGTCGTTACCGATGACTCTCACTTCGCGAAAACGAACGTTTTCGTTAACCAAAGTGCTGTCACGTTTTACTGGTTTTTCATTGTTATAAATAATATTAAACACCCCCAAGGTAAAATAAAAGTGGATACCGTATAGGTACCCACAAAAATAGCATGCTAACTAATAAGTTGACCGACTAGCATGGACCCATTGATCATTTCAATCGGGTGAGAAGTGGGTACTTCTTCTTTCTACGGTTAAGACCATTATGATTATATTATAAAGCGGTTGATTTGTCAACCTTTTTTATTTGACTAGTTTCCCTTTTTTATCTTCATGTAATTTTCTTTGTTGACTTGGTATGCTCTAGCAATTGCTAGAGTACCTTTTGGAACATTTTTGTTCAAGGTTGAACCAGCAGCAATAAATGCATCATCATGAATTTCGATAGGGGCAATAAGGTTTGCATTACAGCCAACGAAGACATTATCACCAATGATGGTTTTATATTTTTCTTTTCCATCATAATTTACTGTAATTGCACCACAACCGAAGTTGACAGCACTACCGATTTCAGCATCACCAATATAAGCCAAATGAGATGCTTTGGTATTCACTCCTGTGGTTGATTTTTTGATTTCCACAAAGTTACCAATTCTGTTCTTCGGACCGATATCAGCGCCATCACGCAAGTGAGCGAATGGGCCTACTGTTGTATATTCTTGGATCCTTGAGTTGTATACCAAAGAATGTTTACAAACAACGGACTCTCCGATCTCGCTGTTGTGGATTTCAGTATTAGGACCAATTTGAGCACCTTTTTTAATAACGGAATTTCCCGTAATATAGGTGTTTGGATGAATTGTAACATTTTCTTCGATATGGACATTATGACCGATTGTAATCGTTTCAGGGTTGATCATTGCCACGCCTTTAATCATAAACGCGCGGTTGATGTCATTGCGCAGTTTTGCTTCAGCAATACTCAAAGCATAGAGATCGTTGACACCCATTGCTTTATACGATGTCTTCAAAACATAAGTACCCATCGTACAGTTTTGATTCTTGAGGATTTTTACGATATCCGTAAGATAATATTCTCCCTTAGAATTATCGTTTTTGACTTGATCCAAAGCTTGGAATAAGATATCGTTTTTAATAATGTAAATACCAGTATTAATTTCGTTGATTGCTTTTTGTTCCAAAGAAGCATCATTTTCTTCAACAATCGAATCTAATAAGTCATTCCCATTGCGAATAATACGACCATAGCCGAATGGATCATCCATCAAGGTAGATACGACAGTTAGGTCGTTTTGAGCCGAGTTATGTGCTCCAATCGCTTCTGAGATCACAGTTTCATTGATGAGTGGCATATCTCCAGGAAGAATAATCGTATATCCTTCTAAATCCGTTACTTTGTCTTTCGCCATTTTAACAGCATGGCCAGTTCCGAGTTGTTCTGTTTGTACCGCATATGTAACAGAATCATTTAGGATATCCATAATGATTTCTTTTTTATGACCAACGACAACGATAACTTCATCCAATAACCCTGTATTCTTCAAATTCTCAACAATATAGGCAATCATTGGTTTTCTTAATAGAGGATAAGCACATTTTGGTAATTCGGTTTTCATTCTGGTTCCTTTGCCGGCAGCCAAAACAATCGCGTATTTTTTCATTTGTCCATTTGCATAGTATTTAGACTATGCTACTCCTTTCCATTTACAAGAGATTCAAATAATGTATGGATCTGATCAATGATTTCATCGACCTCTTTTTTGGTTTTTGCAGATGCTGAGATTCGAACCAACGGTTCCGTACCTGATGCTCGAACTAAAACTTTGCCTTGATCTTGAAGTTTATTTTGAATGGTTTCAACCAATTCTAACATTTTAGGATGCTTCACAATATCTTTCCGATCGGTCCTAATATTAAAGAGACGATCTGGATAGAAATGTACATCTTCGATTAAATCCTCCACACGACATTTCTTCTCTTCCAAAATATGAACTAGAAAAGCAGCATTTAAAACTCCGTCACCACTGATGAAAAGATGTTTATTGATTACATGACCGGAATTTTCTCCACCGATAGTCGCGTCATAACTATTAAGAGCTTGAATGACGTATTTATCTCCAATATCAGTTTGAATCGCTCGGATTCCTTTTGTTTTTAAAGCTTCTATAATTCCAAGATTACTCATTTTTGTTAAGACAACGATATCATTGTTGAGCAATCCCTTTTCTTTCAAATAGCAAGCAAAAATATAAATCATCAAGTCTCCATCAAATACTTCTCCTTTTTGGTTGACTGTCAATACTCGGTCGCCATCTCCATCAAAAGCAAATCCTAAGTCATAATCATTGGTTTTCACAAAGTCTATTAGGTGACCCATGTGAGTGGACCCAACATCTTTATTGATGTTTTTACCATCCGGATTATCACCGATGAATTCTAATTCATCTGAGATTTGACGGAACACATACTTTGCCGTCTTGATGGTTGCTCCATTGGCTAAATCCAAAGCGATTTTACGTTGGGATTTCGGAAGAAAAGATGTATATAAACTCGCATATTCAGGAATCGGATTGATATAATTGAGTTCCCTGCCTATCGGATTCTTCTTTAAATCAATCAAGCCATCGATTACTTGTTCGATGATTTCTTCTTGTTCCGGGTTAGATTTTAATCCTTCATCAAAAATCTTAATACCGTTATCGTGATATGGATTGTGACTCGCAGTAACCATGATGCCAAAACATTTCTCTTTTACCGACATAAACGCAAGAACTGGTGTAGCGTGAATATCGATATCCAAAACATCGATACCATAATCCAGACAGCCTTTTTTTATTGCATTGACAATCATAAGCCCAGATTCTCTTGTATCACGACAGACAATCACCTTATTGCTCGATAAAAGACTCATGCTTTTTCCGACTGAATATGCTAATGTTTCATTGATGAATTCGTAGGCTAAACCGCGAATCCCATCTGTTCCAAAGTATTTCATACAGACCTCTATTCCACAGTAACTGATTTTGCTAAATTTCTAGGTTTGTCAATATCTCTTCCTAAATCTAAGGCTTTATAGTAAGCGATTAGCTGAGTAGGAATGACTGCTAAAGCCGGACTTAGTAGGTAATGAACATCCATTAAGATGATATCATCATCAGGTTCAGAAGTGTGATTTGTAGAGATAATTAGAACATCAGCTCCACGAGATTTTACTTCTTGTATGTTGGAACGAGTATTTTTATTGATATGTTTTAGCGTGATGATTGCGATTACTGGTACATCGTCTTCAATCAATGCAATTGTTCCGTGTTTCAATTCACCAGCAGCGAAACCTTCGGTTTGAATATAGGATATCTCCTTTAATTTCAAAGCAGCTTCCAAACTAGTATAGTAATCAATACCTCGACCGATATAGAAACAATTGCGTTTCATTAGATGGTTTTGTACCAAATCATGGATATATTCTTTTTTATCGATAATCGCTTCCATTGCAACCGCTAGACGAGACATTTCTTTAATCATATCGATTTTTGGTTTGTCAGCTAATACATAAGCCAAAATTGCTAATACAGCAATTTGACCAACATAGGCTTTGGTTGAAGCAACCGCAATTTCAGGTCCTGCATGGATCAACATATATTTCGTTGCTTCTCTTGCCAAGGTGGAAGTTTTAACATTGGTTATCGTCAAAGATTTGTATCCCATTTTAGTAATATCAACCAAGCATGCTCTTAAATCAGCAGTCTCTCCAGATTGAGAAATAAGAATAAACATAGCATCTTCTTCTAAAAGTGGTTTATTGTATGCGAATTCGCTAGCAATAAACACTTCTGTTGGTATCTTGGTCACATGTTCGAAATTGACCTTCCCAATATAACCAGCATGCATACTGGTACCAGCTGCTAAAATATAGATACGCTTGATGTTCGCAAATAAATCGAGTATATCACGACTGACAAATAATTTATCATCCTTGATATAATTGGTCATGATTTTTCGAATTACGGAAGGTTGTTCCGAAATTTCTTTTAACATATAGTGATCATAGCCACCACGATTGATTTCGTCATCATTTAGGCTAACTTCATGACGAAATGGAGTGAATTCGATTCCGATCGGGTCAAACATAGAAAATCGATATTCATTATCGACTTTTTCTGCTTTCACAAAGGTTTTATCTTCAATTACATAATATTCGCTGGAAACACCAACGAAAGCCATAATATCCGATGCAAGACAAACACCATCATTACGTAAGCCAAGTAATAATGGCGATTTGTTCTTTCCTGCAAAAATAATATTTGGATTCAATTTATCGATAATCAGCAATGCATAAGATCCTTCAAGCATTGCTAAAGTTTTTCGGATAGCTAATTCTACCGGATAGGATACCGCGAAATATTCGATTAGATTTGCGATGACTTCAGTATCCGTTTCGGAAACAAAGTGTACCCCGCTTAGGTATTTTGCGACTAATTCTTTGTAGTTCTCAATTACACCATTGTGAACAATCTCAAATCGACCGGATGCACTAGAGTGAGGATGAGAATTGATATGGTTAGGAGCTCCGTGAGTTGCC
>QKCT01000053.1 GCA_003245625.1 Bacillota bacterium | reverse complement strand
AAAATTAACGACCAAGAGATTGCTGAAACGCTCACCCTTAGTAGAACAACCTGTTATGCAAACATATTTATTTACAGAGGAAGATCTAACAGTCTTTAATATCAAGTCTTATAAAGTGGAATATAGTCAAATCTCAAAATTTAAAAAAGCTACTACATTCTATTTATTACAAACCTTCGATCGAAAGAGCTTTATCTTGAGTTTTGATGGTTTTGATGAGGACTCACAAAAAGAAGCTTTTGAAGCCTTTATACAAGATAAAATGGCCGAAAACAGGAAGAGATAACAATCTCTTCTTTTCTTTTTTTAAACTCTGTGATATAATTAAACCATATAGTATAAACCACATGGTATAATGAGGTTGTTATGGTGAAGGATAAGAGTTATTTATTACGTGAAAATCAAGCGTTATTTGATGCAACATTAAAAGAGTTCTCTGAGAAATCTTATGACCTAGCATCTGTCAATGAAATTATTAAAAATGCCGCCTTCAACAAAGGCAGTTTTTACTATCGTTTTGAAGATAAGTTTGACCTATATTTAGCGCTTTTGGATTATCTACACACAATCCAAATTGCAATTTATAATGCTAAGAATCATGATTTCCTCTCGATAGAAAAGGCAGAAGAATTGACTGTTTCTTTATTTGCAAACTTATATGACTTAAACGAACAAAACCCCGCCTTTATAAGACTTTTGACGCAGTTTGGGAAGGAAGATATCTCGTTTCAAATGCTCGTAAAAAAAGCCGGAGTTGAATCATTATTTGATCGTCTTCAATCTCGTATTCTTTCATTGGCATTAAGACAAAGTCTAAGTATTGATTCCGAACTTTTACAACATTCCACGCGGATGTACTATTTTCATTATCCGTTTTCTTTAGATACAAACACGAAACAAAAAGATCTAGACCGTGTTGTACATTATCTATTTTTGGAACCGAAAAGACAATTTAGAGTCGAAGGTACAGGTTTGGAAATTCGATTTGAGATATTGCCGATGAATTTAACTTTTCTGCTTGTGAATGAAAATCAATTGTTATCCTCAGAAGAAATCACAAATGTTGATCAGATTATTGCCGATGAAAAAGAACTACTTCAAGATATTCGAAGGAAGCTTAAATTACGGAAAATAGATCTTGTGAGTGTCATTACAGAAGGAGTAAAAAGAAACCTAAAGGATTATTCTTACTTAAATCATTGGAAGAATGTATCTTTTTCAAGCGATAGCTATCATTTGCTAAATCATGTACAAAAAATCATGTTGGTGATGATTTATTTACATGTTACTGGCCACGATTCCATGTGCCTATCTAATACTTTAACCTATGGGAATCTAACGGATGTCAAACTTCTTTTATGCGACTTGTTGCCATTATTATCAAAAACGAGTAAAATAGTAGTGTTAGAGCGACAATTTCAAGTTTTTCCTGAGATGATTCCATTCTTGTTTTATATTGATGAGTTAGGAACATTGCAGCATTTTGAATTTCAGGATTATTCCAAACAGTTTGAACAATATTATCTTGTACAATATCGAGAAAATGATGGTTCGCTTAAAACGCACAAAGTACGGAAGAGTGATTTTGATTTCAATCTGTATAGCAATAAAAACTTGCTACAGATTAGCAATATAGCCATCTTGCATCGTCAAGATATCAAAGGATAGGGGGTGAGAACCATGAAGCAATTTCAATCGATTATCAGAAACGATTTTCGTAATTACTTAAAATATAATATTTTACAAATCATGATTGCCTTATCGATTTTATTTTCAGGAGCGATGGCTTTTCTTCCAGGAATTGATCCGTTGATATTCATCTTTACGACCGTCTTTATTTTGCCTGTCATTGTGTTCTCGACGAATTTTTTCATCGAAAAAGAAGAGCGTTCTCTGACACCTCAAGCGATTGGTGAATTAACCTCTTTACAGCTGATTTTAGCGAAAACGACGAGTGCTTTGATTTTAATGCTGATACCGTTTCTCTTCTTAACATTAGTAATGGTCTTTTTGCTTCATATGACGATTAGTATCCCACTCTTCTTGTTGATATATCTCTTGGCAAGTGTCATGCACATTATCGTTGGGACAACATTGGCTATCATCGCAAAGTCTTCACAGATTATGTCCATCAGCTATATAGGATACATCATTTTGTTTAGTTTAATCCCTTTCTTTTATGCCAATGGATTGATTCCTAATGTATTTCAATATGTTTTAATCATTTCTCCAGCATACTTATCGGGTATTTTGTTTCAAGAGATTTATTATGGATATGCATTTAGCCCGACAATGTTAATTCTGTTATCGGTAGTTTTACAAATGATTTATATCTTTATTCTGACCTTTTTCGTAGTCAGACCTTATTTCAAAACTTATTTGCTATACATCATCGAAGAAGGAGATGCACAAAATCAATGATTTTCTTTGACGAAGAACAAAACATATTTCATATTCAAACAAAACAGACTTCTTATATCATGAAAGTACTGCCGACTAAACATCTTGCAACACTCTATTATGGAGCAATTTTAGACTTGAATTCAGGGACGGAAGGTCTTCGAATCAAACATGAAATTGAAGTTGGGGGGCAAGTTGTTTATGAGGCGAATGATAAAACATTTAATCTGAATCTAGAATTCTTGGAAGTGCCAACCTATGGAAAAGGTGATTTTCGAGAACCGATGTTACATATTCGTTTAGAAGATGGATCCCGTTTAACTCAATTTCTTTATCGAAGTCATACCATAATTGATAAACCTGAATTTGATGAAATGCCTCAAACAAAGGCAAATAATCAAAAAGTAGAAACGTTAGTTATTACCATGGTCGATACTTGGAATCATTTGGAAGTTGACTTACATTATGCTGTCTTTATTGAATCCGATATTATCGCTAAAAGAGCGGTGATTCGAAATCAATCCAAACAAACCATTCTTTTGGAGAAAGCATTAAGCATGAACTTAGATTTGGTCGATGATGACTATCAACTAACGACATTTGATGGTGCTTGGATTCGCGAAAGAATGATAAACAAACGAAAACTCGGTCCGGGGATTACAAAGATAGATTCAAAAAAAGGTGTTTCCTCCTCTGATCACAATCCGTTCGTCGTGGTATCAAAAGATGATACCAATGAACGTTATGGAAAATGTTATGGCTTTGGCTTAGTCTATTCTGGGAATTTTGAAGCAGTGTTCGAAAAAACTCCATATGACCTATTACGAGTGCAAATGGGGATTAATTCCTTTGATTTCTACTGGGAATTGAAACCAGAAGAAGAATTTTTGACTCCTGAGGTCTTGTTGACATTTTCTAATCAAGGGTTCAACGAACTCAGTCAGCACTTTCATGAAGCGATCAAACAACATATTATCAAACCGGACTGGTTGGAAACACAGCGTCCGGTTTTATATAATAACTGGGAAGCAACGATGTTCGATTTCAAGCAAAGTACATTGCTAAAATTGGCGAAAAGAGCCAAAAATTTGGGAATCGAACTTTTTGTTTTGGATGATGGTTGGTTCGGTAATCGAAATGATGATACCAAAGGGTTAGGAGATTGGTACGTAAACAAAAAAAAGATTCCATTAGGAATCTCTGGTCTTGCAAAAAGGATCAATCAGATTGGCTTGGATTTTGGAATATGGGTGGAACCAGAGATGGTCAATCCTGACAGCGATTTGTATCGAAATCATCCGGATTGGGTTATTCGACACCCAAACATAGATCCTTCTTTCGGTCGCAATCAACTGATTTTAGATTTATCGAAAACCGAAGTACAAGACTATCTCATCGAAGTCTTGTCAAACGTCCTTGATTCTGCCAATATCACTTATATAAAATGGGATATGAATCGCAATTTTACCGATATGTATTCCAATTCGTTGTTCGCTTCTTCGCAAGGAAAACTATCGCATCTATATCAACTTGGTTTGTATCGAATTCTTGAAACACTGACTTCTAAATACCCAAAAATACTATTCGAATCCTGTGCATCCGGCGGAAATCGTTTTGATATGGCGATGTTGCAGTATATGCCACAAATATGGACGTCTGATAACACCGATGGGTACCATCGACAACTGATACAATATGGGACTAGCTATCTTTATCCGCAATCTGTGATGGGGGCACATGTTTCCGATTCTCCATCTGCTCAAGCCACTCGAAAGACGCCCCTTGAGACGCGTTTTAATATTAGTGCATTTGGCCTTTTAGGTTACGAGTTCGATATCACCAAATTGACCCCATTCGAAACCAAGGTTATCCAAAAGCAAATAGCGTATTATAAGAAATATCGGTCCTTATTTCAATTTGGCACCTTCTATCGTATGCGCAATCCTTTCGATTCGAACCATATGGATCTTCTAGTTGTCTCCAAGGATAAGTCAGAAGCGATATTAGGAACATTTATGACCCTGCAAACAGCTAATTCGGGTTTGGAGAAAATTGAGACCTATATGTTGGATCCAAATCGAACCTATCAAGTGGAAAGTAGAAAGCAATACTTTAATTTAGAAAAGTTCGGATATCTAATCAAACATGCATTACCAATTCATCTGAATCACAATGGCATTCTCTTTCATATTTTGAAGAATCGTTATTTATATGAAACAGAATCGCAATCCGTCCAAATTGCTGGGGATATTTTAGTGAATCAAGGATTTGTGCCAAAACAAAATTTCATTGGCTCAGGAATCAACGAGAACGTCCGACTAATGGGTGATTTTGGTAGTCGTATGTATCATTTTCAGGCATTGGAGGGACCTCAATGAGACAAAGAATACCTTTAAATTTTGATTGGTGGTTTACACCCGATTTTTCGAGTGATTATATCGGCCAAACACAACCTCAAAATTCAGAACTGATTGCTATTCCACATACGATGAAGGAACTTCCATATCACTATTTCGATGAAGAAACCTATCAATATATTGGAACATATACAAAGACGATTCTGATAACAGAAGAGATGTTAAACCAACGTCTTTTTATCCGTTTTGAAGCAGTTATGAATGTCGCTAAAATCTATTGGAATAAAGAATTATTGATGATTCATGAAGGTGGATATACTCCGTTTCAAGTGGATATTACAAATCAGGCAAAAGAGGGAGATAATCTCCTTCAAGTCATCGTAGATTCCACAGAAATCAAAGAGATACCACCCTTTGGCAATTTAGTCGATTATTTGGCTTTTTCTGGTATCTACCGAGAAGTTACATTACTAGTTTACCCCAAAACCTATATCCAAACATTGCAGGTATCTTATGAAGAAGGATCATACCTTTTGCTGGATGAAATGATTCTTCAATTTCGTTTGGGATTAGAGAATCCTTCGAAAGCGGATTTCGATGTCCTTATCCGCATCTATGATGGGGAGAGGGAAGTATTGAATCATCGTTTTGATGAGGTGATTCAAGAAGAGAATTACTATAATCTTTTGGTCACGAAGATAGAACGTTGGAGCGTGGATGCCCCAAAACTATATACTTTGGAAGTATGCATCTTAAACCAAGAAGAAGTATGGGACACACAGCGAACAACGATAGGATTTCGAACAGCGTCCTTTACGACGGAAGGATTCTTGTTAAACAATCAGCCTTTGAAATTGATCGGTTTAAATCGGCATCAATCATACCCCTATGTTGGGTATGCAATGCCGAAAAGCATGCAAGAACTCGATGCCGATCTCTTAAAACAATATGGTTGTAATATTGTTCGGACTTCACATTATATGCAAAGCGAACACTTTTTAAGACGTTGTGATGAAATCGGATTGCTAGTTTTGGAAGAAATTCCTGGTTGGCAATACATCGGAGATGAGCATTTTAAAGAGTTAACGTATCAAAACATCGAAGCGATGATTCAGGCGCACTTTAATCATCCAAGTATTGTCACGTGGGGGGTTCGAATCAACGAATCGATCGACGATCATGATTTTTACCAAAAAACCAATGAGCTCGCAAGAGAACTCGATCCCACCAGACAAACATGCGGGATCCGAAATCAAAAAAAGAGCGAATTACTCGAAGATATTTATACCTATAACGACTTTTATCACAATGGCTATAATCAAGGGTTGGAAGCCCCAGACAAAGTAACAAAAGGATATGTTCCTTACTTGGTTACCGAGCATAACGGTCATATGTTCCCAACGAAAAAGTTTGATACCGAAGAGCGTCGTGTAGACCATGCACTTCGTCACCTTAATGTTCTCGATTCAGCGTTTTCCTACAAACGAGTCAGCGGAGCCATCGGCTGGTGCATGGCGGACTACAATACACATATCCAATTTGGATCCAATGATCGAATCTGTTATCATGGGGTAATGGATATGTTTCGAATTCCAAAATATGCGAGTTATGCATATCAATCCCAAACCAATCAAGAACCAATGATTTATGTTGCCTCTAATATGATGTCTGGCGATCATAGCGAGTTTAAACTCCCTGAAGTTGTTGTTTTTACCAACTGTGATTCTGTAAAACTTTATAAAAACGATTCTTTTGTAGGAGAGTATTACCCGGAAGAATCTCTATATCCGAATCTCCCGCATCCACCGATTTTTATCGATGATTTGATTGGCAATCTTTTGGTTGAACAAGGCATTTTCCCTCAGAAGCAGGCAAAAACAATAACCAGGCTTCTAAATAGTTTCAAACAAAATGGGTTTAACATGCCTTTGAAAGATAAAATCCCTTTTGGATTGATGATGGCAAGAAAAAAACTAACCTACCCACAAATCTTCCAATTGTTCGAAGAGCATATCGCATTACAAAGCAATGCACCAGTTATCTGGAAATTAGAAGGGTATATCGATGAGGAACTCGTGGTAAGCACCTCGCGTGGTCACACCAAAAATCTATGGTTAAGCGCCACTTCTAATACCGATGTACTATACCATGATGAAACCTACGATGTAGCTAGAATTGTGGTCGAACTCAAAGATGAGTATGGCAGTGAATCGACCTATTCCAATCTGGCTTTTCGAGTTTCAACATCAAAGCATTTGGAGGTTATTGGTCCATCAAACCTTTCTCTTATCGGAGGAAGTGTCGGCGTGTATGTGAAAACTACAGGATTAGACGGTGAAGCAACGCTTACGATTCAATCGGATCTGTATCCTGATATCATGATTTCCTTCAATGTAATAAAAGAAAAAGGGCTCAAATGAGCCCTTTATTTATGATTCAATAACACCGTAATTGATTAAAAATAGATAGACAATGTAGTTTGGAATGGAAAAAGAATACGATTCTGTTGCGTCAACACCCCAAGTGTTGACTCCGATTAAGTGTCCATCTACATCGACTAACGCACCTCCACTGGATCCTTCGTGGATCGCTGCGTTATGATAAATTACGCGGTAATCCACATTTTCGATTTCTTCCATCGATATGAATTCACCGAAGGTAACATTATTGACAAGCTCCAGTGGGTTTCCAACTGCTAAAACCATCTCTCCAGGATTGAACTTATAGTACAATCTCGTATAAATATCCATGATTTCTACTTCGTCACGACCAAGTTTTTCAAACCGTAATACTGCTAAATCCAGGTTTTTATCTCCGGCAACTAATTCTGCTTCATAGTAGATGCTGTCACCGTAAGCCATGATATTGTAAGTAGCAGTATACTCATCGGGATCGATTACATGATAATTGGTGATGGCATAGTAATAAATATCATCTTCCATAAATACAAAACCAGATCCAGTGGAAGATGCAACTTGATAAGTAGAAGAATTATCGGACCAAGGGAAGGTATATCGTTCTTCTGTTAAAGAGGTATAAACCTCGATGTTAGTATGTCGAATATGTTCCTGTGTTGCAAGCAGAACATCGTTATACTCATCGATATCGGTTAAAGAATAAGTAGGAGAAGAAAACACACCTAAATGGGAGTATTCGTCATCTTCAAATGTAATTGTTCCATTAACTAGAGTCGGTAGATTAGTATTGGTTGTAGTAGTTGTTTCTTGTTGTCCAAAGGTAATTACGAAATCGCAACTTACCAGAAAGAACATAAATACCAGCAGAAACAAACTAATCATCAATTGCTTCCATCTCATCATATATCACCATCTTTTTATACGTTTATTATACTATAGTTTATTGGTATTTTTCCTTGAAATGTTTGAAACATGCGAAAAAATTGTCTTTTTTGTTTTATTTCAAAGTTATATCAAGTATAATATATTATCATAACATTTCATATATGGGGGGATACTATGCCTACAAATCTTGATTTTGCCTTATATTTTAACATCGCCTTCTTTTCCATGTTGGGAATCGGCCTTTTGGTTGGCTTCGCAAAGGGATTGAAGAATGCAATGTGGGGCTTTGTGGTGACATTGATTTTCTACGGCTTCTTTTTTCTAACACTCGACACCGTCATCAACACGTTATGGTCTTTCAATATGCCTTTCTTAGGTGGCCTTTTGGCAAATGTTTCTTCAGATCTATCTGGAGTAACTCAGTTGTCGCAAGCGCTGCCTATTTTATTAAACCAGTTTTTAGGAGATATGCTCGGTTCAGCAGTGGACAACGTTCATTTACTGGAATTCGCAACCTCGCTTGCTTTGTTTGTTCTTAAAGTGGTTTATATGATCCTCTATTTCACGGTAATCCAAGTGTTATATCGTTTGATTCTGTGGATCGTGAAATTAATCATTTTTCCGAGCAAAAAGAAAACCGACAAATATCGTTCTAAAAACCGTGGTTTAGGAGCTGTATTTGGTCTATTGTCAGGAGCTATGAGCCTCTATGTCTCTTTGATTATCTTTGGTGGTTTGTTAAGTATCGCTGATAGTCTAGTTTCTGTTATGCCTCAAAATACACCAACTCAAATGAATCAAATTGTCTATACACAAGAATTTGATGCGCCAACGAGTTCTTTAATTTTAACCGGAAGTATTCTAGATAACGCTTTAACACCAGAAGTAGAAGATGCAGTTTCTATGATAACAGAAGCAGTTGATTCCTTTAACTCGAATATTATCGTCACAACACAAAATCAAATTACCATGACGAGTGAATACACTGGCGAACAAATGGCATTGAACCTCTATTTATTTGATGAGGTTCTTTCGATGAATTATCAAGACGAACAAATTGCTTTCCGTGCTGAAATCGAAATCTTCGCGGATGCGGCTGGAGTCGTTTTAAATAGTCCTTATCTAGATTCTCAAAATCTATCTGACATCACTGGGGATGATATTCGTGATGTCTTTTCAGCATTATCCGATTCGAATCTCTTTACAAACCTGATTCCGTTAGCAGTCGAAATCGGATATGAAAAATTTGAAGTTGCAAATTTGGATATCAACATGGACGATATTTATAATATCGACTGGGATATTGAAATCATGCAACTAGGGGAGATTGCGGCCCAAACATTTGATATCATAAATGCTGCTGGTATTTTGGTGGATGGTGTAGATATGGCGACTGTTCAACTGGATGGCGACGCTGTGAGCGATTTATTTGATGCAATCTCAGAATCTCAAATTGTTAATTTAGCTGCATATATTGCATTAGAACCTTTGATGGAAGAACAATTAGCTTCTATCGCACCTTATGTCACAGTACCTGATGATATCGTTTGGGAGGATGAATTCCAAGCAATAGGAGCTTTTGCTGGGGCTGTTTTGAATACCGATCTTAGCTATGGTGATATCAGTGAACAAAATGTTACGAACATCCTTACCGCTTTGGCTGATATCGATTTTGAATTGTTATTGGACTCGAAAATAATCACGTCAGCTATGATTAATATCCTGTCTGGAAGTACGCCAACCGACGTATCTTTCTTAAATGTACCAGATGGTATCGAGTGGTATGATACGGTTGTAGATGGTGTTACCGTCTATGGGGAGCTACATAATATTTTAATTGCAGTGAATGCTTTGGCAGATAGTTTATCTACTTTGAATATCACTGATTTTGCAGAATTTGGTATTAGTGATTTAGCTAGTTTGGATTTAACGACGATCAATAGTATTTTCGAATCCAAAATTCTCGTCGCTACGATTACGGATTATGTCTTAAATTTGGATTTGGGGGAAGATTATACTATTATCATCCCAGATAGTGCTATGGAAGACGGGTATTTGAGAAAGACAGAATTGCAAAACATTGTGACCGCCGTTTCGATGTTACTCGATAACTTAGCTTGTGACATTGGTGATACCGAATGTGAAGCAATCGGATTTGATTTTATGAAAGTCTTAACGCTGTCAGAAGCGAATATCGTAACCCTGTTAACACCAGATATCCTAGCAGCGACTGTTGGTAATATTTTATATGAAATGGGTACTTCAACAGGAACGGAAGCAACAACATTAACCATTCCTGGTAGTGCCTTAAGCACGATTTATGTTGATACAGTAGCGCAACAAGTCGTTAGTCGTGATGAGATTAGATATGCATTCTTGGCGATATCGACACTTGGTATTACCGATATCAATGATGTAAGTGTAGATGCTTCGATTTTGACAAATCTTGGAACCGAAGCAGACCCAACGGTATTAGATACCACTAAATCCGCAACCCTGTTTGCGTCTAATATATTAAAAGCAACCATTACTCAGTATCTAATGAGCGTTACGGATGAAGGTAGCGATACATCGGTAGTAATCGTACCTTACGAAGATCCAGACGGAGTTTCCATCCGTCAAATTGACAGTGTCGATGGCGTTACAGTCATGATTACCGAAACAGAATTATCCAATATTCTAGCCGGTGTTTTAGCGTTGGATATTCAAGATTTTACAACCTTGGATACCATCAACTTAAATGATATTTTAGATAATGTTAGTACCTTACTCAATTCTGCAATCCTTCATGCGACTGTATCCGATATGCTGTTAGGCATGGACGATGTTGTTGTGATTCCAACCCATGATCTAGAAGGAAATGCAATTAGAATCACAACTGGTCCAGTTGATCATGAAACGACTTATATTGCTAAATTAGAATTAGAAAATGCGATCAAAGCACTTCAGGTTCTAGAAATATCCGACATTAACAATGTTAGTATCGATGTTACGATTTTAAATAACTTAGGAACAGAAGCAGATCCTACTATTTTGGATGATGCGAAGAAAACCGATTTATTTGCATCCACAATCATTAATGCTACACTTTCGAAATATATTTTGGACCTAACAGCTGCCGATGATCCATTCATCATCGTTCCTTATAAGGACCAAGATGACACCATCGTTCGAGAAACAAGTGCCTATGATAGCACTGAATTTATTAGTGAAGAAGAGTTAACAAACTTATTACAGGCTGTTTTAGTTTTGAATCTACAAGATTTCGATTCGATGTCAACCTTAGATTTAACGACCTTATTCGATAATATCGATACACTACTCGATTCTTCCATTCTTCACGCTTCCATTTCGAAACAGTTATTGGAATTAACGGATGTAGTTACGATTCCGATGAATAAACAGGATACAACACCGCTTCGTATTACAACAGACCTCAATGGAAACACCAATGAATTTATCGATCGCACTGAATTGATTGCGACAATTGATGCATTGAATGTCTTGGGAATCAATGACATTGAAAATGTAACAATTGATGTATCGATCCTGAACAATTTAGGCACAGATGCGGATCCAACTGTCTTGGATACTACAAAATCGGATACATTATTTGCATCTTCGATCCTTTGTGCTACTCTATCTCATTATATCATTGACATTGCAGAACCTGTCGATCCTCTTGCAGATCCATTCATGGTTGTTCCTTTCATCGGGTTGGATGCATCCAATGCCGAGTGGACAGTACGCACCGTGGATGTAGCAGATGGGACAGAATATATTCATAAAGACGAATTAACCAATGTCTTCCGAGCAATCTTGAAGTTGGAATTGCAAGACTTTGATTCCGTTGAAAGTTTTAGTTTGGAAACAATCATTGCGAATTCGGATGTCTTGCTTGATTCCGTTATCTTCCATGCAACGATTTCAAAGCAATTATCTGATCTTGGCAGTGAGTTGATTACGATTCCGCAAAACAAACAAAACGGAGATCCACTCAAAATCACAACCACGGATGGAACGCATAGTACTGAGTTTATTGATCGAGTAGAACTAGAAGCGACTTTGGATGCTCTTGATGTTCTTGAAATGCTCGATATCAGTAGTGTTTCAGTCGATGTTGGAATCTTGACTCGTTTAGCAACCGCAGATGACGCAACCGTTCTCGACACGACAAAATCCGATACCCTATTTGCCTCCAGCATCATGACTGCAACGATTTCCAAATTTATGATTGATTTCAACAGTGATGCAGATCCTCTTATTTTTGTTCCTCAAACGACCGAAACCGGTGATGCGGTACGAAATGTGGATTTAGCGGATGGTACTGAATACATTACTCAAACCGAATTGACCAATGTGTTAAAAGCAATTTTGGCGCTTGATATTTCTAATTTTGATGCAGTTGAATCATTATCGATGACAACGATTATTGATAATAGAGTTGTTTTATTGGATTCTGCGATCATGCAAGCAACCATTTCTAAACAAATCATTGATTTAAGTGGAGATGCTATCGTGATCCCAGAACAAGAAGAAGATGATTCCACCTATGTTTTGATTGCAGCGGAAGCCAATATTGGGCAAGCGATTCAATACATTGCTCGCGATCAAATTGACGCTTTACTTGATGTTTTAGTCGTCTTGGAAATTACAGATATCAATAGTTTCAGTGGTACCATTGATTTGACTTTATTGAATAAAGTTGGGGCAATTGATACTATGGTTGCATCGGCAATCATTCAAGCAACGATCTCAAAACAAATCTTTGATGTAGTGGATGATCCGCTAGCAACAACTGATTTAATCGTTCCTTATCAAACAGATGATGAATCCGCACCGGTCGATTTAAGAATCACTGCTGGCGATACCGTTTTAACAGAATTGATTAAAGCATCAGAAATCAAAGACTTACTTGAAGCGTTTGTCGCAATGGATATGACTTCCATCGATTCTATTGGTGATAGTATCTCCCTTACAAAATTAGCCGATAACGCAGTAACCGTTTTTGAATCATACATTATCCAAGCGACTGTTTCTAGTCAAATCTTAAACATCTCTGCAGTCATTACTCCAAGTTTAGAAGATGATGATTTGACACCTGTTAAAACAACAACCGGTATTCTTGGAAATATGACTGATTTTATTTCAAAAGCCGAGTTGAAAGAGTTCGTCGAAGCCGCAACTGTATTTGTTACAGCTGAAGGCGGATCCGTGGATGATTTCGACGGTTCGATGGATCTTAGTATTTTAAATGACCCAGTAAAGAGAACAACATTACTGGAAAGCTCCATCATGCAAGCCACCATGTCCGATCAGATATTCAACATGGGCGGAGATTTACGAATTCCAGTTCGCGATGTCAACGATGTACTCGTTCATGTCACAACAACCGATTTAGACGAATACTTAACTTTGGATGAAATCAACCACTTGCTAGATGCCCTGTCTGTACTTGGTATTCTAGGTGATTTGGCAAATTACAATGGTCAAGTATCGATTGGCGATTTGTTCGAATCCGTTGATCCAACCAATTATGATACCAATCGTAGCACTCTGCTTTCAAGTGCAATTATGCATGCGACTGTTACTGATCAGATCCAATCGTTGGATCCTGGAGTAGGAACACGTACAGTTATCATTCCAATCAATGGTATGTCAGCAGAAGCAGTGAAATTGTATACTGCCGTTTCCTTGGATTATTATATTGATAAAACAGAAATCAGTCATCTTCTGGATGCTCTTGATCTTTTGGGATTCAGTGGTGATATCTCAACATTCGGTGGAACACTTGACATTTCTAGTCTCGATAGCGATACGAAGAGAACTACAGTATTGTCATCTGCCATTGTTCATGCGACGATTTCTAAACAGTTATTAGATTTATCAGATGATGTCTTAATTGTTCCGATGTATACGGAAGATGGTGAAATCGCAGCAAACTTACTGCAACAAACTCCTGATGTGGAAACATTCATTATCAAGAATGAAATCAAAGCAATTTTGGAAGCATTTACCGAGATGGGTTATGGCAACTTAACCAGCGGTATGCCGTCTTCTCTTGACTCAACGAAATTCTTCGAGAATCCTAATTTGTATTTGGCATCCTCTTCCATTCAAGCAACATTGAGTCAAAAACTGTTCGATATCAATGACTCTGAAACGATTATGATTTTCCCTGATTATGATATTCGTACAATTCCAGATACACAACTTGTCATTGAACAAACAGATGTCACTTACATTCTCAAAGCCGAATTGTTATTGTTACTGGCTGCGATGGATGAAATGGATTTGACCAATTTCGATACGGTATCGATTACTCCGACAAGTATGCAAAATAAAGATTACACCATCATTACCGATAGCGCAATCATGCAAGCAACGATTTCGAATAAGATTTTAGCCGGTGCTACCGATGAAACAGCGCCAGTATCTGGTAAATTGATTGTTCCGACTTATTTCTATGAGGTTATCCAAGTCGAGACCGTGAATAACAATTGGATTGAACGCACGGAATTGGTACACTTAATGGCTGCGTTCTCCGAATTTGGATTGACCAGCTTCGATTCCATCGATGCTTCAAGTTTCAATACCTTAACGGGTACACAAATCGATACAATTACAACCAGTGGTTCGATGCATACAACGATCGATTACATGTTGCAAAGCAATGCGAACATCAGTGCAAGTATCCCTGCATTGGCAATGGATACCTATCTGTATGTTGGTTATAGCATGGTTACTCCAGATGAGATTCGTTCCTTCATCTTAGCGACTAACGTAGTTGCTGGACCTGGAGATTCCATCACAAATATTACCTTCGATGTCTCCGTCATCACCGGCTTAAATGCAAGTGAACGAGATATCGTATTGGATTCCATGATCGTTCGAAATATGTTAACGGATGAATTGGAAACTATGATGTTGGCAGATGATCCATTTGATACCTATTGGCCAGCAAACAGCGACTACGAAAACAGTGATCCGCTGACCTTCTTGACCGAAGCAGGTATTAACAACGTTTTGGCTCATTATAGCCTTTAATTGAAATTCATAAAATTAGCGATGGTCCTCGATCATCGCTTTTTTTTCATATCACTTTTACTTTCAAAATCATTATAGTATAATATAGATAGCAAAAATCTTTTTTTGGGGGAGGGTACCAATGGTTTTAGCTGTTGATTTGAGCTTACTTAGCTCCTTGCATTTTATTTTTTATCTAATCCTTGGTCTGGCTGTATTAGCCGGATTCATGCGCGGCTTTAAAAAAACCTTATATACTTTGATTGTGATGGCGATTTTCTATATCGTCTTTTTCGTAACGATCGATTCTGTTGTCGCAGTGCTATGGACAATGGATTTGTCCTTCTTGGAACCAACTTTAGCTGGGTTAAACAGCAATCTTGCTGGATTCACATCATTTGATCAAAGTATCAATCAATTTGCCCAAATGGCTCTTGGAGATACACTCGACTTATCGACTGCATCCGATGCTGTGTTGGCTTTAGCGGTTGGCCTTGGACAATTTGTCCTAAAGATTGTTTGGACCATTGTTTACTTCACGGTAGGGTTATTACTTTGGAAAATTATTACTTGGATTATTGGAGCGATCTTTGTACGCTCTCGTGATAAAGAATCAAAAAACAGAGGTCTTGGCGCAGCGATTGGCGTAGCGAATGGATTAATGGCCATTTTTGTCGCGATGATCATGCTTGGTGGAATCATGTCTGTCGCAAGCAGTGCTTTGACTTTGATGGAGGATAACACTCCATCAACATTATCTTTTGAAAGTAGATTTACCGACTTTGATGGTACGCACCAATTGATTCCTCTAGCAGATACTTCCTCCATGGATGTCTCACAATATGTCGAAGATCTACAAGGAATGGTAGATGAATATGACAATGATGTATTCGTCAAATTATTAAACAATATAACAACCCCATCAACAATCAACCCTGATGTGGAGGTTCCACTCGCGATTGATTTATTTGATAAAGTATTATCTTTTGATTATGAAGACAATACAATTGGTATTCGTTATGAACTCGCTGTCTTTTCTAGCGCTGCTTCTGTTATTTTAGAATCTGATTATATGAATTCTCAAGAAATCACGGATATTACTGGGGATGAAATCCGCGATGTTTTCTCTTATTTGTCCGAATCAACCTTAATAACCAGTTTGGTTCCGGTCGCAATCGAAGTAGGAGCTCAGATGTATGATGAGTCCCTTCCAATTGATACCGATGCTTTGTATGCTATTGATTATGAACAAGAACTAGCAAATCTTGGATCGATCGCCGGAGCGTTGTTTGATATCCTAAATGGCGCAGGATTTATTGGTGGTGATGGTTCTGTTGATCAAATCACCATCGATGGAGAAACCGTTCGTGATTTGTTCACAGATATGGCTGATTCAGAAGTTATCTTAATGATTACAGAGAGTTTGTTATTGCCGATGTTGACAAATTCCGAAGGTGAATTTTCAGCGATTTTAGAAGTTCCAGCCGATTTAGATATAGAAGTTGAAATTACCGCTTTAGGCGATATATTCGCAGAAATCGTTGACGCTGGAATCGATTTTTCTTCCTTTAGTGATCAAGATGTCACTACGATGTTGGACGCTGCGAGTCAAATCGATTTAAGCGTCTTGATGGAATCCCAATTGGTTACCGAAGCATTAATCAATATTCTATCTGGTGAAGCCGGAATCGAAGGATTGGATATGCTTGTCGTTCCTGATGATTTGGAATGGTATGATCAAGGAAGCGGAGCGACGTTGGTTAAAGGAGAATTGCATAAAATCTTAGATTCGATCAATGTCTTGGCAGATGTTGCCGGTAATCTTGATTTTGAAAATCTCGACGTCAGTGCTTTGGTCGATATGACAGAAACACAAATTGATGATTTATTAGCTTCTGAAGTGATTTCCGCGACAATTGGTCAAAATATCTATGACTTAGGCGATGGCACCTTAATCATTCCGGATTCTGTGGTTGACACCATTACGGTGAATGCATTGAGTGTCAATGTCATCTTAAGTGCAGAAATCAAACAAATTATTCAAGCACTCGGGGCAATTGATTTCCCTGATTACGACAATATGAGTTTCGATGCTGGATTATTATCTAGCCTTGAAAACGATACACAGGACGGTTTGGATCACACGAAATTGACAACGGTTCTATCTTCCGTGATCATTCATGCCACAGTTAGTGATATGATTATCGGTTTGGAAGATAATAGCGGATTGTTAACAATCCCGGACAATGCTGCTAATGGTGACCCTGTAAAAACCTATAACGCTGCAGATGATTTATATTATGTAAGTGATACAGAGATTATTGCATTGATGGATGCGTTGTATGAAATTGGCATCGATGATTTCAATAGCATCGATTTCGAAGATACATCGCTATTATTTGATCATTTAGATACGTTCTTAGAAAGCGCTGTAATCCATTCCACCATTTCTGATTTCGTTTTGGATATGGATGGAACGATTACAATACCAGAAGAAGGGTATGATAGTACTCCAATTATTATTGTTCAAGGTGCAACAACCTATATCGATGGCGATGAATTAAGTAATCTAGTTGATGCATTGGATCTTTTAGATGTCTTGAACCCAACTAGTTTCACTACTGGATTTGATCTTTCGATGTTGGATACACAAGCGAAACAAGATGTTGTTTTAGCTTCCGCTATCATGCATGCGACGATTTCCAATACGCTGTTGGATCTCGATCCTAGCGTTCTCTATATTCCTGATACACAACAAGATGGAACAACTGCACTCAAAATCGAACGCGGTAGTGTCGGTAATGAAACCACTTATGTATTACCTGCTGAAATCAATGCTTTGATCAATGTCTTCAATGCTTTGAATTTAGACTTGAATCAATTGAGTTTGTCTTTCACGACAACCGATCTTTTGGATAACTCGAGTTTAATCATTGAATCTTCGTCCCTACAAGCATTGATATCAGATCGAATTCTTTCTGGGTCAGGAAATATCGTGATTCCGGATGAAAACTTATCTGCGTTACCTCTAAAGATTGTTCTATCCGATGTTTCTTATATTAGAAAAGCAGAATTAGGCCGTTTCCTAACTGCTGTTGGGACATTGGATGTCGATAGTTTTGCGACATTTGATATGAATCCATCCGATATCTTTACTGCGGATTTGAATGAATTCTTCAATTCCTTGATTATGCAAGCAACAGTCTCCAAATACATATTGGATAACGCCGATGATGAGAATCCTGGTTCTTATGGAACGACAGTATTGTTGGTTCCAACCGATCAAAGAGAAACGATAGATGTGGATACTGTTCCAACCGAACAAATCATCAAATCAGAATTGATCTTAATCATTAACGCGTTAAATACGTTAAATATGGATAATTTTACTGATAATATGTCTGCTTCCAATATCACAAGTTTGTCGGAAGCACAAATCACATCGATTCTAAGTAGTGCTTCCTTCCATGTTACTATCGACAATATGTTACGTGCGAATGCGAATATCAACACATCGATCCCTTCTTTAGCAGAAGTAAGTGGTGGAGCACATGGAGTAAATCCTTTAACATCGACTACAGAACTTGTTGCTTTTATCGTCGCTGTCAACACCTTAGGATCTGGTGATTTCCAAAGTGCAAATGTCAATGCAGCTGATTTTACCAGCTTAGATGATGCACAAAGGGTTACTGTATTGCATTCAATGATTATCCGAAATAAAGTAACGCCTCAGTTGGAAACTCTTGATGGATTAGACCCACTTTATACAATTGAAGTTAGTGATTACGAAAACAACGATATTGGCTTGTTCTTAACACAAACAGGTGCGAAAGACGCAATTGATTACTTCTTTACTTACACACCTTGATGATAGTTTTTTAGAGGGAAGATATTTCTTCCCTCTTTTTTATTTTATGTTATAATAGAATTCTACGAGAAACCTACGGGAGGACTTACGATGAAACGATTATTATCTCTTGTTTTGATTGCTTTGATCGGCCTATCCTTTGTTGGTTGTGATTTTCTAAATCAAACCACGAAAACAACGACTGATCAAACAACGCAGAACACTGAACAAACAACTACAACAACAGAAGAAGCAACCGATACAACGCAAATTCTATCGACCACAAGGTATCAAGAAATCAATTTGTATTCCATCAATGATTTTCATGGTGGTGCGTATTCCAGTATTGATAACTTGGTCCAACTCGGTGGCTTTTTAAAATATCAAGCGAACAATACCGACAATTCCATTATCGTAGCCAATGGGGATATTTTTCAAGGAACAGCGCTTTCCAATTATTATTATGGAATGCCAATCGTTGATGTTTTAAATGAAGCCGGATTTGATGGCTTTGTTTTAGGAAACCATGAATTCGACTGGGGTATCGATAAAATCACACAATATCGTGATGGTGATGTCGAAAACGGAGAGATGGATTATCCGATTTTAGCTGCGAATATTGTCTATGAAGATTCCGGGGATCCTCTCATCAACACCATTCCTTATATTACAAAAGAGATTAATGGAGTCAAAGTGGGGATTATTGGTGTGATTGGAGATGTCATCAATTCCATTAGTGCATCGAGAACTGAAAACATCGTATTTACGGACGCGGTAGATGCTATTTCTCATTATGCAAGTGTTCTAAGAACTGACGAATCTTGTGATATCGTTGTCGTTTATATCCATGAAGGATCCAGTGTGGATGGCTCCATCGCTAATCTAACAGGGGATTCTTATGTTGACGCGGTCTTTAACGGACATACACATCAAGATGAAGCAGGAACGATTGCTAGAGCTCAAGGTGGTTATCCATTGGTGTATGGACAAGCGAGCAATTACAGTGATTCCATGTTAGTGAAAATCAGTCTAACCTATGACAATCAAACCAAAGAAGTCATCGATTCTTCGGTCGGTACGTATTCTTATTCTTCCTTGCAAAACTATTCCGACCAAACGATTTCCGATATTTTATATGAATACAATTACGATACGACTTACCGTAATTTTGTCGATCAAGTGTTATGTAGTGTAGAATCCAATTATTATCGCTATGATTTAGCAACTTGGGGTGCGTCTGTCATCCGCGATTACGCTGGTGTTGATATCGGTGTCGTTAATGCTGGTGGATTCCGAACCACAATGTACTCTGGTGACCTAACGATGGGAGATTTGATTGTTATCTATCCATTTGATAACTATATTAAAACCAGTGATATGACAGGAGCCCAATTGGAAAGTTTCTATGAAAAGGTATTGAATCAAGGGTATGACGTAATTTTTGATGATTCTTTAGAATATTATGGTGGTACACTCTATATCAATGGAATTGCAGTTGTCGCAACGCAAGTATACACTGTAGGAGCGGTAGACTATATCTTCGATAAAGAACACTATGATTTCTTGGATGGAGAAAATATAACTCAAACCGTATATTTAATGAGAGATCTGTTAGCTCAAGACTTGATGAATGTCAACGGCTCCTTTAATCCATATGATGGAACTCATGTCCCATTGTCTGTACAAGCAGCGATTCCAACTACTTTCTTAAGACTGAAAGAAAGTATTCTAAATTAAAAAAAATAAAATGGAACTCAGGAGAAGAGTTCCATTTTTTTATTCCAAAGGATTAATATTATATTCTTTGACAGAAAGATTTTCTCCATCAAACAAAACAGTCGATAACGAGCAATTGTACAGTGAGTCGGCATAAGTGAATTTCTCAATATGTTTGACTAGAACTGCCTTAATGACATGAGAATGAGTTACAATCAAGAGTTTTTTTTCTGGATATTTCATGCAAATATCTCTTAATGCATCACAAACTCGTTTTTCTAGGTCTTGATTACTTTCCATATTGGGAACCAACCCGCGTTTGATTAGATAATAGTAGTCATCATTGATTTCTTTTCCGTCATAATCGCCAAAATTTCGTTCGATTAAGCCTTTATCTAAAACCACAGGTCTTTTATGCAACATCCCTCTGTTAACGAGTTCAGCGGTCGTATAAGCTCTTTTAAGAGGAGAACTGATAACCATGTCAAACTCGATTTCCTTCTTTGCAAAATACAAACCAGCATCGTATGCTTGTTTCATTCCTTCTTCATTCAACGGATTATCCATCCTACCTTGAACGATGTAATTTCGATTTGCTTCGGTTTGAGCGTGTCGCATTAAGATCAATTCATTCATTCAGTATCACCAAAGGTATTATATCAAAAAATAAACATTTGTATAGGGTTAAGTTGACTGTAAGTGGTTTCACTGGTCGGTAAACTTTCATTTACAATCTAGGCGAATAATAGTATAATACAACTGTACAAAGTGAGGTTATAACATATGAGAATGGTCGATATTATTGTCAATAAACGTGAGGGAAATGCGAATACTCAAGCGGAAATTGACTTTTTAATCAACGGATATGTCAATGGAGAAATTCCTGATTATCAAATTAGTGCCTGGTTAATGGCGACTTTTTTCCAAGGGATGAGTGATGAAGAATCGTTCTATTTAACAAAAGCGATGTTGTATTCTGGTGATATCATCGATTTATCGATGGTAGATGGTGTGAAAGTCGATAAACATTCTACCGGAGGTGTTGGAGATAAAACTACATTGGTCTTAGGACCATTGGTCGCAAGTGTTGGTGCGAAAGTCGCAAAACTTTCTGGTCGTGGTTTAGGCCATACCGGAGGAACCTTAGATAAAATGGAATCCATCGAAGGCATGTCTATCGATATTTCTGAAGAAAAATTCATCGAACAAGTCAACGATATCAATATCGCTGTTGCTGGACAAACCAAGAAGTTAGTACCGGCTGATAAACTATTGTATGCATTACGCGATGTAACCGGTACTGTTCCATCGAAACCACTCATCGCATCCAGTATTATGTCGAAGAAATTGGCGAGTGGTGCCGATGTCATTTGTTTGGATGTAAAAATTGGCGACGGAGCTTTCATGAAAACATTGGAAGATGCAAAAGATCTTTCTAAAATCATGGTTGCGATTGGAGATTCGTTTGGCAAAAAGGTTACAGCATTCATCACGGATATGGACCAACCACTCGGACACACGATCGGAAATCGATTAGAAGTGAAAGAAGCAATGGAAACCTTAATGGGAAATGGACCTGAAGACTTGGAGACTCTTTGTGTCAATATTGCATCCTATATGATCTATTATGCCAATAAAGCAGAAACCTTAGAAGCCGCAAAACAATTAGCCTATGATCAACTTCATAATGGAAAAGCATTTGCGAAATTTGAAGAGTTTATCCAAGCTCAAGGTGGGGTTGTTCCAAATTTGAACGATTTTATTCATGTCGATGAAGTAATGCCGTACAAAGCAAAAAAAGCGGGTTATATCAAACAAATCAAGGCGTTGAATATTGGACTAGCTTCGATGAAACTCGGGGGAGGACGCGAAACCAAAGAACAAGACATCGATCCTAATGTGGGAATTGTTTTACATAAGAAAGTGGGACAATGTGTAGAAGTCGGCGAAGTTCTTTGCGACATCTATCGGAATCAAAAGTGGTCTGATGATATCCTTGGATTGTTGGACGATGCCTATTGCATCGTAGAAGAAGTTGTTGAAACACCTGAAACCATAAAAACAATTATTGGTTAATATAAATTGTACTGCACGAGCAATCGTGATATAATACTAGTTGAAAAGGGGAGCTGGGAAGACCCGGCTGAGAGTATGACTGACTGTCGTAGACCTTACCTGATCTGGATAATGCCAGCGTAGGAATATCTTACTGAACAGGTCCCTTTCATTAAGGGACTTTTTTTGTCCCGAGAAAAGGAGAAATTATGAAAAAACAAGAAATAAGAGCAATGGTAGAGACGGGAATTTTCGTTGGAATTGCCGTTGTGCTCGACCTCATTTTTGGGGCTATCTATTCTTTCCCTTATGGGGGAAGCATTGGCGTTGCCATGCTACCGATATTTATTATCGCATCCAGAAGAGGATTAAAGTACGGATTAATCGCAGGAATATTATATGGACTGATTCAAACGATGATTAAAGTCTACTTTCTGAACTTCTTACAGTATTTCCTAGATTACATTGTTGCTTTTGCTGCATTAGGACTTGGAGCATTGATTCCGAATTCATTATCCAAACTATCCCGCTTTATCTGGCTCATTGTACTTGGTAGTGCACTTCGTTGGATTGCCGCGTCTTTGGCAGGAGTCGCATATTGGGCTGAGTATATACCAGATGAAATGGCATGGGTCGATCAAATCTTCCATACCAATATCATTGGAACCTTCAGTGAGAATGCAGTTATCTTTTTTGGCGCTTTCATCTATAACTCACTCTATATGATCCCATCGTTAATCTTGTGTATCATCATTGGGATTATTATCCATAAAAGAGGAATTTTACAATATCAGATTGCTCCAATCTCACAATAATTTCACAGAGAAAATGAAATTTATAAAAAGTTAGCACTCAAATCTTGACAGTGCTAATTTTTATGTTATAATGGGTACGAAAAAGAAACATTAGAGGAGGAAAACATGAGCAAAGAAACCAAACAATTTCAAACGGAATCGAAGCAACTGCTTCACCTGATGATTCATTCCATTTACACCAACAGAGAGATCTTTTTACGTGAATTGATTTCCAATGCAAGCGATGCAATCGATAAGTATCACTTATTAAGTTTAACCGACGACTCTTTGGAAAAAACCAACGACTATGAAATCCATTTGGACGTCGATAAAAAGAAACGTAAAATTACAATTTCCGATAACGGAATTGGAATGACTCACGATGAATTGATCAGCAATATCGGAACCATTGCGAAAAGTGGTACATTGGAATTCTTAAAGAATCAAAAGAATAAAGAGATGAAGGATTCCGATTTAATCGGTCAATTTGGCGTCGGCTTTTATTCGGCGTTTATGGTCGCTAAAAAAGTCGAAATCGTCACGAAATCACCATTTAGTGAAACCGGATATCGTTGGACCTCAGCTGGAGAAGATGAATTCACAATCGAAGAAGTGGCAAAAGAAGATCGTGGAACCAAGATTACTCTTTACATTCGTAAAAATGAAGAGGAAGAAAACTACGACGAATTTCTAGAAAGCTATAAGATTCGTTCATTGGTGAAGAAGTATTCCGATTACGTCAAATATCCAATTACCATGGAACGCGAAAAAAGTGTTCCAAGATTAGATGCGGACGGCAATGAAATTGAAGGCGAATATGATACCGTCATCGAAACAGAAACACTCAATGAAATGGTTCCAATCTGGAAGAAAAACAAGAATGAAATCACAGAGGAAGAACTCAATGATTTTTACAAAACAGCTTATTATGATTACAACGATCCATTGTTCCACATTTGGACCGATGTGGAAGGACTTTTAACCTACAAATCGATTCTCTTTATTCCTGGTAAAGCGCCACAGAACTTGTATTCTGAGAAATATGAGAAAGGCTTGCAACTCTATGCTAAAGGTGTCTTTATCATGGAAAAATGTAAAGAACTTGTGCCAGATTATTTACGCTTCATTAAGGGGCTTGTCGTTTCTCCAGACTTAAATTTGAATATTTCGAGAGAGATGTTACAACACAATCGTCAATTGATGAAAATCCAAAAGAACCTCGAAAAGAAAATCGTCAATGAACTAGAAAAAACGTTGAAGAATGACCGTGAAAAATACGAAACATTCTGGAAGGAATTCGGCGTCAATATCAAATATGGAATCTATGATGGCTTTGGTACAAACAAGGAACTTCTACAGGACTTAATCATCTTTGAAACGGTCAACGAAGAAAAGCCGGTAACACTCAAGGAATATTTGGAAAAAATGCCAGAAGACCAAAAAGAAATCTATTATGGTTCCGCACATTCCAAAGCAGCGTTAAAAGCAACACCGCAAATGGATCTTATTAAGTCGAAAGGCTACGATGTATTAGTGTTAACCGACGAAATTGATGAATTCATGATTTCGATCTTGGGTGAATACGAAAAGAAACCGTTCAAATCCATTAACAAAGGTGACCTCGATATCGCTGATGATCAAGAAAAAGAACACATCAGGGATTTGGAAACCAAAAGTGTTGATCTTTTAACAAGCATCAAAAACGTTCTAAAAGATGAAGTCGAAGAAGTTAAACTCTCTACTCGTTTGAAGGAATCACCAGTTTGTCTGGTGTCTGGAGATGATCTCTCGTTTGAAATGGAGAAAGTGATTAGTCAACTACCAGGTGATAAAGAAGTCAAAGCAAAGAAGATTCTAGAGATTAATCCACAACATGATTTATTCAAAGCAATCGAGAAGATTCACGCTGAACATCCGGAAGAAATTGAAGATTACGCAAACATCTTGTATAACCAAGCATTATTGATTGAAGGTCTTGAAATCAAGGATCCGGTTGATTTTTCCAATAAAATGGTTAAAATATTAATCAAGGCTGCACAAATAGGAGAAACCAATGGAACCAATATTAAAAACGATTAAAACCGAACTGAAACCTTTTAAACAAGAGCACAACTTCAAGGTAAAACATTTTAAAAACGCCTTTCAAGAAGGCTTAGAATACTATGATTACTATAGTTTAAACCGCAAGAAACATTATCTTGTCCTGCGCTTTGTCTATCAACGGGATCAACAATCCCTTTCGGTATTTTATCGTTATCAGTTCCAATCCAAAACGAAAACAGTCGATGAGGACCATTCGTTTGCTCAAAATGAGAAAGCAACATTGCCTGGAATTAAGAAGGCTGATCGCGAGAAGTTACTCCAAGCATATCGTTTTGAGGTGGTAGATGGTAAAATCATCAATACAGTTCCGATAGAAGAACAATATAATATCATTATTGATGTTTTTAAGAAAAACGTTAATTCTATTGTTAAACTAGCGAAAACCTCGAATAAAATAACAGAAAGTCCTGAATAATCAGGACTTTTCTTTTAAATAATATTCATCGACTACACTTAAATAATCGACAGGTTTGGTATAACCTTCCTTAATCAAATATCCATGTTCTTCGAATTCTTCCAATGTAATGGATTTTCGAGCTTGATCTGCACGAAGGAAATACTCGGTTACATAATCGGAGTCCAATAAATAGATTCGCTCCAATTTTGAGAAATAGACGATGATGAAACTTATCGCCCCATGCTCTTTCACTCTACGTAAATGTTCTACTTGGTGTATATGAATGTTTTTAATTGGAAATGATGTCGTAGACTTCGTTTCTTTTGCCTCGAAATCGATATAACGTCCCTTGTAAATCCCATTATAGTCTGTAGTAGAAGGTAACTTATAATAGGCTTCTGTGATTTTTGCGGCACTTCGACGTTTATAATCCACACCAACGATTTGAATAGGAATCGGTTTCTTATAGATAATCGCGATATCATTATTGAGATAAAACTCATTCGTTTGATTAATCATGGCTTCAAAGTTCATCCCACGATTCGCGGCACTTACCGTTTTATTCGCCGATTTGGCTGTCTTCTTGATTGGATAGTTTATCATATTATCACCAAATCTATTGTAACACACATTCCATCAAAAGTCTTTGACCAAAAACACAATCCTTTTGATAAATTTACAAGAAAAACATCTAATATTCAAGCAATTCTGACAAAGTGTTGTATAATAGTATACGATATTACATTTACAGGAGGTAATATGAGTCAAATCAAGTTTTTTGCATTGGGCGGACTGGGAGATAACGGTAAAAATCTCTATGTTCTGGAAATCAATGGAAAACTGATCGTACTCGACGCCGGTCTCCAACATCCTAGTGGAGACTTGCTCGGTGTGGACGCAATTGTACCAGACATCTCTTATCTCGTTTCAAGAAAAGAAGATATCATTGGCATCTTTTTATCCCATGCACATGATAAAAACATCGGAGCTTTGCCTATGATACTGTCACAAATCAACACCACCGTGTACGGTACCAGTTTCACCATCGAAGTCACCAGAGACTTTCTCGCCGACAATAAGATGAACCACTATGATTATAATTTCGAAGTGGTGAAATACAATACCATCATCAAATTTGATGATTTCGCAATTGAATACTATCAAACAACGCACTCTGTTCCATTGTCCGCGGGGATCGTGGTCTATACGGAAGATGGCGCGATTGTGTATGCAAGCGACTTCACGTTCGATCAAAACGTGACCACATATTATAAGACAGATTTCCGTAAACTAGCCAAAATTGCTGATTACGGTGTTTTGGCTTTATTGTCTGAATCCAGTGGCGCAGCCAATGTGGGTCATTCCAATACCAACCAAAACTTAAAGCGAATTATCCGGACTACCTTCCAAGAAGCTGAAGGAAGAATCATTGTTGGGATGTATTCGACGGAATTATCTAACATTCAAATTATCATCGATGAAGCAATTCGCGCGGATAAAAAGATTTCCATTATCGGTCGAAAAGCTCAGCGTTTAGTCAACATTGGCGAACGCATGGGTTACATAGAGATTCCTGAAGAACGTCTTGTTAACCTAAAATTCATCGACAATGAGAATAAGAACGAATTCGATGATGTTGTCTATTTGGTGACTGGTGAACGTCACGAACCGTTCTTTATGTTGCAACGGATGGCGAAAGGCTACGACCGTTTGGTGAATCTCATCGAATCAGATACGGTTTTATTTATGTGCCCTCCACTCATTGGTACCGAGAAGATTGCTGCTAAGACCTATAATGTTTTGTGCAAACTCGGTGTGCATATGATCAAAGTAGATAAAAAGATGTTATCGCAATTCCATGCATCCTCGGAAGACATTAAATTCATGTATTCGATGTTAAATCCAAAATACATCATCCCAATCAATGGAGAATATCGATATCAATTGGCACAATATGAAATTGCCAAGGAATATGGATTCAAAGACAGTGAAATCTCATTATTAGATAATGGAGAAGTCATCACTTTTGAAAATGGGAAAAAAGAAAAATTCCATGATATGGTTGAAAACGGCTCCTTGCTCGTAGATGGAACATTTGAAACAGATATCAATGACAAAGTCATCAAAGAACGTGAATTGCTGAGTCAAGACGGCTTTTTAATGATTATTGCAAATATCAATGCCAATCAACAATTAATGCTGAATAAACCAGAAATCGTTTCTCGTGGCTTTATGTTTATGAAAGAAAACGAAGAGATGATTAAGGAAATGGAAATCATTTACCAATTGGAAACAAAAAAACAGTTTGCCAAAGAAATCATCGATTGGAAAGAATACAAAGACAATATTCGTTACCAGATTCAGCGTTATTTATTCAATAAGACAAAACGCAAACCGATCGTCATTCCAGTAATTATTGATACGGATAAAGAAAGTATTTGCGAAGTAATCTAAATCATAAATATCATTCTTTTCAAGAATGGTATTTTTTTTGCCCGTTTTATTTTGTTATGTTTATTTCTCTAGTCTTGACGAAAAAAAAGGCTGAAATCAGCCATTTTCCTTTAAAAGAATAGAATAGTACCACCAAGTATTTGTATTAATAAGTCCAAACCAATGTATACAATAATTAAAATCAATGCAAGCCAAAGAAGTAATCCGACTGTAGAAACAATTAGGGTAAATTTTCTTGTTTTTGGCCTTGATATTTTCATCAAAGCAGCCAAGATGTATCCAAGAATCGGAATAAACAATGCGATGATTCCAAAGAATAGAAATCCGAAAAAGCCTTCTTTCTTTTCTTTCTCAATCAAACGCGTACCACAACTTTCACACTTTTGTTGATCATCGGTGACTGTTGCACCGCAATTTGGACAATACGGCATATGAACCTCCTATTTATTCGACCGCAAGATCGTTTGAATCTTTTCGTATTCATCCGCAAAGATATTCTCTAATTTTGTATGTCTTTGCGGAACATAATAAATGGCATCTTTCAATTTTGTCGGTAGGTACTGTTGAGCAATGATATGATTGTCATAGTCATGAGCATACTGATATGGTTGTTTCTGATCATAAGTAGGATTATTGATTAAATGGGTTGGAACTTGGAACGTAAGTCCACTGTTTACATCCGCAAGTGCTTGTTCGATTGCAATGTGTGCCGAATTTGATTTTGGAGACAAACACATTTCAATGGTGATTGCGCCCAGTGCATTTCTCGCTTCCGGCATCCCAACTTTCACTGCCGTATTGCATGCGGCATCGACCTTAACCCCCATCATTGGGTTTGCTAAACCGATATCTTCATATACAATGGCACGGATTCGACGGACCAATGATTCCAAATCCCCGGCGGATAAAAGTCTTGCTAAATAATGTAGAGCAGCGTTCACATCACTACCACGAACTGACTTATGGAAGGCGCTCAAAATGTCGTAATAATTATCCCCGGTCTTAAACGTGGATCGAGCAGCTTCAGGAAGACGCTCCTTTAAAGCGGATTCATCGATGATGCCATCTTCGCTCGTCAATAAAAGAAGTTCCAACATATTAATAGCCGTTCTCACTTCTCCATTGGAAGCAATACTGATTGTATGGTATACATCATCAGATATCTGGAATGCTTGTTCGAAGTGAGAAAGATCTAATGTTTTGAGGAATTGTTCAATATCTTTTGTATCCGGACGATCAATTCGAAAGATCGAAGTTCGACTGCGAACTGCAGGATTAACAGCGATATATGGGTTTTCAGTTGTTAGTCCAATCATCACAATATTGCCTTTTTCAACATAAGGCAAAAGATAATCTTGAATATCACGATTCATACGATGAATTTCATCGATAATCAAAATAACATTATCGTACATCTTCACCGTCTCAACGATTTGTTTCAAAACTGCTTTCGAATCCGTAGAAGCATTAAATTTGAAATGGTTTAATGGAAAATACTCGGCAATGATATTGGCAAGTGTTGTTTTTCCAACTCCAGTGGGTCCATATAAAATGACAGATACCAATTGTTTGGTTTCCGTCATTTTACGTAAAATCGATATGACACGTTCATTCCCGAGAACATCTTCGAAACGTTTCGGTCGTGAAAAATCAGCCAAAGGTTGGTACATTTCTTCACGCTCCTTACTGTTTTCATTATAACATATTCTTTGCAAAAAGGAGAAAAAAGCATATAATAATATATGGAACTATAGAAAGTAAGTGACCTTATGTTAAAAGAAGAAATATTACGACTAAAAGAAGAAAAGAACGCAGTGATTCTAGCACATTTCTATCAAAAACCTGAAATCCAAGATATCGCCGATTATGTCGGGGATTCTTTGGCATTATCGAGAATTGCAGCGAATACCAATAAAGATATTATTGTTTTTTGCGGCGTGTACTTTATGGCAGAGACTGCTAAGATCCTATCTCCAGAAAAGAAAGTTTTATTACCGAAGATGAACTCACTTTGTCGGATGGCAGCGATGATCAAAGCAAAGGATTTACAGGAATACAAAGATACTCACCCGGATCGTTTTATCGTTACCTATGTGAATACCAGAGCTGATATCAAAGCGTTGTCTGATGTGATTGTAACTAGTTCAAATGCTCAAAAAATCGTGGAACACTATAAAGATAAAAAAATTATGTATGTTCCCGATAAGAATCTTGGGACATATTTAAGAGATCTGACCGGATATGATATCGATGTGTGGCCAGGATATTGTTATATCCATGACATGTTAACCATTCGAGACATCAAAAAGATGAGAGAACAATATCCGAAAGCATTGGTTTTGATTCATCCAGAAGCGCCGCTAGAAGTATTACAAAAAGCGGATTTTGTTGGATCCACAAAGCAAATCCTTGAGTATGCTACAGACAGTGAAGCAACAGAGTTCATCATCGGAACCGATGAAGGAATTATCCATGCACTGCAAACAAAAAACCCAAACAAGACGTTCCATTTGTTATCAAGTGGATTGTCTTGTGTCAATATGAAACGTATCTCTTTAGAAGATGTCCATCAAGCTCTTTTGCATGAACAACATGAGGTCGATGTCGATCCGGAAGTTGCAGAAAAAGCACGCAAAGCTTTGGACAAGATGATGGAGTTGTCGTAATATGGAACAACGAGTTACAGATGTATTAATCATCGGGACTGGCTTAGCCGGTCTTTTTGCTGCTGTGAATATCGATCCATCACTACACGTAACCATGTTATCAAAGACCAAAGTGCGTAATTCCAATTCTAGTTTAGCCCAAGGCGGAATCGCTTGTGAGTATAATGACAATTTGGAATTGCATCAAAAACACGTCGAAGATACAATGCGAGCAGGAGCGTACTTGAACGATCAAAAAGCAGTTGAATTTCTTGTTGAAAACGCCTTTGAGGCAGTCAAAGAATTGATTGAACTTGGCGTCAAATTCGATATGGGAAAAGACGGTCAATATCTCTTTACCAAAGAAGGTGGACATTCCACAAAACGGATAATTCATAGTGGCGGAGATGCGACTGGAAATAATGTAATTCAAGATTTATTAGGGGTAGTTCTTCAACGAAAAAATATCCACATCATCGATAATGCAATGGCATTGGAATTGATGCAAAAAGAAGAGAAAGTGATCGGCGCAATCGTCTTGGAAAACGAAGCCAATCACTATCCTTTATATGCTAAAAAAACCATTATCGCAACTGGTGGAATTGGATCTGTTTACGGTTCAACAACCAATGATTTGAACGCAACTGGCGATGGAATTGGTATGGCTTATCGTGCAGGATGTAAGTTCCAAAATATGGAATTTGTACAGTTCCATCCAACGGCACTATATTCTGAATATGTTACCTCAAGACAACGCTTTTTGATTACCGAAGCAGTCCGTGGGGAAGGCGCATATTTGCGTAATATTGAAAAAGAACGGTTCATGAAAAAATACGACCCTGAACGGATGGAATTAGCACCTAGAGATATCGTCTCTCAATCGATTTATCGAGAGATGTACGATACCTGGACAGACCATGTCTTTTTGGATACGACTCATATGGATCCAAAGTACTTGGAGAAACGTTTTCCAACCGTATTCAACTACTGCAAAAAAGAAGGATACATTATGGGTCTAGATTTGATTCCGGTCGCCCCTGCAGAACACTTTCTATGTGGTGGAATCAAGACGGATTTATCTGCTAAAACTTGTGCGAAAAATCTCTATGCAATCGGTGAAGTTGCCTACACAGGAGTGCATGGCGCAAACCGTCTAGCATCCAACTCTTTATTGGAATGCTTGGTCTTTGGAAAAGCTGCTGCACAAGATATCAACCATACCATGAATATAGAAGAATATGATTTTGATTATACTCTTGAAGAAATGCCAAATTACAACTATAATTACAAACCGATTCGGAAGAAAATCGGTGACTATATGGATGAGCATGTCTCAATCGTCAGAAATGAACAAGGCTTAGATTTGACCCAGAAAGTCTTAAAAGATATCGAACAAAATCTACTGAAATATCCGAACCTTACAAAGTACTATTATGAGACGCTAAACATGGTCCAAACAGCTAAACTAATCACCCAGTCTGCGCTGGTAAGAAAGGATAGTATCGGATGCCACTTAAGAATCAAATAATGAAAACAAATTACCATACTCATATGTACTTATGTAGACATGCATCTGGAACGATTGAAGACTATGTTCTATCCGCGATTGATTTTGGATTTACCCAAATCGGTTTTTCAGATCACGCTCCTTGGAAAGAATTAATAGACCGCTCCGTGCGAATGACTCTGTCCGACTATCCAATTTACTTAAAGGAACTTGATGAGGCAATCCAAAAGTACTCCAATCAAATCAAAATCTATAAAGGATTGGAAATTGAATACTTTCATTACAAGAACAAATTCTATCGTGACTTCTTGAAGGATCTTGACTATTTGACTTTGGGTCAACACTACATCGAAAAGAATGAGAAGTTGATAAGTGTATATGCCATTAAGTCTTTGGAAGATTTAACAATTTATAAAGATACATTGATTGAAGCAATGCAAACTGGTTACTTTCGATTTATATCACATCCGGATTTGTTTTTGTTCAGTACTACAAAAATCTCAGATAAGGTTCTACAACTTTGTGAAGACATCATCGTCTGTGCAAAGGAACATGACATTCCCCTTGAGATCAATGCCAATGGAATTCGAAAGGGATTGATCACGGTTGGTGATCAAGAAGTGTATCGATATCCAAGAAATGAATTTTGGCAACTAGTGAAAAAGCATGGAGCGAAAGTAATCATCTCAGCGGATGCACATAAACCAGAATTATTGTTTGATGAAGCAATCATAAAAGCCTTTGAATTTTCAAAGACACATAACCTAACAGTAGAAGAAGAACTATCGATGAAATGATTATTTCCTTTCTTAGAATCGCAAAAATCGATTTTAGAATAGGGAATATTTTATCAAATCAGGGTGCATAACCATACTCTTTCTAGAAAAAAACGTAAAATTCGGCCGATTTTGAAGCCGAATTTTTTTATTGCTTGGAAAAGCAGAAACAGCCATTATTAATATAGTCATAGAAGTTATTTGAATATAATTAATCATTAGAAGCAGAAGCTATCTCCCCCGATAATCATACAATCTATTTCATATGAATGTTTTTTGTGGAGAATTTACCATCTTCTACGTAACTTAAATTAGTTCATATAATGTATATTATGTTAACCAATTATAAAGACCTAAACGGCGCGGTTAGAGAAAAACATGTGGAGAGAGTGGAAAACTGCCTTTGTGCTTTTTTCGCGAAAATCGGACCTTCATTTTAACCCTTTGAAAAACCCTCTTGAAAATTCACTAGGAATTAACCCTGTTTTTCGATTTTAATATCTCGGGATTTTGGTTTCTATGATATAATACAGACAGAATATGAGGTGATTGTAATTGGGTAAGATATACATGATATTTACCGGAGGGACAATCTCGATGAAGATTGACGATGTCAGTCACACAGTCAAACCTGCCCTCTCAGCCAAACAAATTATGCAGTCATTGCTCGAGTCAGAACTTTACAACGATCTAGAGGTCATTGAATTCTCGGAGGTGCCTTCACCTTCCATAACCCCTGAGATGATGTTGGATATTTCGAAACTCATACAACAACATATCCTTCAGAATGATCCTTGTGGATTTGTCATTGTGCATGGAACTGATACTTTGGAAGAGACCGCTTTTTTCTTAGATACGATTTTGGATACGGATATCCCTATCGTTGTTACTGGTTCGATGAAGTCAAGTTCCGAACTTGGATTCGATGGAATCAACAACCTAGTTTCTTCCATTTTAGTTGCTAAGTCAACTAAATCTCGTGGCCGTGGTGTACTCGTTGTAATGAATGATCAGATCAATGCTGCATCTGAAGTGACGAAGACAAATACATTGTCTTTGGATACATTTAAGTCTTTGGATTATGGTCCTGTTGGAATCGTGGATAATCATGAGGTAATTTTCCATCGTAATATCTCTTATGAACGTCAAACTGTCTCAGTCGAACACTTAACATCTAATGTCCATTTAATTAAAGCGTATGCAGGTGCTGATTCTTCTTTGATTGATTATGTCGTCGATCAAGGTGCTAATGGAATTGTTGTGGAAGCTCTTGGTCGTGGGAATTTGCCACCAGGTATGACCTCTGGATTGCAGCGCGCAATCGAGAAAAGCATTCCCGTTGTAATCTGTTCTAGATGCCCTTCTGGGAGAGTTTTGGATACCTATGGATATTTAGGCGGTGGTAAATATTTAACGGATTTAGGATGTATTTTAGCCCCTTCCTTAAACGGTCAAAAAGCAAGAATCTTATTGATGCTTGCACTTGGAAAATCAAGAGATTTTGACTACTTAAAATCGCTGTTTACAATCTAAAAAAAGAGTCGCATTCCAATTAGGAAAGCGACTTTTTATTTGCTTATTCTGCTTTATGAATCGGTGTCAAATTCATCCGGTTCTTTTTGTTTTTCTAACAGTAAACGATTGAGTTCATTTACTTCAGATTTGTATTTTTTGGAAGCTGCTAAGAGCGCGATTCCGTAGATGATTCCAATGATGGCAATTAGAATATACAAACTCCAAGCTTGACGGAAAAGGAAGGTTCCAAAGAGATTACGTAAGACGAATAAAGCCGGTATGATAATTAGGTATCCTAGCACAGCATTAACCACTGCTTTTCGTTTTTCTGATTTGAATACACGGATCGCTGCGGCGATGATGAGAGACATTAGGATTGCGCCTATGGTGACTCTAAAATAGCCTAGTTGTGTTTGTGTAACACGATAATATAAAATCGCTAAGAATAGGAAGACCAAGGTGGTAAAAAACAATGTTTTTACAAAAGTGCTGAAGTATCGTTTCATCCTCTTTTTCCTCCTAAGATCTGTTTCAATTCAGAAACATATTTTCTGGATACAATGACTTTTTCTTGATTCAACAGAATCGCTTCCATTCGACCATTAATACTCGATTCGAAGGAGCGTATTTTTCGGACGTTCAGAATCGTATTTTTACTAATCCGAAGAAATGGTGTACTGTCTAATATTTCTTCCAATTGATACAGCTTTAAAGGAATTTCATAAACATGTTCTTTGGTGTAGGCGAATACCTTGTTTTCAATCGTATCAAAGTAATAAATTTGATTGGGTGACAGAGTGTAAGAACGCCCATCGATCTTACCTGTAATAATCTTATTCAGATAGGTTAAAGAGCGTTCGATTTCAACCACATGTTCATTTTTGGTTTGGCAGTTGATAACGACTTCAATCTCTTCAATTTCGGGGGATTCGTGAACTCTGATTTTCATCTTAACTCTCCAAATAATCGCTTAATAAAACATCTGCATTTTGAAGGATCTCAATGGCTTGTGTAAATAAGTCCATACGGTATTCCAAGACATCGATTACTTCGGTGTAAACGGTGATAATTTGTGGCAGATTTTCTCTTGTATAACTACCTCTTAAATCAAAGATTCGTTGATAAGCTTGTCCTTCTGTAGCACGTAGATTCTCTCGCAATCCAGTCAGATCATCGATTGCTTGCTGCAAGGTTGCCATATCGTCTTCGAGCAGGACATATCCAGCATCTTTGATTGCTTGAGCTTGTGTTCTAATCGAATCCATTAGGGCTTGAATCGCTTCACGTTGGACGACGATTTGATCGTGTAAATCGAGGATTTCCAATCGTAGTTCTTGGAAAGCAATCAAATCACTTGATGTTTCACTTAGTTGGACGATACTGTACTCGGAAACTTCTAGTGATGTTTCTGATACGATACCATCTTCACTGGATAAGCTTTCCTCACTATAACTCACAGATGAGCTTTCAACGTCATTGGCGACTTTAATGAACTGATCCAAAACGGATTGTTCCGTGCAACCGACGGCTGCGAATAAGGTAAAGATTCCTAAGAATCCTAATAATACTAATTTTGTTGTTTTCATGGTAATACCCCTTTCGTTTTGTTATGCCTTGATTGTATAATTCCTTGTATTTGATTGCAAGAATTCCAATACCAAGTTGCAAATAAGGGGTGGTAAGTTGTTATTTCAACATCATCGCTAATGCATCTTTGATTAGTTCATGTGTTTGTTTTGTTGCATCTAATTTCGGTACAATTTTCTTGATTTCCTTATCTTTATAACCTAAAGCGACCAAAGCTTCTTCAACTTCCAACAAGTTCGCAGTTTTAATCGTAGGTTCTTCAAAATCGATTTTGCCTTTTAAATCCAAAATGATTTGTTGAGATGCTTTTGGGCCAATACCTGGGAATTTTTGAAGATATTTCGCATTCCCATCTTCAATGGCATCTGCAATGGATTCAACCGTTCCAGATGCTAAAATCGCATTGGCACTTTTCGGACCGATACCATTGACGGAAATCAATTTGATAAACAACTCTTTCGCTTTCGGTGTTTTAAACCCATAGAGACTGATATTGTCTTCACTGACTTTTTGATAGATGTAAACAGTCGTTTCTGCGTGGAGGATAAAGGAATATGGATTTGGCGTGATTACTTGGAAACCAATGCCGTTGTTTTCGACAGTCACATAGTTTGGATTGATTTCGGTAATATATCCTTTTATATAGTTATACATAATGATTCCTTTCTATTCGACAAAATCGAATTCCATATCGAAGATGACAATTGTA
>QKCT01000055.1 GCA_003245625.1 Bacillota bacterium | reverse complement strand
AAATAATATAGAGTTTTGGAATCAACGGTTTCTCCTAAATAGGTGGTATCCAAGCCCAACAAGCGGTATACTTGTGTGAATACAACGAAGAGAAACCCAAAGACAAATAGAATGTTGATGATTCTATTTTTATTTGACTGTTTCATTTCTTTCCCTCATCTCTTGAAATATTGTATCATAGAATAAAAAAAATAGCACCCCTGGTTCAAAAAAAAGTAGACTAGAAATCTACTTTTTCAATGTATAATTAAACGTTATTTTATTACTATCATGGAGTAATACTCAAGAGAGGGTAAAACAAAGGAGATATAAGTCCCGGATTCATCTGTTTGGATTTCAAAAGGTATTTCATTCATTACTCCAAGATATCGATCTGGAGTGGCAAAGTAAACATGTTCTGGGATATCTTGTATATAATGTTTTACCAAAACATCTTCCAATAACATCGGCGAATTCTGCAGTCCCTGAGAATCCATCCAACTATTTGTTGTTGCATTTAACAAGTTAATGAAATGAAGCACTTCCTCTGATGTCGATTTTGTTCTGGCAAATGTCCATATCGAACCTAAGGATCCGTTCGTGGATGTCGTGTAATCTTGAATAGCAGTTTCATTTGGTGATACACTCAATCCCGTTCCTCGAAGATAATTCTCATATGCTACTTGGAATGTCGAATAAGATAATAATCGATTCATGAGTTCTTTCGAAGCAAGCAACATATCTCCTGGATAATATTCTTTCGACAATAACCCGTTGTCTCCGTAATCCAAATGGTCTCCTCCGCTTGCTACAATGGTTGCTTCCGTCAATAAAACACTAGCGGTATTAAAACTACCGGTAGTATTTCCATAATTCATGTACGCAGCGAATACTGTCCCGATTTCTCCATTTGTTTGTTCATAAATATCGAACAATTCTTTTTGAAGCGTAGCATACGTTCCATCCCATATTTCCATGTAGATGATGTCATTGAAGTCGCCACCTAATGTCTGATCTAATCCATATCCATTGACGGGATTAAATATAATCCCTGTATTGAGATTTGATTTGGCATTCTCTAAAAAATCCATATAGGTTTCATCAAGAAAAATCATTTGACCGTCATAGGTGTAAAGCAAACCCCGATTACCTAAAGAATCAATTTGTATTCCATCAAAATCATATACTTCCAAAAGATCACTCACTTGTGACGTCCAATTATTTTGCCAATCCAGATTCGCTGGGTTGAATAGGTACAATTTTGATGTTTCCCATACCGTAGGAAGCGGATGATAATCTTGTAAAGCATGACTGCTATCTTTGTAAAGTCCCCAACTTGCTTGAATCCCTATTGTGGAAAAATCCTCATAGGCACCAAACATCAACTCATACACATAGGAATTCATGTGATATGTGTGCCCTGTATCAATCATATCCTGTATCGTCGACGCCAATACAAGATCGTTGCTAATCGTTCGCCAACTTGCACTTGGTTTATCGACTGTTCCAGCCAAAGACTGATCATGTCGATCGATCACATCGTAATACATCAGTCCATTCAAATAAAAGGTATTGAGTTGTGACAAGGTTGCTTCAACATCAACAGAGCCATATTGACTAAGATAACCATATCTTGGAAATACGTTCCAAGTCGAAGACACATCGATTCCTAGGGTTTGATAATCAAGACAATTCTGATCGCTCACGAGGAAGACTTCTAATAAGTATCCAGTATAATCGGCATTTGGTAACAAAACTTCAAATTCAATCGAAGAGTTCTCACTGTCCTTTAAAGGAATCTTTGATGTATATACAATGTCATTTAAATGAACCAAAAACACTTCTAGCGTTGCCTCTGTTTGATTGATTTCTTCGTCTTTCCAATCCACCATGATAATCGCTGTTTCTCCTGGAGCAAACATGGATTGGTTCGCTGAAATGGATTCCATATACGTTCCAATCTGACTAGGTAATTCCGCGAAATCAACATGCGTCAATTGGGAATTGCACCCCACTAACAAGAGCGTGATTAAAACTAAGATTGTGAATAGCAATCCCTTCTTTATGTAACTTTCAGTCTTCCTAATCATGATTCTTACCCAAACGAACCACAAATGCTTCGTATGGTTGTAAAAGATTTTTATAGTGGAAAGTATAATTACTGAGAAGAAATGCGTCTTGAATAAACTCTTGAGAAAAATCAAAACGGACTGCTTCATTCTTCATATTGCATACGATGAGATATTGTTCATCTTGGTATGTTCTTGTATAACTAAATACTGAATCTGGTCCATCAATCAAGTCAAATTCGCCATAAATCAACGTTTCATTGGATAACTTAAGCTGGATTAGATTCCGATAGAAATCCAAAATCGAGTTGGGATTTGATTGTTGCGAAGCTACATTAATCTGTGTGTAGTTTGGATTGACCATTATCCAGGGTTCGGTTTTTGAAAACCCTGCATTTTTCGTATCATCCCATTGCATCACGGTTCTTGCATTGTCACGACCTTTTTTTAAGATTCCGTTCCATGCAAAATCAAGATAACCACCGTTTTCCGCATTTCGATAAAAGTTGATACTCTCGATATCTCGTAATTGATCAAAAGAGGAGAATGCACAATTGGTCATTCCAATTTCTTCTCCCTGATACAAGAAGGAAGTTCCTTTCAACAGGTGCATTGCGATCGCAAGCATTTTAGCAGATAACACTCGACTCTCTTCAGTTGAAACGTCTCCAAAACGAGACACTGCTCGCGGTTGATCATGGTTGGACCAAAACAAACTGTTCCAAGGAACGGCTTTTTGCCAAGAACTCATCAATTGCTTGAATTTTGGTACAGAAAACTCTGCGACATCCCATTTGCTTGATTTACTATCGATATCCATTAACTCAAATTGAAAAATCATATCCAGCTGAGAGGAACTTTCTAAAAGGGAATTGGCATTATTTGTATTAACAAAAGGAGTTTCACCAACACACATGCAATCGCGCCCATCAAAACAAGCTTTTCTCATTTCTCTCAGATAATCGTGGAGTTTTGGTTGCATTGCGAAATATCGATCTGAAAAAACGTAGCGGTTATTGTTATCGGACTCCCCGTCTGGTAAATCAGGATGCTTCGCAATGAGATTGATGACATCCATTCGGAATCCATCTACTCCCTTATCAAACCAGCGATTCATCATCTGATATACTGATTCTCGCATTTGCTTATTGTTCCAATTGAGATCTGGTTGTTTCTTGGAAAATAAATGAAGATACCATTCTTGGGTTTCTTCGTCATAGTCCCAAGCAGACGGAGTAAAAAAGGAAGCCCAATTATTCGGTTCTTTCCCGTCTTTTCCTTCTCTCCAGATATAAAAATCACGATAAGGGTTTTCCTTTGATTTTCTAGATTCCACAAACCATGGATGTTCATCAGATGTGTGATTGACCACCAAATCCATAATCAAACGAATTCCATTCTGATGTAATTTATCCAACAACTCATCAAAATCTTCCATCGTTCCAAACTCGGTCATTATCGTTTCATAGTCACGAATATCATATCCCATATCATCGTTTGGCGAATCATAAATCGGGTTCAGCCAGACAGCATTGACTCCCAACCAGACCAAATAATCAATCTGTTGGATAATGCCTCTTAAATCACCGATTCCATCTTGATTGGAATCCTTAAAACTTCTAGGATATATTTGATAAACTACACTTTCTTTCCACCATTGATGTTTCATAATCTCTCCTGTTTAACTATCATAGTTTGTATGAATGGATATAATGAAAACGTCGCGATATAAGACGCTAACGAGAAACTGAGAACTAATAAAATTGGAGTTGAATAAGGGAAAAAGTAAAGACTTACTATTAAAATTAGTAACGAACCTATCGAAGCAAAAAGAACTTGTCTTGGTTTCTGAAATACCAAGATAATCGCGTTTTTGAGAATAGCTGTTATAGGGAGATCTACCGCAACAAACATCTGATAGCTATTGATAATCACAGAGTACAACAAAACAAAAAGTACAATCAAGAGATAGGTAAAGAATAAATACAGAAATGTGGTTGCGTTTAAGAAGTAAAAATAACAGCCATATAAATTCACAAAAAGCAGGAACATACTGGAGTATCCAAGCAATAGATTTCGTGCCAAATCTTGTTTCATGGTTTTAAAATAGACTTGAACCAGAGCTTGATCTTTCCCATTCACGATTCCTTGTGTCGTCTTAGTTAATGCGGCCATTGTCAATGGAAGTGTTATGAGTGGCAAACTCGTTAATACAAACAAAAGATTGATTAAAATCAAATGCAGACTCTTCGTAATCAACAATCCCAAAAACTGGGAAAGAGGACTTCTTCTTTGTTGGAATTCATCCATGAGTTAGTCCTTTCTCTCGTGTGTCAGATTGTAATATTGAGTTGGAGTCATATTGGTAAACTGACGAAACTTGCGAGAAAAATAGTATTGATCCTCGATACCTACTAAATAGGCAATCTCACTAAAACTTAAATTGGATGTCTCAATCAATTGCATCGCATTGTTGATCCGCAATTGATTGATGTAGCGAAATATTGTTGTTTTAGTGACAGATGAAAAGACACGGTTGATATAATCAAAATTCACTTCAAAAATATCTTCAATATCTTCACTCGTAATTTTCTCCATGTAATGATGATTCAGATAATGAATGATTCCTTCGCATATATGAATGCTTTTCTTTGAAGTAACCGTGGAATGTGCAGCAAGATAGTTCAATAACATCTGATGTGAAATGTTCAATAGGAAACTATGAACCAAAGTGGAAGTATGCAGTTTATAAAACTCTTCTCGATGATTATAAATGCTCGTCGCTGTCTTTAATTCTTGGGATAAGTGATTAAATGGAATATTCATAAACTTTGGCAGATAAGTAATGGAATCAATCACTTTACTTTCTTCCAAGTTATTTCCAATTAGGCATTTTCTTCTCTTTTCCATGAGTTCTTGAAGATCTTCTTCGTCTTCACGTTCCGAAACTTGAATTCCGTCATGCTTAAAATGGATATAGTAGTAGTCGCAGACTGCTTGTCTATATCCAACATGCATCAGGTTCGGTTCCAATAAGAGGATATCTCCTGAAACAAGATGATATTCAATTCCATCTTCTTTGATAAACATTTCTCCATCCTTAATGATATACATGATGTACTCATCAATGGTTCTAGAGAAATGCTTCCAAGGAGTTTTGTAGTTGATTCGACCGATAAACCGTACTCTTGGCAATCGATCGGTATCATATCGAAATCTCTTCAAATTCTACTCCGTTTCTATCCAAACTGAAGTCCATATCAAAAGACTAGGAACATGAATTGTATATTCGATTCCCCTATCTGTCTGCATTGTATCATATGATAGAGAAAGTGCGGATAAGGAATGATCTGGTGAAGCACAATACACGCCATTGACTTTTCGATTGGTATTTACCTTTATTATAATATCACAAATCGGATCAATAGCATTTTTCGGTTCGTTCCATTCCGATTCATTCGTTGTCAGATTGACAAGATTGATGGTCATTCGTTTCGATGATTCGCGAATCACGGTCCATACCTTATATGCTTCTGCTTTACTGGAAAACGTTGCGGTGTCTGATATGAAAATGATATCTTCATTAATTCCGGAAGCAGATGTCATGGAAACATCTATTCCTTCATCTAGATACAGCAAATCTGCATATCGAACTAAGAAATCAGAGTAATCCACGATTTTATCCTGAAATGTTGGTGAAGCTTTTGCATATTTCGCATAATAACTATCGCACAAAATACCACCATTTTCTCCAAAAACCAATTGTGTTCCTCCAGAAACTGAAATAACCGCATTGGTAAGCAACAGAGAATTCTCTGCCGTTTGGATTTCATGGTTTTCTTCCGCTATGGCAAATGGGTGCATATACGCCGCTAAAACAACTTGTTTTCCACTCATTCTTTTTGCATTTTGGATTAATTGATATAAATCGTAATAAGTATCATGTGGTGGCCACACTTCAATATAGATCGCATCCTGATTCGTTTTGGCGACCTGTTCTACCGGCCAGTTGTTGACACAATTAAAAATGACACCATTCTTAGGATCAACCGTTCTAGCAGCCTTGTCTGCACGATTAATCAAGTCAGGAAACTCATCTGCCAAGGAAAACGATTTTTGGTTGGCATCGCACACTATTTTTGGAAATCCATACGTGTCCATATGGATTCCTTGGAATTGAAGTTGTTTCATCGCTTCCGTAAATTCTTTAATAATAATGTCGCTCCAGCCACAATCTTTTGAGATGTTCATGAAATGCAGCCAATCAAAGAAAGTGATTGGTTGTTGATTCACAGTATACAATCCCCACTCTGGATGATCTTTGAAAAAATCTTTGCTTGCTGCATACACGGCTCCGTAAGCAAATGGACGAATCCCGAGTTGGATACAATGTTGGATTTTTGTTTTGATTACTGATAAATCGGTTAATCGACCGAGTGGATCTGTATACAGATTTTTTTCAGAGATCAAATCTTCGTGTTTATACATCCAATCGTAGAATTGAATTGCATTAATGTGAAGACGATTCAAATATTCAATATCCTCCACATCATTTTCATTGGATGAGAAATCGCTTAGAAATCCGTATCTGGTACAAACGCGATTGGATTCGACAACATCAAATGCAGTGGAATAAATTTCTTCGTCCAAGCATACTTCTACTCCATAGTTTCCGATAGGAAGCGAAGTAATTTCAACCACCAATTCTACTCCTCCAGTAGGAATATCTTTCGTGTGGTATGTCATATCAAATTCTATCAATCTTGCTAATTGATAGAGTTTTATATTTGGTTGTGTTGACGGAGTAACATCAAGAAGAACGGTGATCTTGATATCATCGCCGACGATATATTGAGCTTTCTGTAATGTGATGTTCTTTTTCATATGTTTGTCCTTTACTATTCTTTAACTGCTCCTTGCGTCAAGCCACCGATGACCAACTTCTTTTGGGAAATAATAAACAAAATGATAACTGGAATGAGCGCCAAAATGGACGCAGCAAAAACCCATTCCCATCTCGTTGCATGTTCCCCGTTTAGACGTTGTAATAACAACGGTAAGGTAATCATATTCTCATTCGCGCCAACCAATACTTTTGCGGTAAAGTATTCTTCCCAGAATCCTTGCAACGCAAAGATTCCCATGGTTCCGATTGCTGGTGTGGATAATGGAAGTATGATTCTAAAAAAGATGGAGAAATGACCACCGCCGTCAACAACAACTGATTCGGAAAGAGCTTTTGGAACGGTTTTGAAGAACCCTCGCAAAAAGAACGTATTTCCGCATATGCTCGTCGCAACGTAAATGAGAATCAAGCCGAATCTGGAACCAATCAATCCATTTGGCAAACCAGGAATGAAAGTGATGTTTTTTAACACGATAAATTGGGGAATGATGTTTAGAAATCCCGGCATCATCAAAGTAAATAGATATACCGCAAACAATGCTTCTCTTCCTGGAAATTCAATCCGAGAAAATCCGTATGCGGACAAAGAAGAGATAAACACAGCAATCACTACGGTAATCGATGTATTGATGACACTATTTTTTAATGCAGTAAGAAAATTATGCTGAGTAATAATATATTGATACGCTGAAAAATCAAGTGAGGTTGGAAAAATCTTTGGTGGATACGGTAACACATAACTGAATTCTTCAAATGAACTCGCAATCATAATCAAGAACGGCAGAGAAAAGATGAATAATGCAATCAACAAGAAAAGCCAGATAAACCCTTGTGTGATGCGGTCACGTGTTTTGAATTTTTGATATTTATTGATACTCATCTCATCACACCCCGCTCTCTTTTTCATCTAGTAAGAAGATCTTGTTCAGAAGAACAGTCAAGAGTATGATGGTTACCGCAGAAATCAATCCGATTGCAGATGCTTCTCCAAATTCGAATTTACTAAATGCTCGGTTATATAACAAGTATTGCAACACACTCGTGGTTCCGTTTGGATTTCCACTTGTTAGCAACATGACTTGAATAAACACATTGAACGATCCAATGATCATATTCACCATAACAAAATATATCGTTGGCTTAACCGCAGAAATCGTGATATAGCGAAATTTAGCCCAAATACCAGCACCATCAATCGAGGCCGATTCATAGAGATCCTTTGGAATACTTTGCAGTGCAGCTAAGAATATCAGCATTGCCCAACCCATGTTTTTCCAAATTCCCATAACCCAGATTGCTCCATTACCAGTCCATTCACGATATAACCAAGGCACATAGTCATCCAGAATATGAAAGACATCAACAAGTAAATAATTCAACATACCGGTATTGGAATTTCCGAACATGTATTTGAATACCAAGCTGACTATGACCCAAGAAGTAATGACTGGAAGATAAAATCCAACTTTAAATATCGATTGACCGTGTTTTAGATTATTCACTAAATATGAGAACAACAACCCTCCAAATATAATCAACGGAACGGTTACGATTGCATAAAGAAAGTTGTTTCGATATGCATACCAAAATTCTTTTGTCTCAAACAGAACATTCTTAAAGTTTGTCAATCCAATGTAAGTAATATCCCCTGTTACAATTCGATAATCAGACAAAGAAATTCGAATGGTGAATAACATCGGGTAAATTATAAAGACTGTCACCAAAATTAGTCCAGGCAAAATGAAAGGAAGCGCACTTAGCCAACCGCGCAAACCTTTATGAAATCTTTTTTTCCGTAGACTCATTGAATTCATTTATTTCGACTCCTTGTCTCAATATCGAACAAATAAAGTCCCGCTATAGACGTTATTCTTAGCGGGACATTATTTAAGGAAAGAAAATTATTCTAATTCCGCATCGATTGCAGTAGCTGCGTTTGATAATGTTGTTGCTACATCAGCGCCATTTAAGAAAATGTCAGTCATCGCATTACTCCAAATAGTTTTGATTTCATCATTATTTGGACTAGGGATACGAGCTTGTGCTGATTCTAATTGTTCCATATAAACTGCCCATGTAGGGTTTGACAATACAGTTTCATTGTCTACCAATGATTTCAAGATAGGTAATTGTCCTACTTGCAACATTGCCAATTGTACTTCTTCTGATGTTAAGAATTTAGCAAATTCATATGCTGCATCTTGATATTGTGAAGTTGCGAATACAGCAACATCTTCACCACCAACGACTGAAGCACTACGACCTTCGTATGTAGGAATTGGTGCAGCTACGATATCTTCACTGAATGAATACCAAGGTCCTTCAAAGAACATTACGAAAGTGTCTTGAATTCCAGCCCATGCATCTGCAGTTCCATCGATATCACGAATTGTAAAAATGTTTTGTGAATGCAATGTAAGCATTTCATTGATAGCATCAATACTATCTTGGCTGTCTAAATATCCAGTAGCTTGGGTGAAGGAATCATTTGTTAAACTACCACCGAATAACCAGAAGTAAGGGTATAAGTCCCAATCACCAACACCAGAAACGCTAAGTGAATATGTTCCTCTTGAAGCAGCAGCGTTGATGAATTCTTCCATCGTAGCTGGAACTTCTGTTAATCCTAGTTCGCTTTCAAGTAAATTCATATTGATAACAGCTGCTTTACAGTTTGTATCTAGTGGAAGAGCATAATAAGATCCTTTGTACAAACTTGTAGATAATGGCCCGTCAATATAATTTTCAGCTAATGTAGCGAAATCATCATAAGTATCCAATGCAACAAGTCCACCTTGTTCTGCATATGACGCGATGTTACTGATATCTAATCGTGCAACATCTGGTCCGTTTCCTGTTGCAAATGAAGTGACTATCATTTCATGATATTGGCTTCCATCCTGTCTCACTGCATTAACAGTAATATTTGGATGCGCTGCATTCCATAATGGTAATACGGTGTCTAGCAATACTGCTTCTTCCGAATCTCCATAGGTATGCCAGAAAGTAATTGTAATTTGTTCTTCAGTTGTAGTAGCGTTACTATCGACTGTCGTTGATTCATTACAAGCAACAAAACCGAAGACACTGAGTGCTAATACTGTAATAACTAAAAATACTCGTTTCATTTCATTTCCTCCTATTATGTATGTAAACGCATACATCTTTTCTATATAGGATTATAGTACGTTCGTATGCAATATGAAATATACTCAAACGCTTTGTTTTGTACTTTAGCGACTTTTATTAAATATTTTTTTCTTTCAAAAATGGATAAAAACGATTTATATTTTAAAATAAAACCCATTTTCAAGCCAAAAACCATAAAATACCTAATTTTAGATTTTTATATAATTTAACAATAACGACTAATTTACCCCTCTTAATAATACCATATATTGCAAATAATAGTATCAGAAGAAAAGAAATTTTGGATAACAAATCTGACATTTTCCAATATTTGAAGTTCCAAATCAAATAAAGAAAGCCAATAAAATCGGTGTTTATTGGCTTTCCTATATTCTATGATATTATAAATCAATTTGTTGTTTTTTTGATTTCAAACCGCAATACTGTTTTCATTTTATCCGGCGATACTTTTCTTGGATCTGAAATATAGATTTCTTTATGATACTTTGCACTACGCTGGTATCCTTGTTGAAGTACATACTCCTCCATCATGCGAAAAGATTCAGGTTCGTCTTTGTAAGGTCCTATATGCATCATTTGACAGCTCAGTGGTTCGTGAGTGATTTGAAAATTCGCTTGCAAAATAGACTCTGATTTCTTTTTTTGATAGGTCATTTTTTGAAGTTCTCGAAAGAGTTCCGGTGTGACAAAATCGGGTTGGCGAATCATCAATGTAAATATAAAGTACTCTCTTAGGTCGTTAGATGAAACACCTCTTGTATAACGCTGTTTTCCTTCTTCATTTAGATTCCAAACACCCTCCAAAGGAAATACCGTATACTCTTCATATCCTTCAATTTGAATTCCTTTTCTAGGAGCCATTTTAATCGCATAAGACAATGCATAAAGTGCTTCAACACAGTTTTGAAAGGTTTTGCTATCCGGACTCCCTTCTCCACTTACGGTAATGTATTGCATTGGTTCTAGTTCGATTAATATTGGACTTTGTTTTGGCAAATACAACTCTTTGTATTGTTTTCTCCACTCCATCAACGATCACCTATCCTTAAAGTATGAATTATCAACACTCCTATTATAGCACATAGAACCTATCCGTCTATTTTTTCTCTATTCGAATTCCATACCATTCAG
>QKCT01000109.1 GCA_003245625.1 Bacillota bacterium | reverse complement strand
CATTTGAGTTTGCTTTATATAATAAAAAAACAGTTTACTTTCAAACGAGATCAGTGAATTGGAATGAACATTTCATTGGTAATACGGCAATAGAATGGGAAGGAAAATATATTGCAATATGGAACTTGGAATACATCCACGATGATCTCGATGTTTTCACAAGTAAAATCATTCATGAAATGTTTCATGCATACCAAATGACGAATCAGGAGAGCAGATTTCCAAATGAAATCAGGGGGTTGGATTATGACTACCATGAAGAGTTATTGAGATATAAATTAGCAGAATCCAAGATTCTTGTACAGTCTTATCAATCGCTGTCGATAGAAGATTTTAAGTGTTTTTTAAGCCTAAGAAAATACCGTTACAAGCAGAATCAAAATAATATCGAGTATGAATCCAAAATTGAATGTGTGGAAGGGTGTGCAGTATATGTAGAATGGCAAGCATTAAAACAATTAAGTGAAGCAAAATTTCAAGATGGATTGGAACGCGAAATCAATTCCTTATATGACTTAAAATCCTATTTGCCTATTCGCAGAATCTCATATACAATAGGAGCATTATACTTATTGGTTTCAGATGCTTTAGAAATTGATCTGGATAAAACGATCTTAGATAATTCTACACCTTTCGACATCCAACTGTTAAATCAATTTCCATCTATTCCAAACATCATGAAAGTGGAACCGATCAATCCACAACCAATCCTTGATTACTATCAAAATATTCAGCTAGAAATAGAAGAAACGATAGAGAAGTCATCGAATCATTTCATATTTGAAACCATAACTGGCTTAGACCCGATGAATACAAAGAAAATAGAAAATCAATTACTGGCTTCTCACTTTTTACGGGTTCATCATCAAGGAAAAGATCGTTTTATTTTTGGTAAATCAGTAGCTATTTACGATGAAAACACCAAGCAATACCAACTATATTATGATGAATCTTGAGCATTTCATAAAGAATATAATACGAAGTCACTTAGAATGTGATACAATGTCTTTGTCATTTACAAACGGAGGGTCTTATGAGTATCTTTGAAATCGGAATGTTATTATGTTTTGGCTTTGCTTGGCCAACCAATATTTACAAGAGTTTAAAGAGTAAAAGTATTGAAGGAAAAAGCGTAATGTTCTTATACGTCGTTTTCATAGGGTATCTATTTGGAATCGCCCATAAGATTATCTTTAATCCTGATTTGGTGATCATTTTTTATGCAATCAACGCTGTCATGGTTTTGGTCGATCTTGGACTATACTATCGCAACAAGCAGTATCAATTCAATCAAACAAAAACAGTAGAAGCAGTCGAATGACTGCTTCTTTTTTATTCCATATGAGATTGGAAGAGAACATAAATTGCTAGCACTTCGATTTGAATAAACACACAAAGTAAAAACCAGATTATGGTTGAAAAACCATCAATGAAACCTGAAATACCTATTCCAATCGCCATGATAATCCAACCGATGATTAAAGAAATAGACATTCCCATGGTTGTTAAGTACCACTCATGTTCATCGAGCCATTTGATAAAAGGCTTTTTATGAAACTTCATGAACCAAAATCCACCAAATGTAATCAGTGGAAGACCAAGAAGGACAGAACTAGTCAAAATGAATCCAACTCGATGTTGCAAAGCAATTAAGTTCCAACCACCTAGAAAATACATTCCTGTCAATAAAATACCGGCAACTCCACAGATAGACATGATTTGATATGTCAGTACAAACATCTGGTTGTTTCCAGATTGGATAGAATCAAATAATCTTGTTCTGTTAGCTTGTAGTTGAGTCGTAAAATAATAACTGAATAATAAAGTAAGAATATGAAATCCCATCAAGCCAAACATTAAAATCCATTCAGAGGATACATCAAAATTTTGATATTCTTTTCCGATATCCATGAGGATGGTTGCGTCACTAATAAGTAAAATGCCTGAAAGAAGAACAAACACAAAGGCAATAGCATATTTCCAAAGATTTGATTGCAGACTAGGAGTATGCTTCAATAGATAGAAGAAGAGATATAAGTGATAGCATCCTATCCAAATATACCCTAAGATGATGATTAAAGAGATTACATCCAGTCCAGGAATGGAAGGATCCAAAGGGGAGAACAAGAGTTTTGAACGAAGATATAAGAATAGAAATATCAATAGAGTAGAAAATACAATAGATCCAATAAATCCAACAATACGGAAACGTTCTTTCATTTCTTTTCACTTCCTTTATTAAAATAGAAAACTTCTTCAAATGGTTTTGAAAAAACCTGAGCTATGCGTAATGCTAATGCAGCAGAAGGAGTATATTTGCCCACTTCAATAGAATAGATTGTCATTCTTGATACTTCAACCAACTCCGCAAGTTCCTGCTGGGACATCTGGTTATTCTCAATTCGTAATTGCTTGATATTATTCTCTAAAACCATAGAAACCACCTCAGTCATATTGTAAAGCAAACTTTACACTTTTTCAAGTATACTTTTCATTTAGAGTAAAAAAAAGAAGGTGCATCACACCTTCTAAATTTTATTTATAGGATTATCCCAAACGATCTTTTAGAGCTTTATACATCATTTTTGGAGCTGATTTTGGATTCACTTTATAGATGAAATTCATCAATTTTGAATCCTTACCAGCGAAGACTTGGAATTTATTCTTTTCCATGCCTTTAATGATGATACCTGCTGCTTCAGATGCTTTCAACATCTTCATTTGTGGCTGTTCATCACTTGTTAAGTCTTTTGGCATCCCGTTGTCACCTAATGAATTTTTTGCGATATCAGTTTCGATCGCACCAGGGAATACTAAGGTAACATTGACATTGGTAGGTAATAATTCCGCATACAATCCTTCTGTCAACAATTTCACAGCTGCTTTGGACGCACCATAAATTGCTTGACCTGGAACAGGGAAGAAACCACCCATACTGGACACATTAAGAATATGTGCTTCTGGTCGTTCAAGTAAATGAGGTAGGAATGTCTTAACCATATATAGGGTTCCATAAAAATTGACATTCATAACCAATTCTACCTTTTTGTAGTCCAATTCATTCACACGAATGAATGGTTGAATGATTCCGGCATTGTTGATAATACCATCAACAGTTTTGTGAGCTTTCACTACTTCTTCAAATAACGCCTGAACCGATTCGAGTTTTGATAAATCGCAAACATGAGTTGTCAAATCTTTTGTGTTAGCTAATTTGGCAGTTTCTGCCAAACGCTCTGCACTGATGTCAACCGCTGCGACTTTGGCACCTTTGTTTAGTAATTGAAGAACAAGTTCTCTACCAACTCCGCCAGCAGCTCCAGTAACTACAATTGTTTTACCACTAACTTTCATACAAACCTCCTATTAAATTTTTAATTACTTTAATGTTTATTATAGCGCGATATCACTTAAGATAAAAGCGAATTGCTTATATTTTACATATTACTATGTTTTTTATATCTGAAAATAGCGATATCTTTTTGCGTCATAGGGTTAATATGCTATACTAATGATGAGGTGATTTTTGATGATTGAATTTTTTCAAGGATTAAATCCAATTGTTGCTGCTTTGATTGGAACTGCGTTTACTTATTTGATGACTGCTCTTGGTGCGGGACTTGTATTTGGATTTAAAACCATCAATCATAAAGTGTTGAATGCAATGCTGGGTTTTTCAGCTGGAGTTATGATTGCAGCATCTTTTTGGAGTTTGCTATCACCGAGTATTGATTTAGCAGAAGAACTCGGTATGATTCCTTGGTTTCCTGCTGTTACTGGATTTTTAGTAGGTGGTGCATTCTTAATGCTGGTAGACAGACTCTTACCACATATGCATGTAGAATCTCATCACAAGGAGGGATTATCATCCTCTTGGAGAAGATCGGTATTATTGGTTTTAGCTATTACATTGCATAACATTCCTGAGGGTTTGGCGGTAGGGGTTGCCTTTGGTGCAGCTGCTGCAGGACTCCCAGGTGCTTCTGTCGGTGCTGCAATTGCACTTGCGATTGGTATCGGTATCCAAAATTTCCCAGAAGGTGCAGCAGTTAGTGTACCTTTAAGAAGAGAGAATATGAGTGTTGGAAAATCTTTCATGATTGGTCAATATAGTGGAATCGTGGAACCAATTGCCGGAATTCTGGGTGCTTTCTTGGCAATCTCTATGCGAAATTTTCTTCCATTTGCTTTGTCCTTTGCAGCCGGAGCTATGATTTATGTTGTTGTTGAGGAATTGATTCCAGAATCGCAAATGATGAAAACAACAAAGATTGCTACCATTGGTGCTATGATTGGCTTTGCAGTAATGATGTTACTGGACGTTGCTCTAGGGTAAAGGAGAACAACGATGTTCATTGAATGGAATGGTCATTCATGCTTCACGTTGACCGCAAACAATTATTCCATAGTGATTGATCCGTATAATCCGCAGATGTTTCCTAATAAGAAACCAAATCGTCTATCTGCGAACCTCATAGTCGCAAGCCACGGACATGATGATCATAACTATAAAGAGGCTGTTGACATTCACATTTCGTCGATAGACAATCCATTTTCATTGGAAACCATCGAAACTTTTCATGATGATGTTCAAGGGGCAAAACGAGGAAAAAATAATATCACAATCTTTGCCTATAATTCGATTCGAGTTGCACACTTTGGAGATTTGGGATGTTTTTTAAAAAAAGAAGAATATGCGAAACTTCAGAATCTCGATGCAATTATGATTCCCGTTGGAGGATATTATACAATTGACGCAAACATAGCGAAACAAATCATTGATATCATCCATCCTAAAGTTATCATACCGATGCATTATCGAGGGGAAAACTTTGGATTTCCAGTGCTTGCGACTATTGATGATTTCTTGAAATTGTTCGATTCTAAAGAAGTACATTTTTATCATACGAATCAGATTGAGATATCTAGGACCACAAGTCCACAGGTAGCTGTATTAGAGTATTCTTAATAACGGGTAGTTACTACCCGTTTTATTTTTGTTTTCAAATAGCCCTTTTCTTGATATAATAAAATTAACAATTCCACATGAGGAGGTTCGAAATGTTCTATAACAGATAATTGTCGAGAAAAGAAATCTGTCTCTTTTCTTGGCTTTCAACTAAGAAGAGAATAGGAGAACCTGATGTTGGAAGTACGCAACCTGACGATTCGAAAAACAGCCGAGAGGAGAACCCTTTTGGCTAATTTGTCGTTCACAATGAATTTAGGAGATAAATTTGCAATTATCGGTTTGGAAGGAATAGGCAAATCGACATTGCTCAAAGCAATTATGAACAAAGAAGATCTGACTTACGTAGAAATAGAAGGTTCTATTCACAAGAAAAATGTAAAAATAGGTTATCTCCCACAAAATCTTCGCGATCTTTGGCGGGAAGAAACCATTTTATCCTTTCTATTAACGGAACATCCATGTTCAGAAATCAAACCAGAGAGCTATGCTAAATTGGCTTTGCTTGAAAAAGTACTAAGACGTGTACAGTTTCCTCTGGAGCAATTGGATGAAAATAGATTTGTGCAAAATCATAGTGGAGGAGAAATAGTTAAGCTCGGAATTGCCAAGATGTTATTGGACGAACCCGACATTTTCCTGCTCGATGAACCAACCAATGATTTGGATTTAGAAACCATTTTATTTTTGGAAGATTTTATTCTCCAAGAAACGAAACCTATTTTGTTTATATCTCATGATGAAGCACTTTTAGAGCATACTGCAAATGGTATTATTCATTTGACACAGACACATAAGAACACAAAAGCAATAAGTGTCTATCAAAAACTTAATTATCGCGAATACATCGAAAGTAGAACACAATCTTTAAACGCTCAAGAAATGGTCGCAAGAAAGCAAAGGGCAACGCACGAACGTAAAATGGAACGTTTTCGTCAAGTCTATCAACGCGTAGAACATCTACAAAATCAAGCGGTTCGCAATCCTACACAGGGTCGTCTATTAAAAAAGAAAATACACTCTTTAAAGAGTACTGAAGCAAGATATCAAAAAGAAAAAGAACGATTTTTAGATATCCCCGAACGAGAAGAGCAAATCAATTTGTTTTTTGACTCTACCATCTCGCTCCCCAATAACAAACAGGTATTGTTAATGGAATCGGAAATCTTTCGAATACAAGACAAAATACTTTTGGAAAATATCAATCTAAATATAAAAGGACCTGAAAAAGTTGCTTTGATAGGGAAAAACGGAGTCGGAAAAACAACGTTCTTAAAGTCAGTTTATCAGAGATTGCTTCAACAACCAAGTATTCGAGTAGGGTATATGAGTCAAGACTATGAGGAATTATTACCAGCAAATGAATCGATACTTTCAATCCTTACAAGCTCATCTTCACTGGAAGAACATAGAATCAGAACGCTTTTAGGCGCTTTGAATTTCACCACCGAAGAAATGCTATATGAATCCAAGGATTTATCTGGGGGGCAAAAGGCGAAATGTATCCTTTTGAAATTGGTTTTAGAATCGCCAAATGTTTTATTGCTAGATGAACCGACAAGGAATTTATCCCCTTTAAGTCTTCCGGTGATACAATTGATGTTGAAACAGTACAAGGGGTGTATCTTTTGTGTAACTCACGATCGAAACTTTATCGAATCGGTATTCGACTCTATCTATGAATTGACTCCGAAAGGGTTGATCAGAATCGATTAATTTAAGCGCTAAACACCGTTTCATGTCTTTTTCCTGTATTTTTTCCTGTGATGTTTTTTTGATGAAAACTTTATGATATAATGAAACAAAAACCAGCGGAGAATTATCTATGAAGAGAATGTTCGAAAAATGGAAATATCGTTTTGATCAGTTTCTTTCAAAAGGAACAATAGCCCTTGTGCTATCGTTGTTTTTAGCAATAATCGTTGTTGTATTTGTCATTGGTATCATCATATATTTGATTGATACCAATGCGGCATTTGGAACAGTGATATGGGCTAGTTTCATGCAGACGCTAGATCCTGGGAATTTAAGTGGGCAGACAGGGTCATTCCTTTACATGGTTTTCATGACAATTGCTACCATTGTCGGGATTTTTATAACCAGTTTGTTCATCAGTTTTATCTTGAATGGTTTTCAAACCAAACTGGAAAATTTAAGTCGTGGTCGCTCGAAAGTAATAGAGACAAATCACACATTGATTTTAGGTTGGGATGATAATATCTATGTTGTTTTAGAAGAATTGATTGAAGCCAACAAGAGCATTCGCAAGCCAGTTATTGTGATATTGTGCGATCAGGATTCGATTGATATGAATCAGAATATTAGAGATAATATTTCTAATATTCATAATACCAAAATCATTTGTCGGAGTGGCTCAATCTATCGGATTGAAGATCTCAATATGTGCAATATCCAAGATGCAAAATCAATTATCCTATTAGAAAATGATATGAACACCATCAAATCACTTCTTGTCATTGTACACACAGATTTCTTTCAAAGAGAAGAGGGACATATTTGTGCGTTGATGTATGATGAAACAAACATCAACGTTGCTAAAAATATTGGTAAAGATAAACTCGAAGTCATCTATCTAAAATCTGCTATCACTCGAATCATTACACAAACTTGTTTACAAGCTGGTTTGTCTTATGTCTACAATGAATTGCTTGAGTTTGCGGGGGATGAAATCTATTTTTATCGGGAACCAAATATGACGGGGAAAACATTCCAACAAGCTATGTTGTCTTGTCAAAACTCAGTACTTATCGGTTTAGTTCGAGATCATACGACCATTATCAAACCGGAAATGGAAACGATTATCGAAGAGAACGATCAGTTGATTTTGATTTCCGAAGATGAAGGTACCGCTATTTTTACTGACAAACAAATTGTAATTGAATTGTGTAATATCGTCGAAGGGAAACATCAAACATCGAAAAGAAGAGAACAAATTTGCATGATAGGTTTTAATCGCAAATCAATCGAAGTAATTCAAGAGTTTAATCACTATCTTGATAAGAATTCCAAAATCAAAGTTTTAGTAAACAGTTATGACTATATACAGGAAATCGAACAATTGGATATTGACTCTGCCAATATTGAGATTGAAACATTTGTTGGAGACACTTTTTCGAGAAAAGTATTGGATGAGTTTATGGATGAATCCTGCAAATATGTCATCATATTTGCGAATGAAAATGTCTCCTTTGAAGATCAAGATTCACAGACATTATTAACATTACTCCACTTACGTAACATGGAAGAAGAAAAGAAAACTAATTATGATATTATAACGGAAATTTCGGATGTTCGTAACAGTGAAATTATCGATTTAGCAAAAGTGGATGATTTTATCATCAGTGAGTTGATTGCGAATAAGATGCTCGCACAAATATCAGAAAATAGACACTTGATTCATGTCTTTAATCACTTACTTTCGACAGAAGGATCCGAAATATACTTAAAACCAATTGAGAATTATGTCAAACTTGAACAAGAAGTAGATTTTTATACAGTCACTTTGGCGGCATGCCAAAAACAAGAAGTAGCGATTGGATATAAAATCGCTCGTGAAGCACATTTACCGATAGTAGAATTGAACCCTGAAAAAAATCAAAAAGTTACATTCAAGACCGGCGATAAAATCATTGTCATTTCCGAGGATTAAGATACAAAAATTAATCATAAAAGCAAAGTGATTTCTATCAAAATCACTTTTTTTATTTCTAAGAATTGAATTCATTATTCTCAAAAAATTGATTTTTTTTTCGTTTTCTGAAGAGACTTTGCTATAATAGAATACATGATAATAGCCAAACCAAAAAATGGTTGTTGTTAAGGAGAACGCATATGTACGAAATCACGGAGAAAAAGATTCTCAATCAGGATGTTGAATGGATGAGAATTAAAGCACCTTTCGTTGCTAAAAATGCAAAACCGGGAAATTTTCTTATCGTTCGAGTGGATGAGTTTGGAGAAAGAATACCTCTTACGATTGTTACTCATGATGAAATGTCCGTTACCATCATCTATCAAAAACTAGGATACTCTACCCAATTGTTATCAGAAAAACAAGCAGGTGATTTTCTATTCGATGTTGTTGGTCCATTAGGCTTACCTTCGCACATTCGTGATGTTAAGACTGTTTTAGGAATCGCCGGCGGCGTCGGAGCTGCTCCTTTGTTTCCACAACTAAAAGAATACGCAAGAAGAGGCGTGATTGTCGATTTGATCATTGGGGGAAGAACCAAAGATCATCTTTTGCTTGTGGATGAATATCAAGAATTCTGCCGCAACATCTATTTTGCGACGGATGATGGTTCATGTGGACAAAAAGGATTCGTGACACAAGTTGCGGAACAATTATATCAAGAACACACCTATGATCTAGCAATCGCCATTGGCCCTCTCATCATGATGAAAAATACTGTTTTATTAAACAAAAAATACAATGTCCTAACCGATGTATCGTTAAACCCAATCATGATTGATGGGACAGGTATGTGTGGGAACTGTCGTGTCACCATTAACGGAAAAACAAAATTCGCTTGTGTAGATGGACCGGATTTTCCTGCTGAAGGGATTGATTTTGACGAATTGATGGTTCGACAGAACTATTATAAAGAAGAAGAGAATCATATCTGTAGATTAAAATTAGGAGCGCGAAAATGAGAGCGGATCGAACAAAAATGCCAGTCCAAGACCCAGAAATCAGAAACTGCAATTTCGATGAAGTCGCTCTTGGATATACGCCCGAACTAGCAATGTTAGAAGCAAGTAGATGTTTGGAATGCAAGAATCCACGCTGCGTTAGTGCTTGTCCAGTTAATATTGATATTCCTGGCTTTATCAAACATATCAAAGATGCGAATATAGAAGAAGCATATCATACGATCTACCAGTCTAATATTTTACCCGCTATCTGCGGAAGAGTCTGCCCTCAAGAAACACAATGTGAGGGTTCGTGTATATTAGGTATAAAGTCCAAAAGCGTGGCAATCGGTGCGTTAGAAAGATATGTTGGAGATTATGCCTTAAAACAGAATCTATCGATTCAAGAAGAGATTTCGGAAAAGGAAGAGAAAGTCGCTATTATAGGGAGTGGACCAGCAGGAATTGCCTGCTCAGCCTCTTTAAGAAGATTGGGTTATCAAGTAGATGTTTTTGAAGCACTTCATGAGTTTGGCGGAGTTTTGAAGTATGGTATTCCAGATTTTCGTCTTCCGAAAGAGATTGTCGATAAAGAAATTCAAAATGCAAAAGATTTAGGTGTTCAATTTCATAAAAATATGATTGTTGGTAAATCCATCACCATCGATCAATTGCTACACGAGTATCACTACAAATCGATCTTCATTGGTAGTGGAGCGGGGTTGCCAAAATCACTAGGAATACCAGGTGAGAATATGACTGGGATATATTTTGCAAATGAATTTTTAACTCGCGTCAATTTAATGAAAGCCAATCGCTTTCCAGCTGCACCAACACCCGTAAGAATAGGTAATAATGTCGCTATTGTTGGTGGTGGAAATGTGGCGATGGACGCTGCTAGAACCGCAAAACGACTTGGAGCTAAGAATGTATTTGTTCTATATCGAAGAGATATGACAGCTTTACCTGCAAGACAAGAAGAGGTGGAGCATGCAATCGAAGAACAAATCGATTTCCGACTATTAAGAAATCCAGTCGAGTTCATCGGTGAGAATTATGTCGTTAAACAAGTGAAATGTGAAGTGATGATATTAGGTGACCCGGATGAATCAGGAAGAAGAAGTCCGGTAGGAACCAATACATTTGAAACCTTCGATATTGACTCCTGTATCATTTCGATCGGTCAAAGTCCAAACCCAATCTTAAAGTCAGCGACACCTGAACTAGAAGTAGATCGAAGAGGTCGCATAATCGTCTCAAATCACCAGACGTCAATTCCTGGAGTATTTGCGGGAGGCGATGTTGTGAGTGGAGCAGCAACTGTGATTTTGGCGATGGGTGCTGGAAAAGAAGCAGCAATATCAATGGATCAATTTATCCGAGAAAGAGCATAACATATGAAAAAGGAAGAAAGAAAAAAGAAAGAAAGACAAGTATTTACAAAAAAAGAAAACTGGTTACACTTCATTAAATTTGGTTTCTTTTCAATCTCTGCTGGAGGAATCCAAGCATTATCATTCACGATTATTTATGAAGTCACTGATGAAGTGAGTTGGTGGGGAGCTTACTTGCCAGCATTAGTATTATCGGTGATATGGAATTTTACATTGAATCGAAAATTCACATTTCAATCGGCCGCAAATATTTCCAAAGCAATGATGAAAGTATTCTATTACTATTTGGTGTTTACTCCTATTTCTCTATTTGGTGGGCAATATCTTGAATTTACGAGAGGATGGAATGG
>QKCT01000005.1 GCA_003245625.1 Bacillota bacterium | reverse complement strand
TTACAATTGATGCATTAATGGGGGAAAAAATAATCCATAAAAAGAGAATTGTCATCCTGTCTTGTATGGGGTTTCTTCTTGTATTATCGATTGCTTTTCTTCCTATGTTTCTGCGTCACCAAGATGAAACCAAGGCATTCCAAGATTTTACGTCTAATTTAGTGGAAGTAGTTGGAGTAGATTTTCCTGATTCTGGCTCCTTAGAATACAACGACTATGATAACTGGTCTATGTATGGAAATTCTTTTGCGATTTCACAATTGAGTTTTCTGGTGTTTGACAAGGAAGATCAAATCATTGAATTTCAATCACAAGTAAGTGGCGATACAAGGTGGCTGACTTCGATTCCTTCAGAAGGCCTTGCTTATATTCCACTTGCTCTTCAAGAATTCTCTAATAAGGGAGATTATTATCTAATCTTTAACGTCAATGATGGTAGCTATAATGATTTCGAGCCTCGTTCTGAAAGGAACGAATATATCTTTTTGATTTATCAAGTCGAATATCATCGATTGATCATATTTGACTATATTATCTAAATTAGGAGGTTATGATGAAAAAATATCTGTTCCTACTTTCTCTTCTTTTCCTGGTTGGATGTAGTACTTCTGGAAATGAAGATGAGATTTGGGATACCATAAATAACCAAGAATACTCGGCTTTAAATGGCTGGGCAGGAGTGGGAATCTATTTTTACGAGAAAGATTCGATCAAATATTGTGATTATATGATTTATGGAAGTGGAGTGCCGGTTGTGGCTCTTATCACATCGGAAATCCAATTTGAATCCGACGATAAACTCGTGATAAGCATTCCCTCAGGATTCTTGGATGCGACCGACACATCGACACAATACACTGAAATGATTTTTATCTATTCTTGGGAGGAAAATACCTTTACCCTTAACGCTCTTGTTTTTGAAGATAGAGATTGGGATTTAAGACAAATGTGTATTGATTCTGGATATTGTGAGTATTTTCTTTCGGAAGAGGAATAAATAAGATCTTTTGATAAAGTAAATCCTTGAATAATTCCATTTTATATTATATGATGAATGTATTAGAGTAGTTTATTTCATCACAAACGGGGGACAACATGTATTTATTTCGAATGAATTTACGTGAGAGATTGCCACTATTATTCTTGATTGTGATATTCGTATCGTTTGTTGGAAAACTAGTGGTTTCCATTATTCAGACTGTTCAAGGGCTAGATTTTATCTATCTTGTCTTTAGTGTGTTATCTTCTTTGCCTTTAATTGTTCTGGGAATTGTTCTTTATTTGAATCGATTCCGTGATCATTGGATGACAAAAAACCTTGCGTTTTTCTTTCTCATTATAATGATTTTTCCACTCCTATATCTGATTATTAATTATATCTATCTGGATTTGGAATTTGATGTGAAATGGATGTACTTACTTCTGAATATTATTCCTTATATTATTCCTATATTAATCGTTATACTCACAAATGAAAAAGGAATGTTAGCGGATCTATTTCGTAAGAATACAAGGATGATTGATCGAATATTCTTCCTCTTTTATTTTGGTGTTATATTTATTAGTATTTTAACAGCTTTAAGCCAAATCTTGTATTATTACTTGATTTCCGGATACACTGGATTTCCTCGAACATTTTTAGGCTACAACATTCTTATTTTGTTTCTTATCGCTATACCGACGATTCTAAATTTTGTGATTAGCGATCAAATCTGGTTGTCGAAGTACTTTAATCCAATTTACAGTTTGGTGATTTGTTTGTTTGTGTTGATATTAGGAACATCGGAATATCTTGTATCCTTGCAAAATAGTATCGGGGAGAATGATCCGTTTGTTCTACTGGATTATCTACTATCACAGACTCGATTTTGGGGGATTGGAGTATGTTTATTGTTTTATGCTATTGTGAAATTCATCCATCAACCTGAGCCGAAGATGGAGAACGAAGTCCTCTCTGAAGTTGAAGGTTCTGTTGTTTTGGAGTAACTCTATTATAAAATAAAGTAAAGGTCATACCATCGTTCTTGTGGTATGACCTTTTTGCTATATTTTATTTCCGGAATCGGTTGTGATAGATAATTCTTTTGGGAAAGGTTCGAACACCGTTTGCATCAGCAAGTATTCTTGCTTAAAGCGTACGGCGAATCCTTTTAAGATATACAATACACTCGAATAGGGAATGCGAAAATCGATGAAATCATCCAAAGCATTGAAATAGAATTCTTTTTCCTCGGTATCCAAATCATTTTTAAAATAGCCGTAGATATGTTGAAGCGCATTGACTCTTCGTTGTTTGGAAGGCTCGGAATGCAATAGTTTTCGAAGTGTGGCTTCATATTCCTGTAACACTTCTCTGTCTGGCTGTTTTTGGTGATTAGCCACAATGTTTCCAAGTTGCTTTAGCAGAGTTTGATTATAAGCCATGAAGAGATATTTGTTTTTACTATGGAAATAAACGAGGGCCTTGTACTTGAAATTGCTTTTGATCGTACGAAAATCAGCTAATGTGAATACAGCAGTAAAGAACTGTTCTCGAATCGTATAATTCGAGATTCGTCGTTCTGTTTCGATGGGATGATCCGGATAGTTTTCTTTGATCACCCTACCAAACATACCATCGTTTCTAGCACTTTCTAAATAAGCCTTTCCAATTCCGCGATAGACTTTGACATCACCTGCTCCACAACTAGGGGATTTTGCTTTTAAGAGAAAACCATCGATTTCCATTCCTTTTAATTCTTGAATATAATTCGCTGAAAAAGCAGACATGGAATCCGTATGATCTGTTCCATGAATACTTCCTACAAGTCGATCTTCCTCTTGGTTTTGAGTGATTAAACGAATTGCTTCTCTGGGTGCGCCTAAGCCGATTGCCAGTTCAGGGCAAGTGTGGATAATGTTTACAACTGGTTTCATTCGATTAACATAGTCATTTGGGATCATCGATCCATCAAAACGACAATGACTAAACTCCAAGCAATCACTCACGAAGACATTTGGTTTCACAAATTGACTCATGGGACTTCCTCCTATTG
>QKCT01000095.1 GCA_003245625.1 Bacillota bacterium | reverse complement strand
ACAATAGCCCCAACTAAAGCTCCGATATAGGAACCAAAAGAATTCTTAATATTGGATAACTGCGCTTTGGTTTGCATATTCTTTTCTATTGCTTCCGATTTACAAGTTTGATGTGCCGGAAATTTTATTTTATTGACATAGGTAATGGTATCGGATCCTTCTTCATTACAATAGACGCACTTGCTTTTTGGTTCAATCCCAAGGCGAGTTAACTCGGCTACTAACATATCTAAAATAACAATCAAATTTTCCGAATTGATTTGCTTGAATCCTTCCAGAAATCTTGCGCTAAGTAATCCAGTTTCAACCATATAGTTCAAGAAACGTAATTCCTTTTTATTGATCATGATGAAATTGTTTAATGCTTCCGCTTGACTCTTGTCCAGTTCGGCCATCGGAATAAACAATAATTTAAACACGTCTTGAGAATTGGTCATGCTGAAGTTTTGGATTAAAGTAATGGTAAATCCTTTATATACCCCATACGCATTTCTTTTGTCCAGTTCCCAGTTTAAATCACTGGCGATTTTTTTAATGTTTGCCATAGTTTCCCCCTATAAATTGTAATTTTTCTTTCTTATTTTAGCATACGAAGTTTTTTTTGTATACAAGATAAGAGAAAAAAAATATCGTGTTTTTTTCGGATGGAATGAATGATTTCATAGTCGTCTAAATACTCAAATGATAATACTGATGAATATTTGATGATTCCGTTCAAGAATATTTGCTTTGACTTTTCTAGAATGTTATAATGTGGTTGATTCATACGATAGGAGAAACAGTTTATGATGTACAGGAAAGAATTAGAACTATTACAAGAAAACATCCCCCTTATCTTTCAAAAAACAGAAGCAACGGAAAAACAAATATCCTATAAGAGTAGAAATGAGATTGTGACTTCCTCAGATCTGTTTATTGAAACAGAAATCATCGAATTAATTCGTCAAACATTTCCAAATGATCATTTTCATAGTGAAGAGTTCAATCGTGATACGAATCTTTATGATCGTACATGGCTAATTGATCCTATCGATGGAACCAGCAATTATGCACATCATTTGGATTTATTTGTTGTTCAAATCGCACTATATGATAAAGGAGAGGTTGTATTATCCTATATCTATGCGCCAAGAGTCAATAAAACCTACTATGCCATAAAAGGATTCGGAGCTTTCATGAATGATCAGCCAATCAAAGTGTATCAAGATCAAGGGCAAAAGAACCGTTTGATGTCTATGGTTGGATTATCTCATCAAACGACCAAAGACAAATATCTCTTCCATCATTTCATTGACTTTGCATATCAAAATAATATCAAAATTCGAATTCTCGGAACAATGGGCTTTGAAATGGCAGCCATGGCAGAAGGATCGTTCATGATGTTGTATACAGATGTTACAAATTATTGGGATATCGCGCCAGGAATCTTATTGGTCAAAGAAGCCGGCGGAATTATTATCAATCAATTTGGAGAACCTTACCAGATGAAAGATGAACATATGATAGTGTGTTGTGACGAGACATTGATGAGAGAAGTTACGAATTCCATCAAACGACTGTCAAAGAAATAATATTGACAAACGAGAGAAACTAGGGTATCATTAGATTAGAAATATATCCAGAAGGAGTGATGTATTATGTTGGAAAATGTAGTTGTAAATAAAACTGAAGATGATACATCAATCTGCAAATAAACCTAAGAATATATATTTAGGGACCTATTTGTGGTCCCTTTTTGTTTGCTTTGATGTATCGACCAAAAAAGAAAGGGGAGATCCAAAATTAGCAAACAAAATAATTCTTTGATGATTGGTCAAGTAATCGCCGTATATCGCGAGCGTTACTTGGTTGAATATGAAACAAACCGTGTATTTATGGAAGTGAGTGGAAGATTCCAGTATATTAATTACCAAAAAAGTGATTATCCACAAGTCGGAGATTATGTTCTATTTCATATGGCCAGCGAAGATTTAGGAATCATTGAACAAATCCAGGAGCGAAAGTCTATTCTTTCCAGAATGGATGTTGGGAACATCATGGAACAGCAAATTCTAGCAGTAAATATAGATGTTGTTCTTATTTGTATGTCTTTAAATGAAGACTTTAACATAAGAAAACTTCGTAATTTTCTTTCGATTACCTATAGCGATGATTATGAAGTAATAATACTGCTTACCAAAAGAGATTTGTGTAGTGACGAACAATATTATATTCACGAAGTCACTCAAATAACTGACCATAAATGGATTGCGTTATCGGCTTACAAGGAAGAAGATATCGAACTTCTAGCAAATGTGCTTGAAAAGAGGACTGCTGTCTTTATAGGAAGCAGTGGTGTAGGCAAGTCTACTTTGATAAACGCTTTGATTGGAGAAGAGCACTTTGAAACAAAAGCGATTCGAATGAAAGATGCACAAGGTAGACATACGACAGTAAACCGGGAATTGATCCGCTTAAGCAATGGTAGCAGTCTCATTGATACTCCTGGAATAAGGATCGTATCTAGCTATTTTGTAGATGAAGAAAACTTTGAAGATATCCTATTGTTGAGCGAAGGCTGTATGTTTAATGATTGTAGTCATAAAGTTGAACCTGGTTGTATGGTAAAAAAAGCCTTAGCAGATGGAACGCTGGACTATGAGAGATATCAACAATACAAGAAAGCATTACGGTTAAACCAATTCAATCAAAAAAGAGAACAGGAGCGAATACGACTCCTAGAAAAAAGAACAAGAAAAGGAAGATGAACTCTTCCTTTTTTTATGAAATAATAAATAAATCAAAATTCATTCCATTCCTTGTTTTCACTATGATATAATGGGTATAGAGGTGAATCGAATGAAGTCGAAAAGCAAGTATGCATTTCTTATGAAGAATACTGTAGTTTGGTTTATCATTATTCTTTTTATTGGAGCGGTCACTCGAATTTTAGGAATATATCACGAATATGCTACAGATATAATTGACGCCATTGTAATTTTGCTTCGAGTCATTAAGGCGATCCTGATTATCGGATTGATTGGCATGATTCTTTATTTAGTCATTCAATCTGTCGCATACTTTCAATCCAAGTTTTACCGTATATACAGGGTGAATATCTTTGAGGCATTATATCATGGCGTTTTAGACATACATGTTGTATATGACAGAGTTTCTCGATTGGATAAGGTAACAGACATCAATATGGAAATCCAAAGGCAAGTGGTGACCTTTCGGGTTAACGGAAAAAACTACTGCGTGTTGTATCAAGATTTGTATGGGAAAATCAACGGAAAGGAATCCTCTGATTACTGGACATTACTCGGAAGGAAAACCAAAAAGTATGGTCGAACCAACAATCGCATTCTAGGTAGAGTTGCTAATCCAATCGTACAATGCAAGAGGTATGCTCAAGAGCTTTCTGATAAAACTGGTTTGGTTTATGAGCCTTATGTTGTTCTTTCCGGGTTCTATAAAATTGATTTCAGTTCAGAGCGCATTATCATGGCATTCGAAATATCGAGTTTTGCACATTAAAACCACACAATTCATGCATATTTTGACCCTAGTTTTTGCGAATTTTCTTGAAAAAAACCAGCGCAAGTAATATGATATAATAGATACTAATTAATTTGGAAGGATATTGAAATATGGCATTTTTAGACAAAATCAAAGAAAAATTAGCGAACAAATCACCAAAACCAAAAAAATCTTATCTGGACAGCGATCGAATCTCTGTTTATACAATGGAAGAGAAGTATGAAACCGACGATTTAGTCGGCGCTTCAAAAGATTTGAAACGATTGCTCGAAGAATATGGTGAAAGAAAGAAAAAGAATCATCGTTATAAAGGAAGAGAATTCATTCATTTTATTCTAAGTAACAAGCACAAGGATTTGAAGAATACTGGATATAAACACTGGCAAAATATCAACCAAATTATCACTGCCAATTATGATAAAGTATATCCATATCACAAAGAAAATCTAAAAAAAGCAATGGATTTTTTCCGCAAAGAAATTAAAAGTATTAATACCCTTGATTTGGACGCTTAATACAAAAAAAAGAAGAGATGTTGAAACCCACAAAAGGGATTCAACATTTTTTATTTTTAATTCTTATATTTTTTTCGAAATTACATAGATTTATAGGCCTTTATTATGATATAATCAAAATAAAAAAAAGGGGGAAATAGAATGAAAAAAGCATTTTACTTGATGTTAATGAGCTTATTATTGTTTGTATTTGTCGCTTGTGATACGACTGAAGGTGGTGGGAAGGGATTGATTGTTGGTGATGAGACCACAACAGAATCTCAAGAAACGACGACAGTTGCTCAAGAAACCACAACAGCGGCAGTCGTAAATGTAACATCCGTGAAATCAATTTTGGAAGCAGAAGGGTATGTTTTTGAACAACGGGATCAGTCTTCCATCGATTATTATACGGAAAATGCAGTGAATGCAAAATACTCTATTAGTGTAACAATTACCGATCTTTATGTAGCCTATGTAAACACATCGGAACGTTGGTTGGAATTGATTGCATTCTCAACGACATCACAAGCAGATGAATTTGTGGCAGCTGTGGACGAGCTAGATACTACCGGTTTATTAGTCTTCCAACAAGGGGAAGTTGTTGTTATAACATACTCCGAAGCTACAATCACTGCATTAAATTCTTAGTTATTTAGAAACAATGATGAAGGACATTCCCCTTAGGAGTGTCTTTTGTTTCATTGTTAACAAACGGAAACATCGATCCAAAAGGAGTATACATTGAAAATCATCTTATCCCCCAGTAAAACAGCAAACTATCAAAAAACAGAATATCTTTCTTCAAAAAGTCCACTTTTTTCAGAACAGGCAGAGCGATTAAGGGAATCCATTGTTCAGATGAATCAAACCCAACTAGCAAAGGCTTTACATCTAACGAAGTCTATGGAACAATCGGTATATCAACTCTATCATGATGAATCAAAACAAGAAGGATTTCAGGCTTTTCCAAGTTTCAATGGATTGGTATTTAAACAACTTAATAAATCTATTTATTCGAAAGAGCAATGGCATTATATCGCTGATCATGTTCGTATATTAGATGCGATGTATGGTATCTTGGAGCCCGGAACCTTGATACGGCCTTATCGGTTGGATATGACTGCGAATCTCAAAATGAACCTTTATGATTTTTGGGATTTGGATACCTTGTTTCAAGATGAGACAATTATCAATCTCGCAAGTCAAGAATACAGTTCTATGATCAAAGTTCCCATGATAACAATTCAATTTTTACAAAATGAAAACGGGACTTATCATAATAAGGCAACCTATTCAAAGATGGCAAGAGGTAAAATGATGCAGTATCTGATTCTCAACTTGATTGATTCCCTTGAAGAAATTAAACAGTTTAGTGAAGACGGATACCGTTTTTATGAATCATTAAGCGATGATTTTGTGCTTACCTTTGTTCGCTGACAAGAAAGAGGGAAAAACCGTATAAAAACGCACGATTTCAATCTTTTTTGAACAAAAACACTTGCATTTCTTTCAAAATAGTGTATTATGATTGTGACGGCAATATAAATGTGAAATAAAATTAGGTTAACCAAGTTACCTCAATTATTGTTAAACAGTTGTAGAAAGTCAAATATAATCAGGAGGTAACGAACGTGACTGGTAAAGTCAAATGGTTCAACTCTGAAAAAGGGTATGGGTTCATCACTGCTGAAAACGGGAAAGACATTTTTGCACATTTCTCACAAATTCAAAAAGATGGATACAAAACTTTGACAGAGGGAGAAGCTGTTAGCTTCGAAATCACTGAAGGTCCTAAAGGTCCTCAGGCATCGAATATTGTAGCGTTACAATAATTGAACGAAAAAGCCGATTTCGGCTTTTTTTATTATTTTATTGCAAGAAGACAAAAGCGTGTTTGAACATGATATAATGTTGCTCAGGAGTTGGTGATCATGAAAAAAATACTACTGCATACTCTCCCTGTTATGATTGTATATCTCTCTCTTGGATTTGGGTATGGTTTGTTGATGCAACAGAATGGATATGGTTGGATTTGGGCGTCGGCGTCGTCCTTGTTTGTGTTCGCAGGAGCTGCTCAATATGCTCTTGTGAGTTTACTCGTAGCTTCCGCAAATCCAATTAGTGTATTTTTCCTGATCTTAGTAATTAACGCAAGACATCTGTTTTATGGTATTTCCATGTATTCAAGATATCAAAAGACAGGAAGATATAAATGGTATCTGATGGAAGGATTAACAGACGAAACATTTGGAATTCTTAATTCTATTCCAGAAGATGATATCGAGAACCCAACAAAGTTCTATTTCCTTGTAACAATCTTGAACCATTCATACTGGGTTTTAGGAAGTACCCTTGGGGCTTTAATCGGAGGGGTGTTCAACATTCAAGTTGTAGGACTCGAATTTATTCTCGTCGCTTTGTTTACCGCTATATTTGTTTCTATGGTGAAGAAGAAGGATTTATTGGTTCCTGGGATCTGTGGCTTATTGATATCGCTCCTAAGTTTCTTTTTCTTTGGTGATCAGTTTATCATTGTGGCGATGATTGGAATTGTTCTATTTATGGTATTTCTAGACGGAAGGAAAATGGTGGAGAAGCATGAATAGTATATGGATTATTCTCGCAGGAGTTCTTGCTACAGTCATTACTCGATTAGCCGTTTTATGGTTGCCGAAAAAGGCGAAGGAATCAAAGTTTTTATTCACACTATCGAAATATCTTCCGGTCGCCAGTTTTGGTCTTTTGATTGTATATAGTATAAAGAATACCGATATTTCGAGCCCCCCTTACGGATTTCCGGAGTTAATCGGTTTGATTGTTGTTATTGGTTTCCAATTATGGAAGGATAATATTCTCCTATCAATTGCATCTGGCAGCGTGATTTATTTACTACTGGTTAACGTTATCCTTCTATAATTAGTTGAAAATATGAAAATTGCAGTTTTATTTTGCTCATTATTATGACAAATCTATAGGTTTGGATTATAATATTACTTGCTAGAATTAGAATTATTTAAGAATAGGAGGGATTATCATTCGTAAAATACTTTTAGTAATGATGATGTTTCTCTTGCTTGGACTCGTCTCCTGTGGTCAAACTACCGGAGTCGTTTACAGTGATGATGAACCGTTCACCATTGAGATGAAAAATGATTCATTAAAGATTTTACAATTAACCGATTTACATCTTACTTATGGAGTGGATGCATATGATCGGGCTACTTTTCAATGTATTGAGACATTGGTTCAAAGCGACGATTTTGATCTTGTTGTAATTACTGGGGATATGTCCTTATCACCGTTGGGACCAAAATTGTTCTCTAAACTCATTGAAGTCATGGAAAGCTTGCAAGTTCCATGGACCTTTGTTTTTGGAAACCATGAAACCGACTATAATGACTACCAAGACTATTTATCGAGAATCAAAAATACAGAATACCTTTATTTTAAAGCCGGTCCACAATTAGATGAGGGCGGGGTAGGGAACTTCCGTATTGTTTTTACTAAAGATGATGTTCCATTTTATACTGCATACTTCCTAGATTCTCATGCAGAAAGAGAAGTGTATACAGAAGAAGAGGGAATCTATGATTATATTCACGCTTCTCAAGTAAGTTGGTATCAGGGGCATGTATCAACGGATACGACTGGTTCAGTGATGTTTATGCATATTCCGCTTCGACAATTCATCGATCCGATTGATTATACTGGGTTGTTTTTAGAGGATAAAGTATATCCTCAAGGTATCGATACTGGAATGTTTGATGCTATTACTACTTACGGTCGAACAACAGGAGTATTTGTCGGACATGACCACCTTAATAATTTTTCATTTGTATTGGATCATGTATTATTAGCATATGGTCAAATCACTGGATATAATGCATATGGTGACCTTGATCGCGGAGGGCGTGTTATTGAAGTGTCTCAATCAGGCGCTATGGATACCTATATTCTATTGGAAAAGGATGTGATAGAATGAGATTCCTACAGCGGATTTTAGTATTTTTATCATCCATCACTCTATCAACTATATTATTCTGGTATTTTGGTAGTTTATGGTATTTTCTATTCGTTTTAATTGGTGTTTTTTATCTCATCAAAGGGGGTATCAAACATGTTTGATTTGATTATCGTTTGGGTATCGGTTTATGCCCTATGGCTCGCAATTGCTTTGAGTGCCGTACTATTCTTCTTGAGACTCTATTACTCTGTAGATACAAAATTGGAATGGAAACAAACGTTGCTGGTAGTGCTGATTCCTCTTTCCATTGGGTACTTTGAAGCATTTCCACAAAAAACAAAGCGAAAAACATTGTATCAGTCTCTCATTATGGTACAATTTGTTATGGTATTATTAGGCTTTATCGTCGTATTCTATGCGAGATATATGTAATTTTGTTTTGTTAGCCTAATTGAGGAGATTTGAAGTGAAAATACTACAATGGTTTCAGACAAATAAAGTGCATTTAATGTTCTATTTGTTAGGTTTTATCGTTATTGGTTTAGGTGTCAACATAATGAAAGCATCCACACTTGGAAATGGAGCTTGGGACACAGTTACCATTAACATCAGAGATTTCATGGTTATGAATGTTGGTTTATCTTGGGTAACACTGGGCATGATTTCCTTTACGGTATCGATGATTATTATGCTGGTGGTAATTCTATACCGCAAAAAGATTACATTCTTATTTATGTTGGTTCCGATTGCTTTAGTTGCTTTGTCGATTGATTTTTGGGATATCGTTATTTTCCAGGATCGTGAAGCCTTGACATTTGGGTTTCAACTTTTGTTTTATATCGTTGGAATCTTTTTGCTTCCTCTTGGATTAACATTGGTTGTGAAATCCTCATTCCCGGCATTTGTATTTGATGAATTGATGCTGATGTTCGTAAAGATATTTAAAGCGAAGAAGATTACCTTTGTTCGCTTAGGTATCGAATTGTTAGGAATTACTATCGGTGCTATTTTTGGCTATTTAACTTATTTCCATATCGATGGTTCATTTGGAGTAGTTGACTTTGGTAGTTTTATTTTCACACTTTCCTTAAGTCCGACAATGACCTTGTATTTTAAATTATTGAAAGTAAAACGTACATAAAAGAAAAGGATTCGTTGATAACGAATCCTTATTTTTTTATTCTCCACTAGCTCCATAGTTTGACAAGACTCGAGCGCTAGGGTCATTTACATCACAACCTTTCCAAGTTTTATTTGGCATCCAGTAATCGACGATGAGATGACCATGGTTTGGGTATGATGATTCAAATAGTTCACGATAGAGTAATGCCTCTTTCGTAATCGGGATTGGGACAAAATTTATTTTCTTTTTTTCGAATTCTATATCGCTGTAGATGGTGTCGGCGTATTCCTTCAATGTGTCAACTAAACTATGACCAACAGCATCACTAAAAGCCGCCTTATCTCGATAAAGAATCGATTCGGGTAAATATTCTTGTTCGAATGACTTTCGAAGAAGATATTTCCCCATGTTATATGTATTCATCTTATATAAAGGATCAATTCTTAAGACGTAGTCTACAAAATCCAAATCCGCAAACGGAACACGAGCTTCTAAACTGTTAGCGGCTAAGCAACGGTCAGCCCGTAGAACATCATACATATAGAGTTCTTTCATCCTCTTGAGGCTTTCTTCTTGGAATGCTTGCGCTGTCGGTGCGAAATCTGTGTATTTATAACCAAATAACTCGTCGCTGACTTCTCCTGTTAATAACACTTTGATATCGGTGTTTTCGTGGATGTATTTGCTGAGAAGATACATCCCGATACTGGCACGAATGGTTGTGATATCAAATGATTCTAATGCATAAACTACTTCTGGAAGTATATCGATGACATCTTGTTTACTGATACGAACTTCAGTATGGTCTGTATCCAAATAATCAGCAACTTGCTTCGCATATTTTAGATCGATTGGATCTGTGTCCATCCCGATCGCAAATGTACGGATTTTCTTTCTTAGTGTTTGTGCAGCGATACTACAGACTAAGCTGGAATCTAAGCCTCCACTGAGTAAATACCCCATTGGCGCATCACTATCCAGTCTTTTCATGACACCGCTGATTAGTTTTGTGCGAATATTATAAGTAATCTCCTTCAAATCGTGAGGGTAGTAACTTGTCACATTATAAATACGATGGTAGAGATGAAATTTACCTGCTTTGTAGTAATGACCAGGAGGGAATGCTTCCACCTTATCCACGATGCCAATCAACGCTTTCGCTTCGCTGGCAAATAGAATATTGCCATCAGTCTTATGATAACCATAAAACAAAGGACGAATCCCAATTGGATCTCTTGCTGCAAGAAGTTGAGATTGGTTATTGTCGTATAGTACAATCGCGAACTCTGCGTCCAAAAAGGAAAACATTTCGGTACCCATCATTCGATATAAGGGAAGAAGAACCTCACAGTCACTTTTCCCTCTAAAAGATTGATGTCGAAACATTTTACGAATCTCTTTGTAATTATAGATCTCTGCATTTGCAACAAGAATATTACCATTTTCTTCAAATGGTTGCATTCCACTTTCTTTCAAATCCATAATCGCTAAGCGATGGAATGAGAATGATATTCCATCTTGTACGATTGTTTGGGTTTGATCTGGACCACGTTTTGTTAATGTATCAGATAGAGCTAAACTATCCAATTGTGATGATGTTGATACGATAATTCCACACATAATGAGTCTCCTTTTCAAATAAAAACAGTATTCTCCCAGATTTTGGGACGAATACTGTTAAATCCGCGGTGCCACCCATTTTGTCGTGATTTCACGACCGCTTTTTCTTTCCAACAAAAGAATGCAAGTAGATAACGGTTTGCTTCCGGCTCATCCTACTGTAACTTCGAATGGCAACTCCCGGGTGTTATTCACTAATCGCTTATGTTCTGGCTTTCACCCTCCCAGAATCGCTTTGCACAGCATGATTAGTTACTTCTCCCGTTCAACGTCGTTAGGCGCTCAAATATGCTTCTTTTACTTTTTCATCGTTCATGAGATCCTTTGCAGGACCACTAGCGATGATTTTACCCGTTTCTAATACATAACCTGTATCGGATATTTGTAATGCTTGATTGGCGTTTTGTTCCACCAATAGAATCGTTGTTCCCGCTTTATTAATCGCTTCAATGATACTGAAAATTTGTTGAACCAAGATGGGTGCAAGTCCCATGGATGGTTCATCCAACAACATGATTTTTGGATGACTCATCAATGCTCTACCCATCGCAAGCATCTGTTGTTCTCCACCAGATAATGTGCCTGCCAGTTGTGATTTACGTTCTTTTAGTCTAGGAAAGTGAGTAAACACTTGTTCCAAATCCGTTTTAATTTCATGCCGATCATTTCGATAGTAGGCTCCCATCTCTAGGTTTTCTAGAACTGTAAGTTCTGGGAAAACATGTCTTCCTTCCGGAACGTGAGAGATTCCTTCGTGTACCACCTTATGTGGTTGGTACTTTTGAATCGATTTACCAAGGAAGAGAATTTCACCTTCCGTTGTATCGAGTAACTTTGAAATGGTTTTGAGGATGGTTGTTTTACCGGCTCCATTTGAGCCGATCAAAGTAACGATTTCACCCTCTTTTACAGAAAAACTAACACCTTTAATTGCATGAATTACTC
>QKCT01000022.1 GCA_003245625.1 Bacillota bacterium | reverse complement strand
GATTTCATACGTTTTTTTCCTTCTTTTTGTTTTTCAAGGAGTTTCTTCTTTCTCGATATATCTCCACCGTAGCATTTTGCTAAAACATCTTTTCGTAATGCTTTGATATTTGTTCTGGCAATGATCTTAGAACCAATTGCAGCTTGGACTGGAATTTCAAATAATTGACGTGGTATAATATCCTTCAATTTTTGACAAATACGAAGTCCTCGTTGATGAGCAAAATCTTTGTGAACCAAGAAAGCAAGTGCGTCAACTGGTTCTCCATTTAACAAGATATCAATCTTGACCAAATCGGATTGACGATGACCAATTACATGGTAATCTAAAGAAGCATAACCTTTCGATCCGGATTTCAATCGATTGAAGAAATCGTAAATGATTTCAGAGAGTGGAAGTTCATACATAATCTCCACGCGAACATCGGATATGTACTGCATATCCTTAAAAATCCCGCGTTTATACTGACAAAGTTCCATGATATTACCGACATATTCTCCCGGCGTAATAATAGTTGCCATGACATAAGGTTCTTCGATAAACGAAACCGTTAGTTTCGGCATTTTAGCAGGATTATCGATTTCAATTACTTCACCAGACTGTAAATGAACCAAGTAATTGACGGAAGGTGCCGTAGTAATGATATTCTGATTAAATTCTCGCTCTAGACGTTCTTGGAATATCTCCATATGTAACATACCTAAGAACCCAATTCGGAAACCAAACCCTAAAGCATTCGATGTCTCAGGTTCGTAAATCAGCGATGCATCCGACAACTTCATCTTTTCAATGGACTCTTTTAAGTCTTGATAATCATCGGCGTCGACAGGATAAACCCCAGAGTAAACCATTGGTGTTAAGCGACGATATCCAGGTAATGGTTCAGTTGCGGATCGTTCCGGCTTGGTGATTGTATCACCAACGTGAACTTTTTCAATATTTTTAATCGTAGCGGATATCCAACCTACATCGCCAGTGGTAAGTTCGTTTCGGGATTCTTCTTTTGGTAAGTATACTCCCAAATCATTGACCTCATAAACGGCGTTCGTTGCCATCATTTTAATTTTTTCGCCTTTACGAAGGGTTCCATTCATGATTCGAACCAAAGGAATAACTCCTCGATAACTATCATAGAAGGAATCGAAAATCAAAGATTGAAGAGGAGCTTTCTCATCACCTGATGGTGATGGAATCCGATGAACGACTGCTTCTAATATCTCTTTGATTCCCTGACCAGTTTTAGCAGATGCTAAGAGACATTCTTCTGGTTTTATACCAATGGTATGTTCTAAATCATGCATCACCATGTCAACATCGGCACTATCTAAATCGATTTTATTGATGACGGGAATAATTTCTAGATTATTGTCCAAAGCCAAGAAAACATTCGCAAGCGTTTGAGCTTCAATGCCTTGGGTCGCATCGACAACTAAAATAGCGCCCTCGCAAGCAGCCAAAGAACGCGAAACTTCATAGGTGAAGTCGACGTGCCCCGGTGTATCGATCAAATGGAAGATATAGGTTTCTCCATCATCTGCTTCGTACTTTAATTCGACAGAATTTAGTTTTATTGTGATACCGCGTTCTCTCTCCAAATCCATCGAATCTAAAATCTGTGCTTTCATTTCTCGTTCGGAAACGGAATGCGTTAATTCTAGAATACGATCGGCCAAGGTGGATTTTCCATGGTCGATGTGTGCTATGATGGAGAAATTACGGATATGGGATTGTTTGACACTCATATCTTTCACCTCTTGTGGCTTTTAAAAAAAGCATACACTGCATATGCTTTTTTAAATACCAAGTTATCTATAAGCCATGTTCTGTAGCTTTAAAAAAGCCGGCAATCATTTATCTACGGCAATGCCGTCAGGTTTTGAATTCAATTCTCCAAGAACCCGTGCCCCTACCATAATTTGGGTTTCTAGCTTGAGGGGTTTACCCGTTTCACACCGATCTATTCGAACGGTATCGTCACTGTTGCACGTTAGGAATACTTTGGCCTTTGACATCCATTTCTTCGCCGTCACCCATAAGGGTGCCTGAACTTATCGTTTCGTTCAGCACAAACACTACAGGCATCTCAGCCTGTGCTAGCATGGACTTTCCTAACGCCTTGCGGCGCTCGATTACCCGATAACTTGAATGTATTTGTATTATTGTTTGACAGATTCTAAAACAGCCTTACGACTTAAATCGACTCTGCCTTTGTCATCGATACCGATTACTTTCACTTGAATTACATCGCCGATTTTTACGACGTCTTCGACTTTTTCAGTGCGTTTAGTATCGAGTTTGGAAATGTGGACCAAACCTTCGGTTCCAGGCCACAATTCAACGAAGCATCCGAATTTTTCAATTCGTTTCACGGTACCAGTATAGGTAACGCCAACTTCTACTTCGCGAATGATATCTTCAATCATCTTCATTGCTTTTTCAATGAAGTAGACATCTTCATGCATGATGATAATGCGACCATCTTGTTCGATATCGATTTTGACTTCACCACAAGCTTCAATGATTGCGGAGATCGTCTTTCCACCACCACCGATAACATCACGAATCTTGTCTGGATTAATCATCATCAATTTAACTTTTGGTGCATATGGTGATAATTCTTTTCTTGGTTCAGCAATCACACTGTTCATATTCTCTAAGATTTGCAGTCTAGCGACTTTTGCTTGAGCCAAAGATTCTTGGAAGATTTCTTTGGTAATCCCATCGATTTTGATATCCATTTGCAAACTGCAAATACCTTCTTTGGTTCCTGCAACTTTAAAGTCCATATCGCCAAAATGGTCTTCCAACCCTTGAATATCGGTTAGAATGGTATAGTCTTTGCCTTTTTTGACAAGACCCATAGCGATTCCGGCCACTGGTGCTTTAATTGGTACACCGGCTGCTTGCAAGGCAAGGGAACCGGCACAAATCGTTGCTTGGGAAGAACTTCCATTGGATTCCAAGATTTCGGAAACGACGCGAATTGCATATGGGAAATCTTCTTCCGTAGGCAAAACTTGTAACAAGGCGCGTTCGCCAAGTGCTCCGTGACCAATTTCACGACGTCCAGGACTTGTGTAACGTCCAGTTGAACCAACAGAGAATTGTGGGAAATTATAGTGTAACATGAAGCGTTTTCCATCTTCTACGGACACACCGTCGATGATTTGTGCTTCCCTAAGAGCACCTAATGTTACAGTCGCCAATGCTTGAGTTTGACCTCTAGTAAACATGGCACTACCATGTGTTCTCGCTAAAATATCGATTTCAGATTCCAAAGGACGAATCTCATCGGTCTTACGACCATCCGGGCGTACTTTGTCCTCTGTAATCAAGCGTCTCACTTCGTCGACCAAGATTCCTTCTAGGACTTGTTCTGCGAAATGCAAACGTTCTTTTACTTCATCTTTATCGTAATCCTTCAAATACCGTTCTTCCAAGACAGCTAAAACAGCTTTTTCGACAGCGTCAATTGCTGCAGCACGTTCTAGTTTTTCTTCTACGACAACCGCTTTAACGATACGTCCTTGTTCGAGTTCAACTACATCCTTGCGAATGTCTTCCGGAACGGTGATCAGAGTGACTTCCATTTTAGGTTTCGCGCAATCCGCAATGATTTCTTCTTGGAATGCGACAAGTTCTTTGATCGCTTCATGAGCAAACATCAATGCATCTAACATCGTGTCTTCATCAATCTCTTTCGCACCTGCTTCTACCATATTGATGGCATCTTTTGTACCCGCGACCATTAAATCAAGGTCAGATTCCAATAAATCTTCTGGAGTAGGGTTTAAGATGAAGTTGCCATCTTTTAAACCAACGGTAACACCAGCGATTGGTCCATTGAATGGAATCCCACCTAATCCTAAGGACAGGGAAGCACCTAACATAGCGCTCATTTCAGGGGAATTGTTCTGATCAGCAGATAATACGGTATTGATGACTTGGACTTCATAACGGAATCCTTCGTCAAACAACGGACGTAAAGGTCTGTCGATCGCTCTTGAGATCAATGTCTCATGTTCTGTAGGTCTTCCTTCTCTTCTTAGGAACCCTCCCGGGATCTTACCTGCAGAATACAGTTTTTCTTGGTAAATTACGAGCAATGGGAAGAAATCGGATTTTGACGGTTCTTTACCGACTACAGCTGCGGATAAAACAGCAGTATCACCATAGCGAACCAAACAGGATCCGGTCGCTTGTTTGGCCATATGACCAACTTCGATGACAAATTCCTTTCCATAAAACTCTTTCTTGAATACTTTTTTCATTTATTTTCCTCATTTCGTAAGTATACAGAATTAAATCTCACTTAAATATTATATCATAATATTTGGGCTTTTTGATAAAAAATATGCTGACAAAGAATAAGCACCCAATGAACGGGTGCTTGTCTTTTTTGTTAGCGTCTTAAACCGAGTTTTTTGATCAAATCAGCGTAGCGTTCTAAAGAGAGAGATTTCAAGTAATTCAACATGCTTCTTCTCTTACCAACTTTCATCAATAACCCTCTTCTAGAATGGAAATCATGTTTGTGAACTTTTAAATGTTCGTTTAACAAGTTGATTTCTTCTGTTAAAAGAGCGACTTGAACTTCTGGAGAACCAGTGTCTCCTTCTTTCAATTGATAAGTGGTGACGATCTCTTTGATCCTGTCTTTGCTTAAAGCCATTTTTGTTTCCTCCTTAATATGTCTTACCTTAGATCCGAAAAGGGAGTCGGAGTGTCTCTGATTCCAGGTCCAGGCGCGATTAGTATTATAACATATAACCTATGGTTATGCAAGTATTATCGTATCGAGAAATTCGGGCTTAGATACGAGTACAATCCCTCGATAATTTCATACATGGAATAGGTGTCTTGTTTACAATATTCTAGCAGATCATTTGCGGTATTATCTCTATCGGTTGGTGCGAGTGTTTCGAGTTTCATAAATGCATTATATGCAGCTACTCCATTTTGAATATTCAAGTTTTCATAGGCGTTATCATGAAACACCTGAATCACTTTTTTCAAAGAATAAGAACCGGATAGGATTGGACTGTAGAAATTGTATCGATTGGCTTCAAATTCGCTGAATTCGTGCTCTAAGAAGAATTTCTTATCGTTCTTCACTACATCCATCAAATCAAACAAACGATCGATGATTTGTTGAAGTTCAGACTGATACTCCGGATATACGTTTTGAAGTTCTTTGAGTCTTTGTTCCTCAAAGGTTTTATGATAAACAATAACAGACCCTTGATATTGATTGATGATTCGGATCATACTTTGGACTAATTCTCGTCGATTATCAATGGCTGGATTGGCAAGAAACTCATAGTGGTCTTTGCCATTTTTATCCAAGAGATGTTCTTGATGTTGAATGTGAATCGAATATTGAAAAACAGATTGAGTGAATGGTGTTTCTTTCTCATACCGAGGCAGAATACAAGGGAGTGCTTCAAAATCTAAATAGATTAGCGGAAAAGTTAAAGTCTTTAAGATTGTTTCGATCTTTTCTTTGTTGACATAAACAAAATCCGATTCGATACAATAGCGTTGCATCAAATGTTTTTCATCCTTAAGCCACGAAATCGGAACATCAAGCATGTCGACCATTCCTTGATTGATTAACTCATAAGTATCGTGATGAATATCTCCATCAGGACTTGGTTCATCAAATCCCAAATGAGAGTTAAAATAGTCTAGAATAGAATTGTTCTTTGGAATATGTGAAAAACAAAAACCAGTAAATTTGCATTCAAATGTGTCGTTCTTCCGACACTCTTTTTTCACCAATGGACAAGCCGTGAAATCACGAAGTTCGAGATGATTAATCATGCGATACACATCCGCTTCAAACGTCTCTTTCATGCTTGGATATAACGCATTGAAGTCAAGGATGTGAAACAGACTAGGATCGTATTCTATTCCATTGAATTGATATTCTGAGTTTAGAAACACAGCTAAAACCTTCACGTTTTTTACATCTGTAGAAACTTCATAGACATATCGTTTAAAAAGTGTACGATAGACACTTCTTCCTAGATCATTGGTTCTGTTTTGAAGTTTTTGAAGTTTTTCCAGATAATGTTTCTTTCCTTCTTCATTTTTACAAGGAACAATCTCAAATTGGTTGTCATTGGTTTTTGCAAATAATTGATATTTGTGTTTGTTGACTGGATATTTCATGCGCAAATATTCTTTTGATGTGGAGGGAATGAGATGATATATAATAGTCTCTCCATTTACCTCAGTCATATAATCAAAGGTCTCAAAAAGTTCAATTTCAGGATGAAAATCAAAACTTTCAGAAACTTGAGTTGAATAGGGGACTTTCTGCTCCAAATAAAGTGCAGCAAATGTCTGGAAAAAGGCCTGATAAAAGGCTTTCGATGAGATATCGCTATATTCATAATCGAATTCGTTTTCCGGATCATTCAGACTCGCAAAACGACGACATCTGATGTAATTAAGCAGAATGTTCGCTGTGACTTTCATGCATTACTCCTATAAAATGGATGACAGTGCGATGAACTCCCTTTCCATGAGATGCATTCCTTTTCCGGAATCTGTATCATGGGATGCGAATAAACTTAGTACGTCTTTGACATCAATCCATTTGATTTCAATTTCAGCTTGTTTCTCTTGTTCTGTTTGAGCTATCTTTTTCGTGTAGACTTTATCGGAACTTAACTTCGTCATAAAATAATGGTTTTCAAATGTAATATCCGGATGATATTCCTTGATGATCAAGTGTTCTTCTTTGACTTTTATTTTTAGACCTGTCTCCTCCATGATTTCACGTTTCAAACAATGTTCTAATCGCTCTCTTTTCTCTCTTGTTCCACCTGGTAACAAATAGAAGTCCTCTTCTTTGTAATGAAGGATTAATAATTTTCCTTTGTTGAGAATAATTGCCCTTGAAGCTTGCACGATGTGTTCGTGATTGATGTCTTCTTCGAGTAGGTTATCTGCATAAAGTTGGAAGGTTTGAATTCCCAGAAAACGGTAAAATGGATTGCGAATTAGATCAATTACAAACCCTAAAGCAAGCGCATAGTAAATTGTAGTAAATCCAAGATAGAAATATTCACTTTGTGTATGATATATCAATCCTAATCCAATCGATCCAAGAATAGCGGTAATTTCGCCTAAGTACTTGCCTTGACCGAATGTTAAATGAAAGGTTTTAGCCATCGTATGACAAAACTGATCGATGGCAGGTAGTGGGAATTGAATGTAAATCATCAAGTTTAGTCCAAATCCAACGAGGATACTGGCAATCAATAAATAGAGCAAGTTGAACACAATCGATAAAGATGCCACCGATGGCAAAAACTCACTCTCTTTATCAATCACTACACCAATAAGGAATGATACGAAGAGCGGGAAGAAAAACATGAGTGAGGGTACCTTTTTTTGAATGATATGTACAATTGTCATGAGCACTAAGGCAATCAAGGGATTTGCATGTCGAAATTCCATCGATGTATTGTTCACCAGGTTGACAGTTACTGCATCCCAAGCAGACATCCCTAGATTCGTGTGATAAATCAAAGTAACGCTTGTCCCAAGCAATATCATAGAGAGAACCGCAAAAATCCATTTACGAACACTCATCGACAACAAAAAATCCAAGAATTCCCCTAATAGAAACTCAAGGTACCGATCGGTTGCAACTAGGTCGCGAAAAAATTGTACCCGATTTCTTAACCATCCCAGTAATTTCTTCATTGTCTTCTCCCACACAGTAAAAAGCTATCCAATTTGGATAGCCGATACTAATTGATTAGTGCAATCTCCAATACATCATCGATTTTTGTAGCATAGTGTATTGTCAATTTGTCTCGTACTTCTTTTGGTATATCTTCGACATCCTTTTCATTTTCCAATGGAATGACGATTTCTTTTAACCCTCGTCTCGAGGCAGCGATTGCTTTTTCTTTGAGTCCACCGATTGGTAAGACTCGTCCATTCAAGGTGATTTCACCGGTCATACCAACAAACCGACTAACCTTGCGTTCCGACAAACTGGATACCAAAGCGGTCGCAATGGTCACACCAGCCGAAGGGCCATCTTTGGGAATTGCTCCTTCAGGAACGTGAATGTGGAAGTCATTCTTTTCTAACACTTCTTTTTTAATTCCTAGTTTATCCGCGTTCGTCTTGACATACGATAAAGCAGCCATTGCGGATTCTTTCATAACATCACCTAAATTACCGGTAAGGATGAGTTTGTTGTTGCCTTCATAATAGGTTGCTTCTACTTCAAGAGTGTCTCCCCCGGCTTGTGTAAATGCCAATCCGGTCACGACACCAATCATGTCTTTCTTCAAGACTTGATTGTTTTTAAAGAGACGCTTACCAAGATATTTATGAAGATTGTCTTTGGTAACTTTGACGACATCCATGTTCTTAACTAAAATCTCTTTAATTGCTTTTCGTACGATGGATCCTAACATCCGTTCTAATTGACGAACTCCGGCTTCTCTCGTGTAATCAGTAATGATTTCTTTGATTGCGCCATCTGTGATTTGGAATTTATCTTCATCCAGTCCATGGTTGGTAACTTGTTTTTTAACCAAGAAATTGCGCGCAATGTAGAATTTTTCAATCTCCGTATAGGAACTTAATTCGATGACTTCCATCCGATCGCGAAGAGGAGCAGGAATATTCTGCAAATAGTTCGCAGTCGTAATAAATAACACTTTCGATAAATCATAATCTTCTTCTACATAGTGGTCAGAGAAGAATGTATTTTGTTCCGGATCCAAGACTTCGAGCAAAGCGCTGGATGGATCGTTTCTTTCATTTACTACTAGCTTATCAATTTCATCGATCAAGAAAACAGGATTGGTTACTTTTGCTTTGATCATACCATTGATGATGCGACCAGGCAAAGCACCGACATAGGTTCTTCTGTGTCCACGAATTTCAGCTTCATCGTGTACACCACCAAGTGATGTTTTCACGAATTCCCGGTTCAATGCAACTGCGATGGATTTTGCTAGAGATGTTTTCCCGACCCCAGGAGGTCCGGATAAGCATAAGATTGTTTGAGGGTTCTTTCCAGTCAACATTTTGACAGATAGATATTCAATAATACGCTCTTTGACTTTTTCAAGACCGAAGTGCGATGATTCTAATTTTTCAATTGCCACATTGATATCCGATTCATCTTCGGTTTGTTTTGACCAAGGAATCGATATCAAGGTTTCTAAATATGTTCTTACAACAGACGATTCCGAAGATGCAGGTTGTAAGTACTCATAACGTTTGAGTTCTTTCAATGCTTTTTCTTTGACTGCTGGTGGCATATCGCTTTCTTCAATCATATCCAATAATTTCTTGGCATCATCCTGTTTGGAATCTCCCAGTTCTTCTTGGATTGCCCGCATCTTTTCTCTTAGGTAGTATTCCTTTTGATTTTGATCAGCGGATTTTCGAACGGATTCATTGATTTTCGTTTCAATCGATTGAAGATTCTTCTCTTTTTGGATGTCTTCCAACAAATATTGAAGACGTTGGTTAATCGAGTTGGTCAAAAGATACTTGATTCGATCATTTTCTGGAATGCGAATTTCCGATGCAACTAAATCACATAATTTATCGGAAGTGATTCCGCCTTTTAAGGCGTTCAAAACGACTTTTGAGTCGCGGAATAAGAAGTTTGCGCTTTCCATCACTTCCTTGGAAACCATTTTTAATAAAACCTGTTCTTCATCTAAGTTTTCCGGTTCCAATACCATCGATGTAAAATCGATTAAGTAGAATGGTTCTTTCGCGACGACATCGTTGAACTTCGCACGAATCAATGGTTCAAATTTGATTTTGTAATTACCGTTCGGTAATTTTATTTTGACAGAAATTCTCGCCAAAAGACCGACTTCATGAAAGTCGATAAATTCCGGTTCGAGAACATCCGGGTCTTTTTGAAATGCTAGGACTACGTATCCATCACGATTGGATTCGGCTTCAAACACTGCTTGTTTGGAGAACTCTCTTCCGACTTCAACTCTAACGTCAGCTCCTGGAAGAAAGATAACACCACGGATTGGAATTACCGGTAAACAATCGGAGAATACTTTGGTCAAATTGTACATAGATTCACCTCTGTTTTTGTTTCAAATACTTCATAATAATTGTATCATAATTGATAAAAAAAACCTAATGAATTGATGAAAGACATGCTTTCTTTGAATTAGGCCTTTTCTATATGAATTTTTCGTGATGATTTGGGACTTATTCTGTGACTTTCGCTTCGTCTAGGATGAAATCCAAGGCTTTTTGATAAGCGATTTCGGAAGTGATTGCGGATACTGGAATCGCTGCTTTCACTTGGTCCAAAGTCACATTTTGTGCTTTGTATTGTTCGGTGATTTCATCGTATTTCGCTGCAATTTCTTCTTCGGAAGGTTGGATGTTTTCCGCCTTCGCAATCGCTTCGATTACGAGTTGTTCATCTAATGTTTTCTTTGCTTGAACTTTCAATTCTTCCTTCAATTCTTCTTCTGTTTTGCCCATGTATTGAAGGTAGGTATTGTAGTCCAATCCATATTGTTGAATTTGTTGTTTTGTTTGATCTAAAGAACGATTTGCTTCTTCTAAAATCATTTCTTCTGGTAATTCAAATGTCGCATTTTCAATCGCTTTTTTGATAACAGAAGTACGGATATGATTTTTGTTTTGAGATTCTTTCGATGTTTTGATTTCTTCTTTGATTTTGTTTTTGAAATCTTCTACTGTTTTGATTGTTTCATCGTTTAATTCGGTAATGAATTCTTCATTTAATTCTGGAATTTGACGAACTTTGATTTCATGAAGTTTTACAGCAAATACAGCTTCTTTACCAGCAAGTGATTTTTCATGATAGTCTTCAGGGAAAGTGACTTTAACGTCTTTTTCTTCTTCGGATTTCATCCCAATCATTTGTTCTTCGAATCCAGGAATGAATTGACCAGAACCGATGACTAATTCATAGTTTTCTGCTGTTCCACCGTCAAATAAAACGCCATCTACTGATCCTGAGAAATCAAATACAGCGGTATCACCATTTTCCAACGTTCCTTCTTCTTTTAGGATCATTTCAGCATGTTGGTCTAATTTCTTTGTAACTTCTGAATCGACTTCGAAATCGCTGACCTCAACCGGAATCACACTAACTTCTAATCCTTTGTATTCGCCTAAAACAACTTCTGGTTTTACGGCAACCGTTACGCGATATGTGAAATCTTCCCCGCGTTTGATTTTCGTTACGTCCAAATCGATGCTTGGTTGAGCAACTACTTCGATATTGTTTTCTACAACTGCGTTGTAATAAGTTTCTTGTAATACATGTTGGATAGCTTCATCATAAAGGGATTCTACTCCATATTTTGCTTCGTAGACGTTTCTCGGTGCTTTTCCTTTACGGAATCCTTTGATTTCTACGTCTTTGTTTACTTCTTCAAAAGCATGATCTAATCCATGTTCGAAGAGATCTTTTGATACAGTGACTTCAAATGTAACTTTTGAACCACTAATTTTGTCAATTATCATTTTTATTCCTCCATTTAACTCACTTTAGAGATTATACCAAAAATGATGGATAAAATCAATCTTTTTACATTCGCAATTGATACGTTTTTGTCGCGAAGTTTGCCGTTTCCACCTGGTAAATGGTTTTTAAATCAAAAAAGGACGCGCTGGTTAGCGTGTCCTTTGTAAAAGCGAGATTTGAATTATCCGAAAATACCACCAAAGAGGTCTTTGAATCGTTTCGGTATCTTTTTGATGGATTCCCCGATAACGCGAGGGAAAAGCACAATCGCT
>QKCT01000028.1 GCA_003245625.1 Bacillota bacterium | reverse complement strand
GATGTGAAAACATTGAACATCGACTCTGCGTCTTTTACACAGATTGAAAATGCCTGTAATAAAGACGTGGATAAAATGAAAGAAATGATCCTTGAGATTGTTGGTCAAAGAGGAAAAATGCAAAATCCCGTTACTGGTAGCGGCGGTATGCTTTTAGGGACGGTGAAAGAAATCGGTAAGAATCTCAAAAAAGAAATTCAAGTTGGAGACGAGATTGCTTCATTGGTTTCTCTTTCGTTAACACCACTTAAAATTGATGAGATCAAAGCAATCCATATGGAAAAAGACCAAGTAGATATCGTTGGCCAAGCAATTTTGTTTGAAACTGGTATTTTTGCGAAGATACCAGATGATATGCCGGCGAAAATCGCCTTGGCTGCATTGGATGTAGCAGGAGCTCCAGCACAAGTTCAACATCTTGTCAAAGAGAATGATTCCGTTTTGATTCTTGGATGTGCTGGAAAATCCGGTGTCCTTTGTGCATATCAAGCGAGAAAGAATGCAGGACCAAACGGGAAGGTTATTGGAATTATTCATCACGACACTCATATGGAAGAATTAAGACGATTGAACGTGTGTGATGAGATCATCATCGCAGACGCAAAGAACCCTATGGAGATTTATCATAAGGTCATGGAAGTTACAAATAACGAGGGAGTCGATGTGACAATCAATGTTGTCAACGTTCAAAACACAGAAATGGCATCGATTCTGCCTACAAAACCAACAGGAACTGTCTATTTCTTTAGTATGGCAACTTCATTTACGAAAGCAGCCCTGGGAGCGGAAGGAATCGCAGCGGAATCATTGATGATCATTGGAAATGGCTACACCAAAAATCATGCTGATATCACGCTTAATATTCTCCGAGAATCCAAAGAAATGTATAATCTGTTCGTTAACAGATATGGGAAGGAATGATCATGAAAGTAACGAACGATCTTTATTTAGAACGAAAGGCAAAATATTTTCCAAATGTATCTAATCAGGATTGGAATGATTGGCATTGGCAAGTTCGCAATCGTATTCGATTTGCGGAAGATTTACGAAAGTATTTGCCTATGAGTGATCAAGAAACAGAAGAAATCAAAGGGCTGTTATTGAAGTTTCGTATGTCGATAACACCTTATTATCTATGCTTAATTGATCCGGACAATCCAAATTGTCCCATTAGAAAACAAGCAATCCCGGTTACAGATGAGTTGTTTATATCCAATCACGATATGGAAGATCCGTTGGCTGAAGATATCGATTCTCCGGTACCTGGTTTAACACACCGTTATCCGGATAGAGTATTATTCTTAATCACGGATATGTGTGCGATGTATTGTAGACATTGTACAAGAAGAAGGTTCGCTGGTCATCATGATAAAGCAATGCCTCAAGATCGAATTTCATTAGCGATTGACTATATCGCAGATCATCCAGAAATTCGAGATGTCTTATTGTCTGGTGGAGATGCATTATTAGTCAGTGATGAAATACTGGAAGACATTATCCGAAGATTGCGTCAGATTGATCATGTTGAAATTATTCGGATTGGAACAAGAACACCAGTCGTAATGCCTCAAAGGATTACTCAAGAACTCGTAGATATGTTGAAGAAGTATCATCCTATTTGGGTCAACACTCACTTCAATCACTATGATGAAATTACATCAGAAAGTAAAGCGGCAATCGATCGATTGGCGAATGCCGGAATTCCTCTTGGCAATCAATCAGTATTGCTAAAAGGAGTGAATGACTCCGTTTCAATAATGAAAAAATTAGTTCATTCACTTGCATATATTCGTGTTCGTCCTTATTATATTTATCAATGTGATTTATCACAAGGTATTGAACATTTTCGAACTCCGGTATCGAAGGGGATTGAAATCATTGAAGGTCTTCGCGGTCACACTTCAGGATACTGTGTTCCTACTTTCGTTGTTGATGCACCAGGTGGGGGGGGCAAGATTCCGGTGATGCCGAATTATGTGATCTCACAAGCTCCTGGTAAAGTGGTTTTGAGAAATTATGAAGGTGTCATCTCTACCTATACGGAACCTGGATTTGAAAAACCATCCCAAGAAGACATTGATATCAGTAAAGGAGTAGGTTCTTTACTAGCGGGAAAACGAATTTCAATCGAACCAAGCAATTTGGAAAGAAGGAATCGAAAATCAAAGAATTAGTCGATATTCTAAAACCCTACAAAGTAATAAGTTTTATCGGAAATTCCAAAAACGCAGGCAAGACAACGGTGATTAATTCCATTTTAGAGGACATGGAGGGGGTATCGGTTGCAATCACTTCGATTGGTTTAGATGGTGAAAAAATCGATCAGGTAACACTGATGGAAAAACCAAGGATCTTTGTGAAGTCGGGTACTACTGTTGCAACCGCCTATGGTACACTAAAAGAATGGGAAGCAAGTTATGAGATTTTGATGGAAACTGGCATTAGAACTTCGATAGGAGAGGTTGTTATATGCAAAGTTAAGGAACATGGAAATGCCTTAATTGCGGGGCCATCCATCATTTCAGAAATGGAATATGTTGTTTCTCTACTGGAAAGTCAAAACCCTGAAAAAGTATTTGTTGATGGAGCTTTTTTTCGACACGGTTTCGCTAGAATATCAGAAGCTACTGTTCTTGTAATTGGTTCAAATTATCATCAAAATATAGATATTGTCGTGGAAGACGCAAAAGCTATTGTTAATAAATTTTCCATAAAAAGACCGTTATTTGATGTTGAATTCTTGGAAAATAGAGATCAAATCTGTCTGTTTAATGACTCTCAAAACTTTCAAGAATTCAACTCAAAATCGATACTCGGAATGACCGAGAAAATATTTTCCGACGAAAATAAAAAGTACCGTTTTTTGTACGTATCTAATTCTTTACCAAATGAACTCATTGAATATATGGTGTCGAATCGATTGAAGCTAGAAGGTATTATTGTTGAAACGCCAATGAACATTCAACTGAGTGATTTGAATATGAAACGACTATCCAAATTAGTAAAAAACGTATATACCTTAAAACCGATGAATCTAGTAGCTGTATGCTATAACCCATATAGTCCAAAAGGATATCGATTTAATGATCAACAGTTTAAAGACTCTTTGGAACAAAGCATTGGCATGAGGGTCTTTAATGTTAGGAAGGAAGAATGTGATGAATAAACTTAATCTTGATTCGACTCAAATTAATGACTGTAGAGATCTCGCTTCTGAAATCGCTGATCAAGTTCAGTCTTTTATAAATGAACATAGCACCGTTTCTGTTGAGAGAAGTGTATTGCGACTTCTTGGTGTCGATGGTGTGGATGAATTAGGAATTCCATTACCGAACCGTATCATTGAAGATATCAAAAAGTATGGTGAAATCGAGCTAGGTGCATCCATCTATTTGGCGAGCGCTCTCAAGGAATACGATGGTAACCTTGCCAAATTCTTACATCATTATTCACTTTCTTCTGATTCTATATGTGATTATCCTCTTGTTAAAAAAGAGGAAGCAATCAAGATTCTTCAACCATACATCGATGAACACTTGAACCGAATAATCGAAAACAAAAGAAAACGTAATACCTATCTAACCGAGTACAATCGAGGGACAACGGATCTCTATGTTATCGTCGCTACCGGAAATATTGATGAGGATGTTGTTCAAGCAATCGCCGCAGCGAAAGCAGGGGCAGATATCATTGCAGTTATTCGTTCCACAGGACAATCCCTGCTAGATTTTGTTCCATATGGAAAAACGACAGAAGGATTCGGTGGCACGTTTGCCACTCAAGAGAACTTTCGAATTATGAGAGCTGCTTTAGATAAGGTATCTGAAGAAGAAAAGCGATATATTAAACTTGTGAATTACGCTTCTGGATTGTGCATGCCAGAAATAGCAGCTATGGGTGCTTTAGAACGCTTGGATGTTTTATTGAATGATAGTATGTATGGCATCATCTTCCGAGATATCAATATGAAAAGAACTTTTGTAGATCAATACTTTTCTCGGTTAATCAATGCCTACTCCGGCATCATTATCAATACAGGGGAAGATAATTACTTGACTACTAGTGATGCATTAACCGAAGCTCACACTGTTCTAGCTTCACAATTCATCAACGAAGCGTTTGCCAAACGAGCACACTTAAAAGAAGAATTGATGGGTCTTGGCCATGCCTTTGAGATTAGCCCGGATATTGAAAATAGCTTTTTATATGAACTTGCACAAGCTCAAATGGCAAGAGAGATTTTCCCGAATGCACCTTTGAAATATATGCCTCCGACAAAACATATTAACGGTAACATTTTTCGGGCATATCAACAGAATGCAATGTTTAACATGGTCACGACGATGACGGATCAAACCATTCATCTTCTTGGCATGATGACCGAAGCGATTCACACTCCATTTATGAGTGATCGTTATCTAGCGATTAAGAATGCAAAGATGATTCAAAGCGCAATGAAAGATCTTGGTTCTGAAATAACATTTAAAGAAGATGGCTTGATTCAAACGAGAGCACAATCGGTATTGAAAGAAGCATTGGTTCTTTTAAAACAGATTAAAGAAAAAGGAATGTTTGAAAGTCTTGCGGAGGGCGTGTTCGCCGATACAAAAAGACCAATCAATGGCGGAAAAGGATTGGATGGAGTATTTTTGAAGTCACAGAATTATTTCAATGTAATAAGCGATAGATTGGAGGCGTCATTCAATGAAGATTAAACCTTATGGAGATACTTTAAATGATGGCAAAGTCCAAGTAAGTTTCACATTACCCATTGAAAAGAATCAAAAAGGAATCGCCGCTGCAAAGCAAATAGCAAAATCGATGGGTCTTTTGGATCCAGCTGTTGTACACGCTGAATCCATCGAGAATGGCTTTAGTTTCTATATCCTGTATGGGTCATTTGGGAAAGAAATTGATTTTGATTCCATTCATGTGGAAGAAATTACAACAAAAGCGTTATCTAGAAAAGAACTAGAGAAGATAATCGAGCAAGAATTTGATCGTGAGATTATCTTCGTAGGGGCTTCAACAGGAACAGATGCACATACAGTTGGGATTGATGCTATCATGAATATGAAGGGGTTTGCTGGTCATTATGGCTTAGAACGATATCAAGGAATACAAGCATATAATCTTGGTTCTCAAGTACAAAATGAAGAGTTTGTTCGTATCGCGAGAGAAAAAAACGCCGATGTGCTGTTGGTTTCACAAACCGTTACACAAAAAGATGTCCACCTTAAGAATCTTGTGGAATTGGTTGAATTATTGGAAGCTGAAAAACTAAGAGAGAAAGTCATTTTAATTGCCGGTGGCGCAAGAATCACTCATGAATTAGCAAAAGAATTAGGCTATGATGCAGGGTTCGGACCTGGAAGTTTTGCAGAAGATGTAGCAACTTTTGCTATTACCGAACTGATAAAAAGAAAACAATAAAGAGGTGTTAGTATGGATATCAAGAAAGTACAACAGATTTCTAGCAAAAAAGGCGACAAAGGAAACGCGAAGGATTATAGTAGCAGGAGTTTTTCAAAGAATGATATTTTATTTGAAACGTTAGGAACCATTGATGAGTTGAGTTCCAATTTAGGGTTGGCATATCACTTTGTGAAACGAGATGATATTCTAGAAATCCAAAAAGTGTTGCAACAACTTAATTCTTTGATTGCAACAGATCCAAATTCAGAGATTTATGCAAGATTGGAACAATTACGTCCAGAAGTAGTATTATGGCTCGAGAACAAAATGCAAGAGATGTTAGATCTTCATCCATTGGAACCTCGATTTGCATTACCGGGATCAGAGAAAAGCTTGAATGGAGCATATTTGGATGTTTGTAGAACCATTGCTAGGCGAGCGGAACGTCGATTGACAGAATATATCAATGTACATGAACGAGAAGATTTGGCAGTTGTTCAAAGTTATATCAATCGCCTCAGTGATTACCTCTTTGTTTTATCTTGGAACGTATAAAAGTTCATCGATTAAAAAGATTATAAACCGAGGTAAATTAACCTTTAAAAGTTATAGTTACTATGTTATAATGATACACATAATACAAGCGCTTACAAAAGCAAGGAGAACACTTTGAAAACAATAGTGATAGGCGTGATTGGCGCCGATGTGCATGCTGTAGGGAACAAGATAATCGAATTCACCCTCAGCAACGCCGGTTACCATGTGGTGAACATAGGTGTCTTATCGTCACAAGAAGATTTTATCAATGCCGCTATTGAAACCGCAGCGGATTTGATCTTGGTTTCTTCCTTATACGGCCATGGCGAGATTGATTGCCGAGGCATGAGAGAAAAATGTATTGAAGCAGGAATTGCGGACATCTGTTTATATGTCGGAGGAAATATTGTTGTCGGAAAACAAGATTTTTCGGAAGTAAAGACAAGATTCCTCGAAATGGGATTTAACAGAGTCTATCCTCCTGGTACACCGATAGACGATGCTTTAAAAGATATACGAGAAGATTTAGGAGAATAGTATGGCAAACTATTTGCTGATTGATTTCGGGTCAACTTTCACTAAATTATGTGCGATCGATACGGAGGCAGAAGATATTATAGAGACTGCTTCGTATTTTACTACAGTCGACACAGATATAAGAGCCGGATATCATGAAGCATTGAACCGACTTTTTATGAAAATCGGATCACCCATAGAATTTGAACAGGTTATTGCTTGTTCATCAGCTGCTGGCGGCCTTAAAATGGCCGCTATTGGTCTCGTTGAGGAGCTTACAGTTGAAGCTGCAAAACGTGTCTGTCTTGGTGCAGGAGCGAAGGTTGATCTAGTATTTTCTCATCATATCAATAAATCCGAAATTCAACAAATTATCGATCGTAAAATCGATATTATCCTATTAGCCGGTGGCGCTGACGGAGGAAATTCCGAATGCGTCCTTTTCAATGCCAATCTTTTGGGTGAGATGGGAATTCATATTCCGATTATCTATGCTGGAAATAAATCCGCTCAAGATGAAATTCGTGATACCTTTGAACAGTACGGGATGGACGGATATATTTGCGATAATGTTATGCCAAAAGTTAATGTTATGAATATCGATCCAGCTCGCGATATGATTCGACAAATCTTTTTAGATAAGATTATCGAGGCAAAAGGGATTAAAGCAATCGAATCAGAGATCGATGCGGTAATCTTGCCAACACCGAATGCTGTATTAGAAGCAGCAAAATTATTATCTGAAGGATATTTAGATGAATCCGGCTTGGGAGATATCGTTGTCTTGGATATCGGAGGAGCAACTACTGATATGTATTCTATTTGCTCCGTATCAAGAAGAAGCGATGTAATCGTATCTGGCTTGGAAGAGCCATTCGCAAAGCGTACTGTTGAGGGCGATTTGGGAATGAGATATTCCGCACCGGGAATCATTAAGTCGTTGAGCCAACAAGAAATCGAATTCATTAACAAAGAAAAAAATGTGGATATCGAAGAAGAAGTTCAGAAACGCTACAATGATGTAAAGAGTCTTCCCCAAAATGCACATGATGAATTCATCGATCAATTCCTTGCGGAAGTATGTGCTTATCGTGCGATGCATCGACATGTGGGTCGAATTGAGGAAGTCTACACACCAATGGGAAAAGTATACAATCAAACCGGAAAAGACTTAACCGATATAAAATACGTTATCGGAACCGGAGGAGTCATCATCAATTCTAACGATAAAGAGAATATATTAAGAAGAACAACTAATATTTTGCACAATCCAACCGAATTAAGACCGCAAGATCCTTTGTTTCTCGTTGATCAGAAATACATCTTAGCAGCGATGGGGCTTTTGAAACAAAAAAATCCGTATTTAGCACTTAGAATCATGAAAAAATATATTGTTGAAATTTAAAGGATGAAACCATGGACCTGAAAAACAAAAAGCTAACAGAAGCTGAATTTCTTTCCATCAGAAAAGAAGTGTTATCCGGTTGGGTAACAGGAAAAGACAATGAATTGGATTTGACAAAAGCAGTCGAGTACTTGAAACAAGTACCCGACCATAAGAATTTTGCTTTAAAATTAAATCTGGCAAAACAAAACAACGTTACAATGGTTCAACCGCGTGCAGGAGTGCCAGAACTGGAAGAACATATCAAGTTATTACAATATTTGGAAGAATGTGGAGCGGATTTTGTGCCATCCACAATTGATAGTTACACCCGTCAAAATAGATACAATGAAGCTCAAAAAGGATTGGATGAAAGTATCGAGAAGCATCGTGCTCTATTAAATGGATTTCCAGTTGTAAATCACGGAGTTAAGAATTGCAAAAGAGTGTTTGAATCTGTGAATGTTCCAATTGAGGCTCGTCATGGAACCCCGGATGCAAGATTATTATCAGAAATAATTCACGCTGCCGGATGGACTTCTAATGAAGGTGGAGGAATTTCTTATAATATTCCATATGCAAAATCGGTTCCTCTTGAAGTATCCATTAAAAACTGGCAATACGTTGATCGTCTTGTCGGATACTATGAAGAACGTGGGATTCGTATTAACCGAGAACCGTTCGGACCATTGACAGGAACATTAGTTCCTCCTTGTATTTCCAATACAGTTATGATTATTGAAGCGTTATTAGCTGCTGAGCAAGGTGTTAAAAACATTACAGTTGGTTATGGGATGGGCGGTAACTTAATTCAAGATGTTGCGGCCATCAAATCTTTATACTATCAAACTGTTGAGTATCTTGACAAGTTTGGATATAAAGATATGGAAATATCAACAGTATTCCATCAATGGATGGGTGGATTCCCACAAGACGAAGCGGAAGCGATGGCTTTGATATCCTATAGTTCTACTGTTGCTGCATTATCAAAATCAACAAAATTGATTTCGAAGTCACCACATGAATCGATTGGCATTCCGACCAAAGAAGCGAATGGTTTAGGTGTGAAAGCATCGAAATTTATTGTCAATATGTTAAGAGACCAAGTCATGGTAGATAGCGACTGCTTAGCACATGAGATTCGGCAAATTCGAAAAGAAGTCGATTGTTTGATGAATGTTGTATTGGAAGTTGGAGAGGGCGACTTGGCAGTCGGAACTGTCTTGGCGTTTAAGCAAGGGTTATTGGATATTCCATTTGCACCAAGTAAATACAATGCAGGCATGGTTCTTCCGGCAAGAGATAATGAGGGAATGATTCGCATTCTAGAATTTGGTAACCTTGGTTTTGATGAAGAAATCAAAGAATTTCATAAGAAGAAGATTTTAGAAAGAGCGAAGTCAGAACAGCGCAAAGTATCCTTCCAAATGACGGTAGATGATGTCTATTCCGTTAGTAAAGGAAAATTGATTGGTAGACCTTAGGAGATAAATACAAAATGAAAATTAAAGATGTCATTATTTCAAAATCATATACAGGCTTTTTCTTCGATGATCAAAAAGCGATAAAAAACGGAGCCATCAATGATGGCTTTCTCTATCTAGGAGATCCCGTAATTCCGGGATTCACGTCCATTCGTCAAAAAGGAGAAGCCATCTCGCTTCAATTGGTTCTAGAAAACGGAGCTGTAGGATTTGGAGATTGTGCAGCAGTACAATACTCCGGTACCGGTGGAAGAGATCCATTGTTTTTAGCAGATGAATATATTCCGTTTATTGAAACTTATATCAAACCGCAATTGATTGGAGAAACGATTGACAACTTCAAGACATTAGCGCAAAAATATGATAAAATGTTGGTGAATGGAAATCGACTTCATACGGCAATCAGATATGGTCTAACACAAGCGTTGTTAAGTGCAACAGCTGTCTATTATGGAATGACAATGGCTGAAGTTGTACGCAAAGAGTACGGGATTGAGGATCAAACATACGAACCTGTCGCAATCTTTACTCAAAGTGGTGATGATCGTTATACCAATGTAGACAAGATGATTTTAAAGGAAGCCGATGTTTTGCCTCACGCATTGATTAATAATGTCGATAGTAAACTTGGTGTCGACGGTGAAATCTTACTTCGATATATTGAGTGGTTGAAAAATCGGATCAACACCCACAAACAAAGAGAAGATTATCAACCTGTTTTGCACATTGATGTATATGGCACCATCGGAATTGCTTTTCAAAATGACATTGATCGCATTGTGGAATACTTGCTGAAAGTCGAAGAAGCTGCAAAACCGTTGCATATTCGAATTGAAGGTCCAATTGATGCCGGAAACAAAGAAGAAACCATTTATTACTTGAAAACAATCACAGAAGAACTTGACAAATTGGGTTCCTCTTTGGAGATTGTAGCTGATGAATGGTGCAATACATTAGAAGACATCATCGATTTCGCAAATGAGAAAGCCGGACATATGTTACAGATTAAGACGCCTGATCTTGGTGGAGTAAATAATGTCATTGAAGCGATTCTGTATTGCAATAAAGTTGGGATTGGGAGTTATTGCGGTGGAACCTGTAATGAAACCAATATATCCTCAGAGGTGTCCACAAATATCGCAGTCGCATGTAAGGCGACCCAATGCCTAGCAAAACCTGGAATGGGTGTCGATGCTGGATATATGATTGTAAGAAATGAGATGAATCGCATATTAGCTAGAACCAATAGGAGGTAATATGAAAGTAGGAACAGCAGGAAGCAAAGATTCAAATGATTGCTTTGTTACAGTGAAGGAAAGCGACAAAACGGATATTATCATTGATAGTATTGTTGCCGCATTCTTTTACGATCAAATCAAAGCAACCGTTGAGGAAACATTGAAAGAAATGAATGTCAACAATGTCATTGTTGTTGTCGAAGATAAGGGAGCGTTGGATTATACGATTAAATCAAGATTAATCAGCGCGATTAAAAGGATGAAGTAATATGTTTCGATCACTGTTATTTATTCCAGGGAATAATCCATCGATGATTCAAAATGCGGATATCTTTCCAGCTGATGCAATCATTTTCGATTTGGAAGATTCTGTGGACGTATTAGAAAAAGATAATGCCAGACAATTAGTTAAAAACTACTTGGTCGAATCTAAAACTCAACCTTCTTTCGTTGTGCTTCGCATAAACCCTGTTGATACATCGTTTTTTGAGATGGATCTTGAATTGATTTTATCCAAAAAAGTGGACTACATTTTATTACCAAAAGCAGGAGTCGATTCGCTTCATATTTTGGAAGAAAAATTAAATGAATTTGAAACAAAGTACGAACTGCCTACTGTAAAGGTTTTAGCTTTGGCTGAAACAACAAAGTCAATCATTGAGATTTATAAAATAGCAAAGCATTGTAGAGTTGATGGAATTCTCTTGGGTGCAGAAGATTTAGCTTCAGAAATCGAAATCGATCGTTCGAATCAAGGGAATGAAATAGCATTTGCTCGATCAAGAGTTGTTTTTGCCTCTACAGCTTGTCATATTCTGCCGATTGATACTCCAAATACTAATATTGATAACGAAGCATTATTAAGAGAAGATTGTTTGATAGCAAAAAGCATGGGTATGAAAGCAAAGACAGCCATTCATCCAAGCCAATTAGAAGTGATTAACGAAATTTTCTCTCCGTCTCAAAAAGAGATTGAATGGGCGAATGGTGTATTAGCAGCAAAAGAAGAAAATACTGGTAAAGGCGCTTTTTCTTATAGAGGAAAAATGATAGACAAGCCTTTGATTTTAAAAGCAGAAAGAATCTTAGAAAAAGCTAAGAAATTCAATATCAAATAAGGTGTACTATGTTAAATGGTGTTAACCGGTTTGTTCCGGATGGACTACCTGCATTTGAAAGCAGCGAATCCTTTCAAACCAAAAAACGAACATTTATACAAAAAAAACAAAAACAGTCTAATACTGTTTTTT
>QKCT01000073.1 GCA_003245625.1 Bacillota bacterium | reverse complement strand
ATCGATAGCGTCTCCAAACGCTATAGTGCTTGTGGACTTCGAATCGGTTGTGTTTGCTCCAAAAACAAAAACCTCATCGAATCTATCAGTAAATTGTGTCAATCCAGACTAAGTGTAGCGACTTTGGAACAATATGGTGCAGTTGCACTTTATCGAATGGATCGAACCTATATCCAAGAAATGAAACAAGAATATGAAGCAAGAAGAAATGTTATCATCGATGCTTTGAATCAGGTAGAAGGAGTCTGTTGTTCAAAACCGCAAGGTGCTTTTTATGTCATCGCAAAATTCCCTGTCAAGAGTATGGAGGATTTTGCGAAATGGCTGCTAACAGATTTCGAACAAAATGGAGAAACCGTTTTAATTACTCCTGCCTATGGTTTTTATATCACTCCTGGTATGGGACTGGATGAATGCAGAATTTCTTTTGTATTGAATACAGAGAAACTCCAAAAGGCAATGAATATCGTTACAAAAGGATTATTGGAATATCAAAAGCAGAAACAATAGATGCTTCTTTCTTATTTATTTTTTGTATTTGAGGATAATTTATCCTATAAATCATATAAAGTTCTATAAAATATAACAATTGTCTCTTAAATGAGACATTTTTGTCATATTCAAGAAAAGTCGAATATGATAGAATATGAGAGAATATAGTGAACGAGTGTTTTCTGAATCGAGTTACCACCAAACAAATATATCTTATATCGATAGATTTATCATAAATTTAATAAAGGATTCATACTGAATTAATCTTTATCATTCTCACAAATCATTTCTATGCCAATGAGCATTTTTATAAGTAGACGGGGGGACAACTATGAAAAAGAAATGTTTTCTGCTTTTGACTTTTGTTTCAATTTTCACCTTTATTATTCTTATGAACTTGGAGCAACCGATCTCAATTCAGCAACAAGTCATAACCGCACAACTCTTGGAAGATACCAAAGGAACCTACAACGATCGCTCGTTGATTTTGAGCCCTACTGGTATATCCAATGCAAACACGCTCCAAGAAATCCTCGGGGGAACGCTACGGATCACCGATGATCGTTCTTATGGAGTATTAAAATTACCGGAAGGCAGTTCTGTCATCGATGTTTACAAAGAACATCCAGAGTATGCTTCTTATTTTGAAATCGATTATTTGGTTCAAACCGAAGAAGTAGAAACTTCCACTCCAAATTATACGATAACAGATCCATCTTATCTGATTCAAAACGAATACTCTTACATGAATGTAGGAGATGCGTGGAATCAAACCAAAGGACTTGGGATAACTGTAGCGATTATCGATACTGGTATCGATACGGATCATTCCGAATTTACTGGTAAAATTAGCGAAGAATCCTACAATGCATCTGATGATCTTGTGGGGATTGAATATATTGAAGATGAATATGGACATGGTACCGCCGTCGCAGGAGCGATTGCGGCTTCTTTTGATGGAGTAGGGGTGATTGGTGTTGCACCAGAAGTAACCCTGCTCGTCATCAAATGCGATGTCGATGCAACCGGATCTTTCCTAGCATCGTCCGATTTAGTATTTGGAATCTATTATGCGATTGAAAAAGGTGCTGATGTAATTAATATGTCATTTGGTATCACCAACAACAATCCATTTGCGGATGCGCTGCAATTAGCGGTGGATTCCGATATTATCCCGATTGCTGCTGCAGGAAACTTTGCGACAAGCGCTTTGACATATCCGGCAGCGGATGAAAACGCAATCGGTGTTGGTGCTCTAGCAATGAATAGCTTTGAACTAGCAGCTTATTCCAACTATGGTGAAAATGTTAAATTAGTCGCTCCGGGAACGGTTTATACAACCCAAATGGGCGGTGGCTATGAATATGCAACAGGAACCTCCTTTTCGTCCCCAATCGTATCTGGAGCTGTTGCTTTATATCTTTCTTTGAATGGAACGACAGAATATGAATATATGGATGATTTGCTGGAAGCGTCAAGTGCTGATCTCGGCACTCTAGGCGCTGACTGGTATTATGGTTTTGGAGCTTTGGATATCGACGCTCTTGTCTGTCAAGAAAAAGGAACTGTTACTTTTGATTATCTAACCAGTGAATTGGATCCAACAACACATGTTTTCGTTGTTGGGCGAGCACTTCAAGAATTCCCTGAACCAGAACGTTCCATGGTTGTCTACGACGGTTGGTATTTTGATATTCAGACAACCAATGAGATCGATTACTATGTAGACTACTTTACCAATGATATTACGATTTATGCATCTTGGGTGAATGAAGATGAAGGAATCCCATATCAGTATTCATATTTACCAGATGGAACCATTCAAATTGATAGTTATTATGGAAAAATGCGTTATTTGGTAATCCCGGATGAAATCGAAGGTGTCCCTGTTACTTCGATTGGGATGAGGGCATTCTATAACAATCAGAAACTTCGACAAATCACTTTGCCAGCTAATCTTGTGACGATTCATGAAGCAGCATTCCAAAATGTCACCAGATTATTGGAAATTGAAATACCGGCAACTGTTACGACGATTGATCCTTATGCATTTGCTGGAGATTATCGGTTAGGTTCGGTGATTATACCTTCCGATTCTCAACTTGAAACCATCGGTGAAAATGCTTTTTGGCAAGATGTCAATTTAATCCGTTTTGATATTCCAGAATACACCAGTTCTTTGGACGGTTCTGCATTCTACGGTTGTATTTCCATTCGGGAATTCAGTGTTGACTCCAATAACGCTTATTTCGATAGCGTTGATGGTGTCATTTACAATGAAGCAAGAACCATTGTTGTTGCGAATCCAGCAGCCTTGACTGCAGATTATACGATTTTACCTACAGTAACAGAAGTAGGTCCTTTTGCCTTCGCTTTTACAAAGAGAGCTTCTATAACCTTACCAGAAGGACTATTGTCCATTTCTTCTCAAGCATTTATCTATGCAAGTCGATTATCATCGATTACAATCCCTGATTCCTTGCAATCGATTGGTTACGCTGCTTTTGCAAATACTACATCTTTGTATTCAGTTGATTTTGGTGCGTCAAGCACCTTGCAAAACATTGGCGATTTTGCCTTTTATAGAGCTCAGAATTTACAAACGATCACGATCCCTGCTTCGGTAAGCAGTATTGGATCATATGTCTTTTCTTCAGCATTTTCTCTAAC
>QKCT01000001.1 GCA_003245625.1 Bacillota bacterium | reverse complement strand
TATGAATCTCAAGGATTTGTATTCGACAATAAAAAGAAAATCATTTATGATCAAACTGCGATTCGCATGAAAAAAGAATTGAGGACGACGCAATAATCATGATACAACGGGGGAGAGTTATGAAAAAGGTTTACGGCATTTTATTGGTTTTTCTATTGACGTTTTTGGTGGCTTGTACCAATGAAGTTCAGATTCAATTTGAATCGAATGGAGGGATAGAAGTAGAATCAGTTGCTTTTGAATCAAATGATATCCCAAACTCATTACCTGAACCAACGAAAGAAGGGTATGCATTTGATGGTTGGTATTTGGATTCTGAATTAACAGAAGAAGTTGTACTGGATGAGATTAATAAAAGCACTACCTTGTATGCGAAATGGATACAAATCAATTATTCGATTGAGTACTTAGACTATGAAGGCGAAGTAGTGGAATCTTTTACTTTTCATTTTGGAGATGATTTATCATCTGTGGATGTTCCAACATTAGAAGATACAGAGGCTTACCTCTTTTTGGATTGGGAAGAGGATTTACCGGACACAATGCCTTCTCACGATATCGTTATTTCACCTGATTATGTCAATCTTTCAGCTGAAATTGCTATTATGTTTAGTTATACCGGTGTGTCTGATTCAACCATGAGCGCTTATATTTTAGCAGCGGTAATGGGTTTTTCAGAAGAACAGGACTTATCTTATAGTTTTTATTTACCATTTGAAGAAACCAACGACTCAAGAGAAATAGCGATCGAGTTTGCCATTTCCATGGGAGCTAAAATCGTTATCTGTGTCGGCTACTTATATGAAGTAGCCGTATACAACCTTCAAACTGAGTATCCAGATATTTCATTTCTATTAGTCGATGGACAACCACATAACGAAGCCTATACTGACTACACAATTAGTGCGAATACAGTAGCTGTAACTTTTAAGGCAGAGGAAGCAGCGTTTCTTGCTGGATACGCTGCCGTTATGGAAGGTTATCGTAATCTTGGTTTTGTTGGAGGAATGGCAATTCCAATCATTATGCAATATGGCTATGGTTTTATTCAAGGTGCAGAATATGCCGCAAATGAACTTGGACTTACTGCTGGCGATGTCCATATCAACTATTATTATGCGAATGCATTTGAAGCATCTGAGCAGTTGGATAATAGGTTGTCAAATTGGGCAACTTCAGGAGTAGAAATTGTTTTTCCTGTTATCGGAGCAGGAGTAGAATCTGCAATCCTTGTTGCAGAGGAGTTTGATACGGTTTTGATTGGAGTAGAAGTGGATCAATATCTAGCACAATCCGAAGTATTTGTCACGTCAGCAATGAACAATTATGGACAAATCACTTACGATCTGTTAACCACATTCTATGAAAATGATGGAGAATGGTACGAGGGACAAGGTGGCAATATCCTCCATTTCGGTATTGCAGAAGATGCAGTTATGCTACCAACTTTTGTTGATTCTTGGCAATTCGAGAACTTCACGTTAGAAGAATATCAAGATATCTATAATCAAATTAAAAATGGAATCATATCTGTTAATGATGATTATTCTACACAACCGATGACGACCTATGTTGATGTCAATTACGAGTCTTAATAACGAATAAGAAAGAATAGATAAATAAAGAACGATATCATTTGATTTTCGTTCTTTTTTTATAGTCAAGTGTGTATTCCAATCGAATTCGGATAAGAGAAAACATTCTGTCACAACTGGTCATAATTGAGGCATAAGTGGTCGATCAAAAGGCGATTTTTGGTTATATAATAAGAACAAAGAGCAACGAAAATTCAAATCAAATTGAAATCTGCTTCCAATAGCATCTCTTTTCTCATTTCGGAAACAGACAATTTGTATAGTGAAACTTTAGACTAATATTTAACATGGAAAGGATCCACGATGAAGAAGCAAGCATATAATCCTTATTTACCAAGTTATGAGTATGTACCTGATGGTGAACCATATGTGTTCAATGATCGAGTCTACATCTATGGATCTCATGACCGTTTCAATGGAAAGACATTTTGTATGAACAACTACATTAGTTGGTCTGCCCCAATAGATGATTTAACAGATTGGCGTTATGAAGGTGTGATATTTGATAAAAAAAAGGATCCCATCTGCAAGCGCGACTCGATGAATATGTACGCTCCAGATGTAGTACAGGGAGAAGACGGTAAATATTACTTGTATTATTTTTTCAGTTTTACCGGTATTATGTCTGTCGCTGTCTGTGATACGCCGGCTGGAGAATATCAATTCTTAGGACATGTAAGATACCAAGACAATACTTTATTGGGAAAAAAGAAAGGTGACCCTTTCCTGTTCGATCCAGCAATCTTTATGGATGATGATAAGCGAGTCTATCTTTACACAGGGTTTTCACCAAAACCATTAACAAGATTATTCTTGACAGGAAGAGGAAAATTAGAAGGTGGTTATATCTGTGAATTACAGAATGATATGGTCACAGTTAAAACACCTCCCGTCCTTGCGTTGCCTGGAAAAGGAATAAGTAAAAACACTGGATTTGAAGGACATGAATTTTTCGAAGGGTCTTCCATTCGAAAAATCAATGGGAAGTATTATTATATTTATTCCTCCGATAAAAATCACGAACTGTGTTATTCTGTTTCTGATACACCAGTAGGTCCCTATCAATACGGTGGAACAATTATATCCAATGCAGATATCGGATACCAAGGAATCACAAAAGATCAAGCAACCACCTACTATGGAAACAATCATGGTGGTATTGTAAAAATCAAGAACCAATGGTATGTGTTCCATCATCGACAAACCAATCGTCATGAATACTCAAGACAAACTTGCGCAGAAAAAATATATTTGGATGAGAACGGACACTTTCAACAAGTAGAAGTTACCAGTTGTGGCTTAAACAACGGACCTTTAATTGGAAAGGGTGTATATTCTACGCATATATCCTGCAATCTCTATAGCAAAAAAGGAGCTGGCAGTTATAGTCCACTTTTGATTTTTAAATCCTATCGAACTCACCCATACTTGACACAAACTGGCAAGGACAGAGAAAATAATCCTGATCAGTATGTTGCCAATATAAGAGATGGAGCAGTGGTAGGATTTAAGTATTTTCAATTTGATAGTCTACAAGAAATTAATTTGTTAGTTTGTGGAAAAGCAAAGGGTCAGATTACGGCTTATGTAAATTTAGAAGAAGAGCCAATCGGGTTTGTAGAACTTGACCTTAACAATCAAACGATGAATTTGAAAATCAAAACATCGAATATCTCTGGAACTTATCCGCTGTATTTTAAATATATTGGGAGAGGTTCTCTTGATTTCAAGTCATTTGAGATAATTTAGGAAACAAAAAGTACAATCATGCAAAATTGCGACTTATGCTAGATTTGTTACCAGTTATGCCAAGTGGGGAAATGCATATCTAGTTTGTGGTATATTGAATACAAATATGAATTCAACTGGATACTTTTTGTAATATGTAAGCGTTTTATTAACATATGATGGTGCTTTTCATACCATCTAGAAATAAAATATAATTAGGAGAAGGAGAGAAGTATGAAATTAAGAAAGATGTTGAAAAACAGTGGCGCAAAGAAAATTGTATCTTTGGCTTTACTGTTCATAGCTGGAATCTTTGCATTCGCAACAGTCGTTGTATTCGCTAACGATATGGCTGATAACGATGGAATGTATTATTCTGACTATTCTAGTTTGGATGAAGTTGAAGCAGCAGCAGCTGAATTTAATGTTTCAATTGGTGAAGAAGGCTTTATCTTAATGAAAAATGATGGATTGTTACCTTTTGAAGGTATCAATAATATCAGTATCTTAGGGAAAAACTCAATTAATCTAGCCTATGGTGGCGGTGGATCCGGAAGCGGAGACTCCTCTGTAGCATTAACGATTTATGACAGTTTGGAAGCAGCAGGATATAATTGCAATCCAAAAATGGCAGATTTTTATGAAACCTCTAGTGGCTCAAGATATGTAGGTGGAATGGGTGGCGGTACCTCCGCAATCGGTGAAACTCCAATCGAAGAATATGATCGCAGTGTTACAGATACATTCCTTACTTACAATGATGCAGCTATCATCGTTATTACAAGAACTGGGTCTGAAGGTTCTGACAATGCAACAAATAATGTTGATGACAATGATGATCCAACAGCTCATTATCTTGAATTAAACCAAGATGAATTGGATTTGATTGCACTAGCAGAAGAGAACTTCGATAATATCGTCGTTGTTATTAATAACAGTTCTCCATTGGAACTTGGTGTTTTGGAAGACGATCCAGCAATCGATGCAATCGTTTGGATTGGTCATCCTGGTAACACTGGAATCATGGCTTTAGGAGAAATCTTGAATGGTTCTGTTAACCCTTCTGGTAGAACAGTTGATATTTATTCAGCTGACTTCACACAAGATCCAACTTATCAAAACTTTGGTAACAACTCACAAACTGACAGTACAGTAGAAGTATTGGCATCTGATGGTTCTTCTTTGGAAGCACTTGCCGGCGGTATTGCATTATTCCGTAGTAACGTTGTAAATGCAATTTTCTATGAAGAAGGTATTTACATGGGATATCGTTATTATGAAACCGCAGCTTACGAATATGCAGCCACAGATCCTACTTGGTATGAAGACAGCGTTGTTTATCCATTCGGTTATGGTTTAAGTTATACAACATTTGATTGGGAAATCCTATCAACATCCATCGCTGACGGTAGTGTATTGGGTGAAAATGATGTCATCGAAATCGACGTCAAAGTAACCAATACCGGTGATGTAGCGGGGAAAGATGTAGTTGAATTGTATTACACTGCTCCTTATTACACGGGCGAAATCGAAAAATCATATGTTGTACTTGGTGGATTTGCGAAAACAAATATCATTAAACCAGGACAATCCGATATCGTAACATTAACATTATATGTACAAGATATGTCATCTTATGATTACACAGACGCAAATAGCAATGGATTCATTGGTTATGAATTGGACGAAGGCGCATATCAAGTAAAATTAATGAAAAACTCACATGATGTTGTGGAAACATTGAATTATACAATCCCTGCAAGCGGATATCAATATTCTACTGACAGAATTACTGGCAACACAGTAGAAAACAGATTTACAGACGATGAAACTTATAACTCACTTCCTGATGCAGCAGATGGTTTCAATATGACAATCATGTCAAGAGCAGACTTTGCAGGAACATTCCCTGTATCTCCAACAATCGATGAGATGACTCTAGATGCAGGTTCAACATTTGATGAAGATATTCACTATGTTTTCTCTTTGGATGATATCACAGCATCAGATCCGTTCTATAAAGATGCAACTGATGCGGTAGGATATTCTCAAGTACCTGAAGATGTTGCAGATGAAACAAGAGTATTAACTTATATGCTTCAAGATTTGGTTGGTCTTGACAAAGACGATCCAGCTTGGGACGTATTAATCAACGAATTGAAATATAGCGAATTAAAAGCTTTGGTCGGAAATGCACGTTATTACACCGTAGCATTGGATATCATTGGTAAAACCTATGATCCTCAAAATGACGGACCTGCAGGTTTTGCATCATCGTTCTACTGGCCATCTGAAACTACAATCGCAGCTACATGGAATACCGATATGGCACAAATCATGGGTCAAATGGTCGGAAATGAAGCGTTATGGCAAAACTATTCTGGTTGGTATGCACCAGCAATCAATATTCATCGTTCTCCATTCAGTGGTAGAAACTTCGAATATTATTCTGAAGATGCTTTCTTAGCAGGTAAAATGGCTAGTGCAGCAGCAACAGGAGCTCAAAGTAAAGGGTTAGTCGTTTATTTAAAACACTTTGCATTGAATGATCAAGAAACAAATAGAAAAGGTGTTGTTACATTTGCCGATGAACAAACCATGCGTGAAGTATATCTGAAAGCATTCCAGATTCCAGTGGAAGAAGGAAATGCACTCGGTGTAATGTCTTCTTTCAACTACATTGGTTTAAAATCAGCAGCACAAAACTATGCATTATTAACGGAAGTACTTCGAGATGAATGGGGATTTGAAGGCGTCGTTGTCACGGATATGTACAGCTCAAGTCAATACTATATGGAAATCAATGATGAAATGATCGCCGGAAATGACAACCCACTTGGAAATGCTGTTAGTAGCATTCTTGGAGAATGGGATGAAACTCTCGGTTGCCTTGTTTACTATCCAGATGATGATCCAGCTACTACAGATGTAGATGAATCCTTAACTCCAGTTCCAACATACACATTATGGTTAGCAGTTCGTTCTGCAGCAAAAAATATGTTGTATACTGTTGCAAACTCAAGTGCAATGAATAACTTGGTAAGTTTTGATGGACTTGGTGGAGATTTAGACGGGTTGAATCAATACGTTGCAGGAGCTTCTAGTTTATTCCCTGATGGATTTGATTTTGGTACAAATAGCTTCGATGTAAACATCGTAGATGGAACATTACCGGCAGGATTATCAATTGATGCAGCAGGAAACTTATCTGGAACAGCAACAGAAGCGGGAACATTCACTTTCACGGTTGAATTCGCAGTCTATGACTGGGTAATTAGCGATCCAATTACTTATACAATTACTGTTGAGGACGCTTTTACATTTGCTGGTGATGCTTTAGATCAAGCCAATATCAATACAGCTTTAAGTACAACTATTTCATCTGCAGTATTTGCAGCAAATCCTGATTATGAGACAACTCACGAAGGATATGGTAGTGTTACATATTCATGTGAAGATAATTCCTTACCAACAGGATTAACTATTACTGAAGCGGGAGTTATCTCTGGTACACCAACTGTATCTGGTGACTTTACAGCGAATATTACTGTTACGTATACATACTATACTGTTAGCATTTTCGGCGGTATGAATTCACAAGCTACTGTTGTGATTCCAGTCACTATTTCTGTTGCACCAGCTCCATATGTCGTTCCTGACGTAACCCCTGGTCTTGCAACTGGAGATTCCATTACAGCAGTATCTCAATCTGTCAGTTTACCAGCGTTGGTAAATGGTGCACAAGTATTCTGGACATCTAGTGATGAATCAGTTGTCACAAATGCAGGTGTCGTTACCCGCCCAGCAGCTGATACGACTGTAACATTAACAGCTACTGTTATTGACGGTGACATCGTAAGCACTGTAGCATTCGATTTAACTGTATTGGCCTCTACAGCTTTAACAGCTGCAGATATCCAAACTATGATTGACAATCTTGATACATTAACAGAAACAGAAATCCAAACTTTGATTGACAATCTAGATCTTTTAACAGAAACTCAAGTTCAAGAATTAATCGATGCATCTGTCTTATCAGAAGCAGATGTACAAGATTTAATTGATGCTTCCATTGAAGCAGAAGACGCTCAAACCGGATGCGGTTCAGAAGCAGCTATTGTTCCAAACTTTGGAATCTTGGCAACATCAATCTTATTCGGTGGCTTATTCATCGTTTTAAGAAGAAAATTCTAGTTAACTAAATTCAATCAGATTTAATACACATATGAACCAATGTAGCAGAAGTCCTATGACAAAACTATATTGGTTCATATCACTGTATTATTTTATAGCCAAATTGACCTTATTAAAACAAAAATAACATTACGATTTGTAAGAAGGGAGTTGTGCTCCAAGGCAATTTGATTCACTAGGAGCACAGGTATTATTATGAAAAAACTATACGCTACAATTGCATTATTTTTTATGGCATTTAGTTTCGTTGCTTGTGGAGGAAACAATACATTCATTGAAACAACCACAAAAACAACAGCAGAAACGACCCTGACGACAGAAGAAGTTACAACCACACAAGACACAACAGTAACTATCACAACTACTGAAGATACCGTTACAACTGTGGATACTCTTACTACAGTTGATACTTCAAATACCGATACGGGTTCAACAACAACAGTTCCGTTGAAAGAAACTTATGTATTCGAAGCGGAATACACTTATCTTGATGAATTGATTGGTGCAACATTCTCTGGTTCAACATTCGGTACGGCTTTGATCGTAGATGATATGAAGAATGGTGGAGCAAGCAATGGATATTACGTCAGTTATTTATATACTTACGGCATCACTCTAACTTTTAATTTCAATTCCGATAGAGCAGCGACAAATGCATCATTATACATGCGTTTATCCGCTGAATACATGGATTTCACATTGACATCATCGATGTTCGCAGTTGTTGTCAACAACACTCAAATTGCATATAACGATATTTCTTTTATCAATGTACCTGGAGTTAACAGCGAGACTATTTATCCATTTACTGATTTCTATGTTGGTAAGGTTTCCTTATTGGAAGGTGCCAATGTCGTCAAGTTGATTGTTACCAATAACACCGCAATGGTTGGAACAATGTATTCTACTGCGCCAATGGTAGACTGCATTAAAATCGAAACCGAAGCTGTATTAACTTGGACACCGTTGACAGATAACATTCAATAGGTGGCGGAAGCCTTTCTATTGAAGGAATCACAAAGGAGAAGAAGATGAAGACATTGAAAGAATTATTAAGCGTACGACGATTCAAAGTGTGGCTTATTGTCACTATGAGTGTGATCGTATTCTTTCTTACGGCTACGATTGTGGCTACCCAGGTACCATTTATCAGCAACACGCTAGATATCATTTTGGGTGGACCAACAAAAATCGTGGTCTCCGGGGATCCGACCGGATATAACTATTACACAGCGGATTATGACACAAAAGAAGAAGTTTACGTAGCTGGAAATGATTTAAATGAATTGATTAATGAAGAAGGTATTGTGCTGTTAAAGAACGACGATAGTATTCTTCCATTATTAGGAACTAATATTAGCGTATTTGGAAAAAACTCAGTTAATTTAGTCTATGGGGGATCAGGATCCGGTGGTGGTGACTTTGAAGGAGCCGCAACATTATATGAGAGCTTAGAAGATGCTGGGTTCAATGTGAATCCAATCATGAAGACTTTTTATGAAAGCGATGCTTCCGGTGACGGAAGAAGCGATAACCCTGCCATTGAAGGTGGAATTTTGAGTGGATTTTCAACAGGGGAAACGGCACTTAGTTTATACACTCAGACGGTGAAAGATAGTTATGCTAGTTATAATGACGCAGCTATCGTGGTGATCTCTCGTATTGGTGGAGAAGGGTTTGATTTACCCCGTACGATGGTAAATTCTGCTGGAGTTACTGTAGACGGTGCTGCTAGTGGAGATGATCATTATCTAGAACTCGATCAAAACGAGCAAGACATGTTACAAGAAGCTTGCGAGAATTTTACCAATGTTGTTTTGATTATCAACAGTGGTACATCGATGGAACTTGGATTCTTAGATGATATCGAAGATAACGATGCAACAATGAATGATTACGATTACGCATCTGGAGTCAAAGCGGCGCTATGGATTGGAGGGCCTGGTTATTCTGGAATTATGGCTTTAGGCCGTGTTCTAAATGGTGAAGTGAATCCATCCGGACGTACTGTGGATACCTATGTAAGAGATTTTACAGCTGATCCTACTTATGCGAATTTCTCGAATAATCTGACTTCAACAGGAAACCGCTACACACTCGACGGAAAACTACAACCATATTTCTTTGTTGATTATGAAGAAGGAATTTATGTTGGGTATCGATATTATGAGACCCGAGGATATACCGATGGGGAAACATGGTATGACAACTCCGTTGTATATCCGCTTGGATATGGATTATCCTACACAACTTTTGATTGGGAAGTCAAAGATACAACACCAAATGATGGTAGAGAAATTGATGTCGATGAAGAAATTGAGATCGAAGTACTCGTTACCAATACTGGTTCAGTTGCTGGAAAGGATGTTGTCCAAGTCTATGTAACAGCACCATATTATGCAGGTGAAATTGAAAAGGCATATGTGGTTTTAGTTGGTTTTGCAAAGACATCTTTGCTTCAACCAGGAGAGTCGGAACGAGTCACCGTAAGTTTTACATCCTATGATTTTGCTTCCTATGATTACAGTGATGCGAATAACAATGGATTCGCAGGATATGAACTGGACGAAGGAGATTACATCATCAAAGTTTGCCGTAATGCACATGAAGTTGTAGATACTGTAACATATACTGTTCCTGACGGTGGCTATCAAATCGAAACCGATCCAGACACGGATTATACTGTAGAAAATCGTTTCGATGATGCAAGTGCAGGGATTACGGTTCAACTATCTAGAAATGACTGGGAGGGAACATTCCCAACTACTCCTACGGATGCTGATCGTGCTATTGATCAAGATATGATAGATGCACTTGAATCGAGAGCATCTTCGGCACCTACTGCATCAGTTGTTCCAACACAAAGCAGTGTTTTACTGTCTAGCGATGAAATTACGATTATGCTATATGAGCTCATTGGAGCGGATTATGATGATGAACGTTGGGACGAATTCTTAAGCCAATTAACATTCGACCAAATCACTGAGTTAATCAGTCAGGCAGCATATCAAACCATGAATGTAGACAATGTTGGATTACCATTAACCGTTCACGGTGATGGACCATCTGGTTTTGTGAATTTCATGGGTGATCCAACTATCAACGGCACGGTTGTTTATGCTTCTCCAGTAGTCGTTGCTTCAACATGGAATGTCGAACTTGCCAATGCCGAAGGTGTCATGGTTGGTAATGAAGGGGTTATTGGAGATCAAACAAGAGACGTACCAGTACCATATACTGGTTGGTATGCTCCTGCGATGAATATCCATCGAACACCATTCTCAGGACGTAACAACGAATATTACTCCGAAGATGGTTTGCTTTCCGGATTGATGGCAGCCCAAGTAGTACTTGGAGCTCAAAGCAAAGGGGTAATTACATTTATCAAACACTTTGCAGTCAATGATCAAGAAACCCGAAGAGATGTCAATGGGTTGATTACTTGGGCAACTGAACAATCAATGCGTGAAATCTACTTCAAACCATTTGAAATTGCTGTAAAAGACGGTGGCACAATGGGTGTAATGAGTTCATTCAATCGTATCGGTACCGAATGGACTGGTGGCGATTATGATCTAATCACTGAAGTATTGCAAAATGAATGGGGATTCACTGGCGCAGTCATCACAGACTTTAACTTACAAGCATACATGGATTTAACTCAAATGGTTGAAGCCGGTGGCGACTTAAATCTAAGCCAAAGCAAAACCATGTCTAGTGACTATACAGATCCTACTTATACTACTGCACTTCGTAATGCAGCACATGATATTTTCTATATTTTTGCCAACAGTAATGCTATGATTGGGTATGGTCCTGATGTAGTGTATCGTTGGGGATGGACACCATGGCAATGGTTGATTCTATACATTGATATCGCCGTGGTTGTCGGAGTTGGAACATGGGGATTCTTTACTACGAAAAAAACACTCCGGAAGATTCATCCAAAATTTAGTGTTACATCATGAGTGGAAAAATACAAAAAAAGTAAAGAAAACAGCCAAACCGGGTTATTTTAGAAACCCGGTTTGTTCTCATGATATGTCTCTAAAAAAATCGATGAATGAACGGTTTCATTATACCTTTTCTATTCCCTGAAGGGTTTTAAATGCAAGGAACTATATGATATAATATATGGCACATGAATCATCCTATTCCTAGAAAAACGGAACTAAAATTCCACTTGTGAGGAAACAAACATGCGATATAAAGTAGCTGTTGTTGACGACGACAAACAGAGCGCGAATTTAATCAAAAGTTATCTCAATCGATATTCTGAAAAATTTGAAGTCATCTTTGATATTTTCGAATATACGGATGGAGATGACTTGGTTAACGAATATACCGAAGATTTCGATATTATTTTTCTGGATATTGAGATGAAGCGGATGAATGGAATGGAAACAGCTCAATCAATCCGCAAAATCGATGATAATGTGATTATTATTTTCATCACGAATATGGCTCAGTATGCCATTAAGGGGTATTCTGTTAAGGCAATGTCATTCTTGCTTAAACCTGTTCCTTATTTTTCCTTCTCACAGGAACTAAGCGATTGCATCAAACAGATCGAGTCAAAAAAGGCAAGTTATATTGTTTTTTCAACTGATACCGGAATACATCGTATTAACACGAAAGAAATCTACTATATCGAAGTTATGAAACATACTTTGATTATCCATACAAAACAAGAAGATTTCTCGATGAGAGGGACGATTAAGGATATGGAAGATAAATTAAAGGAACACCATTTTGTCCGCTGTAATAATTGCTTTTTAGTGAATCTAGCAATGGTTACTGCGATCAAAAACGAATATGTATATTTAGCAGAATATCAACTGAAGTTGAGCCGTTCGCGTAAAAAAGGCTTTATGGATGAGTTGAATAATTATGTAGGGAGGATCATCTAATGCCTTTGGATTTGGTGAATATTCCTAGAGAAATCACGGCCGCAACGGAATGGGTTTTCGTTTTATTTGTTGTGATATCTTCTAAAAAGAGGGTTACGGGTTGGCGATTGATTGCGATTATAGCATTGTTTTTACCTTTCCAAATATCCTATATGTTGATAACCGGTCACATGCCGTTAACCCTGTGGTTACTGGGAATGTTTGGGGGAGTCTTCTTGATGTGGCTAGTCATTTATATCACTTGTGATGTCAACTTGATTGGCGCGACGTACCTAGTTGCAAAAGCTTTTGTAATTGCAGAATTTTCAGCTTCTTTGCAGTGGCAGTTCTATTATTTTTTCATTAATACGGTAACTGGGTTATATCATCCAATCACCGAATATATTTTTGCCGGAATCTTTTATTCGATCATATTCACTGCTGGGTATTTCATTGAAAACCGCTATCGAAAGAACAAATATCGTCTCAATATTCGAAAGAGTGATATGGTCTCTATCCTAACGATTATGATTGCAGTATTCACCATCAGCAATTTATCATTTCTTAACGTGGAATCGCCAATCTCAAGCTCTTCTCCAGAAGAAATCTTCTACATTCGAACACTTGTGGATTTATGTGGCGTCATTTTAATTTACATGCAAAGAGAACATCGATATGCATTACACTCTCAAAACGACTTAATGGCTTTACAAAGCGCATTTCAAAATCACTACAATTTCTATCGTTCATCAAAAGATAGTCTCGACATGATTAATGTTCGTTTACACGATTTGAAACATCAACTAACTTTGATTAAAGCAGAAGCAAATGCAACGAAACGGGAACAGTACTTAAGTGAAATAGAACGCAATATCAATAATTATGGAATTCGTACAGATACCGGATATCATGTATTAGACGTTATCATTACATCAAAAAACATGCGTTGTATTGATGACGACATCACTTTTACTTACGTTATCGATGGGAAATTACTGGAGTTTATGAGTGTCGTAGATATTAGTTCTTTGTTTGGGAATGCGATTGATAATGCAATTGAAAGTGTCAATAAAATTAACGAAATCGACAAGCGTCTTATCAAGCTGGCCGTGTATAGTCAAAACTCTCTTTTAATGATTAAGATTGAGAATTATTATGAGAACAATCTCGTATATGAAGATGGTATATTAACCTCTACAAAAGGAGAAAAGGACAAACATGGATATGGAATTAAATCGATCAAGACGATTGCTGAAAAATACGGCGGAAATGTTACAATCGATACTGCGAATAATTGGTTTGTCTTGCGTGTTCTAATACCGATTCACCAGTAAATTAGATTCCGTTTTCCAGTTGTGCTGTAAAACGTGCCAGTTATGCCATATGCAAAAAAAATCGACATCAATATGTTATATTGATAGTAAGTACAATGGCAAATAATCTAATATACATTTCGACACTTTTTCCTGTGTCACCACACTATCACATCAATCCTATTTTATATTCCAATAAAATGTGTATTTTATCATTTGCCTTTGTTTTGTTGATATCATACACTTTTTTATTTGTCTAGGACATATAAGATAACGATATAGAAATTAATACTATCAGGAAGAGGTCGATCTTTGTGGGAGAACAATATGATGATACTTTGACAGTGAAGAAACCCGTCAAGGAATTTTTTATCAAATTAGGAAATACTACCTTTGTGCGTTTCTTTGTAAACGTATGGACGAAATTTAAAAAGAAACATCCAAATATAGCCCAATTTTTGGTGTTCTTTATGTTGTGTAACGGAGTAACCGTACTTCAATTGATTATGATGCCTGTCTTTCGAGCCATCTTTGAGAACACAAGTCTTGTAAGTATCAATTTCCAAATTTGGCAAATAGGTGGAGAGGCATATGATCCTCCATATTTTGTATTCAATTACGCAGCTGGACCGATTCTTGCGGACGGAACAGGTGGCGGTTTAGCATATTTCTTGGCAATAGAGATTACTTTGGGTATTGCTCAAGTGATCAATTTCTTTGCACAAAGAAACATCACCTTCAAATCGAATACCAACCCATGGATAGCTGCGATGTGGTATTTCATTGCTTATGTAGCGATAACGATTATTGCGGCAGTAGCTCAAGGTTTCTATAAAGCACCAATCTATGAATTGTTGATGACCACTTGGGGATTCGGCGATGCCGGAGAACGAACAGCTGATGTCATCACAATGCTGATCAATTCAGCGATTAGTTTCTGGGTTTTCTTCCCAATCTTTAAAGTAATTTTTAAGCAGAAAAAACAACCCGGAACTTGTCAGTGTGAGGTAGTAGAATAAGTGCACTGATGAGTTCAAGAAGTTTTTCTAGATCTTTTTGCACCAAAGAATTCTAGAATCAAAACAGAGGATAATAATGCTTTTTTGATTGAACATGTGAAATGATCGTAAACTCTCCTTTCTTTTTAGGGTCACACTATCGTTCAATCAGTGGTTGAAGCATTATTTTCTTCTTTTAATCGATACACAAATAAACTTCAACATGGATTTCGGATGGATAATTAAGATGAAATACAAAGCACTAATAGACCAAATGTCAATAGAAGAGAAAGCGTCCTTTCTATCTGGAAAAGATTTTTGGACAACGATGGAATCAAAACAACATCAAATCCCAAGTATGTTTTTAGCTGATGGACCACATGGACTTCGAAAACAAGCTGCAGCTGCGGATCAATTGGGACTTAATGAAAGTTTGAAGTCGACTTGTTATCCTACGGCAGTTGCCATGGCAAATACTTGGAATTTGGATTTAGCAAAAGAAATGGCCACTTATTTAGGAAAAGAAGCAGCCAGTCTTGATGTTAATATCGTATTAGGGCCAGGAACGAACATCAAACGAAATCCACTGTGCGGAAGAAACTTTGAATATTTCAGTGAAGATCCATTCTTGGCAGGGAAATTTTCCGCTGCCTATATACAAGGGATTCAATCCCAAGGAATCTCTGCCTGCTTGAAACACTTTGCCGCTAATAATCAAGAATATAGACGTCTTGTTATAGATTCGATTGTTGACGAAAGGACCCTTCAAGAAATCTACTTGACTCCGTTTCGTATCGGGATTCAAGAAGGAAACGCTAAGGCGATAATGTCGTCATACAATCGTTTAAATGGAATTTATACAAACGAAAACATGCACTTGATGCAAGAGGTATTAAGGAAGCAATGGAAGTACCAAGGATTGGTTATTACCGATTGGGGTGGGTCCAATGACAGAGTGAGCGGCTTGATTGCTGGTAATGAATTGGAAATGCCTACTACAGCTGGTGAAACAAATCAAGAAATAGTAGATGCAATTCGAAATGGTAGTTTGGACGAAGAGGTTTTAGACGATTGTCTAGATCGCTTGTTACAGGTTGCTTATGATACGGATTCCGCTCTGAAAAAAGCGCCGAAAGAATACCATATAGAAGAACACCATAGGATGGCACTTAAGGCTGCCGAAGAGGCTATCGTATTACTCAAAAATGTTCGAAATGCTTTGCCTCTTGGGAACGCAGAACGAGTTGCGATTATAGGTGATTTTGCTAAAAAACCTCGATATCAAGGCGCAGGATCATCTATTGTTAACCCAACTAAATTAGATGACACGATTTCATCAATAACAGACTATGATATTAATTATATTGGGTATGAACAAGGATATCATCGCTATGGGAAGTCGAATCAACGTAAACTCCATAAAGCGATTGAATTGGCGAAAAAAGCAGATACTCTTTTGGTCTATATCGGACTTGATGAATTGAGTGAAGTAGAAGGAATAGATCGATCAGATATGTTGCTTCCAAACAATCAATTGGAACTATTAGACCAATTGATGGAATTAAATAAAAAAATAATAATTGTTTTATCCTCTGGAAGTCCTGTAGAAATGGATTTTGCAACGCGAGCGGATGCAATTTTACATGCTTCTTTAATTGGTCAAGCCGGTGCGAAGGCTGTGTTAAATATTATTACTGGACAAATCAACCCAAGCGGAAAACTTTCCGAAACTTATCCATATCAATACAAGGATGTACCAAGTTACAATACTTTTCCAGGAAAAGAATTGACTGCCGAATATCGAGAAGGTTTGTATGTCGGATATCGTTATTACGATACAATGAAGATTCCAGTTCGATATCCATTTGGCTATGGGTTATCTTATACGACATTTGAATATTCAGAATTACAAGTATCTAAAACACAACTGTCCTTTCAAATCAAAAATACCGGTAAAATGGATGGCTCTGAGGTTGCTCAGTGCTATATTCAAGCAAATGCTTCCAAAATATATCGACCGAAAAAAGAATTGAAAGGTTTTGCAAAAGTTTTCTTGAAACAAGGAGAAACAAAGATCGTTTCCATTCCGCTTGGACCCGAGGCTTTTGCTTTCTATAACACGGAAGAAAAACAATGGCAAGTGGAAGACCTTCAATATACAATTCTCATTGGTTCAAGCCTTCAAGACATTCGGTTATCGCAGGACCTACATGTTGTTGGAAAACAAATAACTCCTAATTTTGGCCCATCCGATCTTCCTTCCTATTATTCCGGGGATATCAAAGATGTTTCAACGAAAGAATTTGAACGACTTCTTGGGAGAGAGGTACCACAATCTTCTTATGCGTTTATCAAGAAGAATCGAATGATCATAGGGTATAATACTACCGTAGAGTTATTACGTTATTCCACTGGGTTTATGGGCAGACTGTTTTCCGGAGCTATTCGTTTTGCGATTTGGTTATTACAAAGAATAGGTCAACGTGAAACAGCGAATACTCTTGTAATGGGGATGCTACACCAACCAATACGCGGAATTTCACGTATGAGCGGTGGAATCATCAATTGGAGTCAGTTAAATGGACTCATAGAAATGTTTAATGGTCACTTCTTTTGTGGTTTGAAAAGTTTCCTAAGAGCTGGGAAAATCAAAAGAAGAGAGAAGAAGCAACAACGTCAAAGAAAAGGAGAAAAGTAACATGAAATTACTAACATTGACAGTACCCAGTTACAATTCTGAGGACTATTTGAGGCGTTGTCTCGATACTTTGGTTATTGGAGGCAACGATGTCGAAATCCTCGTTGTTAACGATGGATCAAAGGATAATACGGAAGGAATTGCGAATGAATATGCAATACTGTATCCTCATATTGTAAAAGTGATTTCCAAAGAGAACGGAGGACACGGATCCGCAATCAATTGTGGACTGGAATATGCAACAGGATTGTTTTTCAAGGTTGTCGATTCAGATGATTGGTTAAATGAAAAGGCGTTTCGACAATTTCTATCAACCATAAAAGAACATTATCAAAACAATACATTACCAGATTTATATATTACCAATTTCATCTATGATAAAGTCTCATTAAAGAAATTCTTTGTCCGCACGTTCGTGAAGAAATTCAAGCAAGATGTTTTCTTCTCTTGGCGTGAAATTAAGAACTTTTATGGCCCCCAAGTGCTTTTAATGCATTCCCTTACTTACCGAACAAAAAAATTGAAAAAAAGCAATCTTCATCTTCCTAACCATACATTCTATGTGGATAACATCTTCGCTTATATTCCACTTCCTATGATGGAGAAGATGTACTATATGAACATAAATCTCTACCATTATTATATCGGTAGAGAAGACCAATCCGTAAATATCAACATGTTTAAAGACCGTTACGAACAGCAAATTCGTGTGATGATGGAAATGGTTCAAGCTTATACCTATCTTGAAATCATGAGCATGGAGAAAAGACTTCGAAAATATATGTTCCATTGCCTTGGAGCAATCATGATTATTACGATTCTTTTCACTGTTTCAAGAAATGAAAAAGAGCGAAAAGACGCTTTGAATGAAATGTGGAGATCCATCAAAGAAATTGATGAGCAACTATATTGGAAACTTCGTTTCCGTTCCGCACCGACTTTGGTTAATTACATTCCTTGGAAACTTCGTGGAATTGTCATGGTATCAGGTTATAAATATTTGAGAAGAAGATTAAGACTCGGATAATTTTTGCAGGTACAAGAAAGCTATATTTCGCCGTGTGGCTTTCTAGAAGGATTAGAGATATATACTTGCCAATGGAATAAGACCGAAGCAAATTGTTTCGGTTTTATTTCTAACAAGACTCTATGATATAATGAAATGAGGAAATCCAATTGATTTTCCAAAAGGAACGATTATGAGACAATATGATTATTTGGTCGTAGGTGCCGGTTTCTTTGGAGCGACATTTGCCAAAATCATGCAAGAAAATGAAAAGAAATGCCTTGTTATTGACAAAAATGATTTTGTCGGTGGTTTGTCATTCACTCAAACGATCGAAAACATCGATGTTCATCGCTTTGGTGCACATATTTTTCATACGAGCAGTGAAGAGGTTTGGAGTTTTGTGAATCGCTTTGCCCGATTTAATTCTTTTATTAATTCTCCTATGGCAATCTATAAAGACAAAGTATATAATCTTCCATTTAACATGAATACCTTTAGTAAAATGTGGGATGTTACTACTCCAGAGCAGGCCAAAAAAATTATTATGGAACAGACTAAAAATTCCACTAGCACCAAACCCGAGAATTTAGAAGAACAAGCAATCAGTATGGTTGGAAAAGATATTTATGAAATACTAATTAAAGGTTATACCGAAAAGCAATGGGGGGTTGATGCAAAGGATTTACCAGCATTCATTATCAAACGTCTCCCAGTGCGTTTTACCTATAATAATAATTATTTCAATGATAAATATCAAGGAATCCCAATCGAAGGATATACAAATTTAATTCAATCTATGCTAGAAGGAATTGATCTTCAACTAAATGCAAACTACTTCGATCAAAAAGAATACTATGACCAAATGGCAGAGAAAATTGTATTTACAGGACCTATCGATCAATACTTTGGTTTTTGTTACGGCTATTTAGAATATCGGAGTTTGGATTTCATAACGGAAGTTCTCGATATCGAAAATTTTCAAGGGAATGCTGTCATAAATTATACAGAACGAAATATTCCATATACAAGAATCATCGAACATAAATTCTTTAATCCCAAACCTAATCAGACGAAAACAGTCATTACCAAAGAATATCCATTAGCATATGAAAAGGACCTTCCACCATATTATCCAATCAACAATCAACGAAATAACGAGCTGTATGAGAAGTACTATACTTTATCTCGAACTATTCCAACGGTGCTATTTGGCGGGCGTTTGGGAGAATATAAATACTACAATATGGATCAAGCAATCGAACAGGCAATGCAACTTGCAAGACAAGAACTCAATCCATAATCATAGATGAAAAAGACAGGAATCGTTTGAAATTTTCAAGCGATTCTTTTTATTTGACCCCTACTAAAAACTTTCAATAATCTTGAAATCCCTCTTTTTTGCGCCTCAGATTATGATATAATGAAACTACAAATTTCAGAGAACAATGAAAGTGTAGAGGAATCATGGATATCAAAGAAAAATCACTTCAACTCCATCAAGAATGGAATGGAAAAATCGAAATCAAAAGCAAAGTCAAGGTGCAGTCGAAATCGGATTTAGCACTTGTTTATACACCAGGTGTAGCGGAAAGCTGCATGGCAATCAAAGAAGATCCAACACTCGTATATCAACTTACATCTAAAAATAATTTAGTCGCAGTTATTAGTGATGGGACAGCGGTACTGGGTCTTGGAGATATCGGGCCACTTGCCGCACTACCTGTGATGGAAGGAAAATGTGTGTTGTTTAAAGAGTTTGCTGGAATCAATGCAATACCGATTGTACTTAATACAAAAGATGCCAAAGAAATCATTGAAACCATTGAACGTATTGCCCCAACTTTTGGCGGGATCAATTTAGAAGATATCAGTGCTCCAAGATGCTTTGAGATAGAAGAAGAGTTGAAGAAACGTCTTTCTATTCCAGTATTCCACGATGATCAACATGGAACAGCGATTGCTTGTTATGCTGCATTAAAAAACGCTTTACGTCTAGTAAAGAAAAATATCAAATCTGTTCAAATTGTTATCAATGGGGCTGGAAGTGCAGGGGTAGCTATCGCTAAATTGCTGTTAGAGATAGGTGCCAAAAACCTGATTATTTGTGATAAACAAGGCATATTGTTTGGAGGGGATCCGAACTTGAACCCTTTCCAAAAAGAACTCGCAGAAAAAACGAATCCTACTGGCTGCAAAGGAACGCTTTTAGAGGCTTTGGAAGGAGCAGATGTTTTTATTGGTGTCAGCGCCGGAAATATTGTTTCGGAAGCGATGATTCGCTCTATGAATTCCGATGCAATCGTATTTGCGATGGCAAATCCTACACCTGAAATCAGTCGCGAGAAAGCAATCCATGCTGGTGCAAGAGTCTATGGTGCTGGTCTTTCTAATGAACCAAATCAAATCAATAATGCCTTAGTCTTTCCCGGTATCTTCAAAGGTGCTTTGGAAACAAGAGTTTCGAACATCACAATGGAGATGAAAATCGCTGCTGCAACCGCGATTAGTGATATCATTTCTGATGCAGAGTTACATGAGCAGCATATTATCCCTGATATCTTTGATTCTCGTGTAACTGAAGCAATTGTTAAAGCGATAAAGACACTTGCAAAATAAGGTTTTTACAACATCGATGATAAAAGGAGAACACGATGATGAATAATATAAAATGGAAACAAGCTTACCCAGTTGTGATTTTAATCGCCGCAATCTGTTTGCTAGAATTTTTACTGTCTCTCTTAGCAAAGGATTCCAGTGCATTTGTATTTTGGGGAAATGCTAGCAATCAGTCTTTTGCTGATTTGGCAAATCAATCCATCCGAAATACGGACAATTTTCAATGGACTTTTATTGCATTATTTGCGATAGTTGTCTACGTTTTATTTTCTGAAATAAAGAATAAGAATTTTAATGGAGTATCCGCTGCACTAGCACTTTATGGTGTTCACTGGTTATATGAAATTGGAAATGCTATTATTCAATCTACAACCGGATATGCGCTTTGGACTGTTTCGCCAGAGAGTACATCGTTTATTATCTTAATTGGGGTGTCATGGGAATTATCTATGATGTTCGCAATTGCAGGGTTAGCGATGTCAAAATTGTTGCCAGAAGATCCGAAAATGAAGATTTTAGGGATGAACAACCGCGTTTTCTTTGCCATTCTAAATGCTGCGTTTTTCAGTATATTTGAAATTTTCTTGGCGGGAACACCAGCATTTATTTGGACTTATTCTTGGTGGGGAGCAATTCCTGTGTTCGTAACAACCTATATTCCGTTCTTCCTGGCTGCATTCTTAATCTATGATGCAAAACCAGAAACCAAAAAAAGATTCCTACTTATCGTATGGGGAATCGTTGCGTTATTATTACTGACTCTCATTCCTCTTGGAGTCATTTAGTTAAAGGAGGTGTATCGTGAAAAAACTTCAAGATACCGTTCAACAATTTATGATTGAAAAAGATTTATTTGCTCCGCTGAAAGACCGTTTGCTTGATTTTGCTTCTGAATTCGGAGAACTTTCGAAGGAATTACTGAAGGCAACGGACTATGGGAAAGCAGATTTTGCTGTAACCCAAAATTGGAAGGAAGAACTCGGTGATGTTTTCTTTTCCTTGATTTGTATTGCAAATCAAACCGATTGCGATTTAGAGGTTTGTTTGAAGCAAAGTTTACGCAAATACGAATCGAGATTTGCTGCGAATCAAACAATCAGTTCGAACCAATAAATAAGATTGAAGTTTATTTCTGAAAAGAAGTAAACTTTTTTTGTTTGTTGTGTTATAATGCTAACAATATTCGGAGGAAATTATCATGAGACAACTAAAAAAGCAGTCTGCAAAAAGAGTCCAAGATGCATTAGAAACGTATGGATATGAACTTAGGGTAATAGAGTTTGATGAATCGACTAGAACTTCAATTGATGCGGCAAATGCCATTGGTTGTAGCCTAGGACAGATCGCAAAATCACTTATCTTTCGTGGTAAGTCTTCGAACGAACCAATTTTGATTATTGCGAGTGGTTCGAATCGTGTGAACGAGAAATCTGTCAAACAAGCTGTTGGCGAAAACCTAGGAAAAGCAGACGCTGATTTTGTTCTGTTGCATACTGGATATGCGATTGGAGGAATACCCCCAATTGCTCATAGCAAACCGGTTAGAACTTTTATGGATGAGGATCTATTGCAATTTGATGTTATCTGGGCGGCAGCAGGGACTCCTCATGCAGTATTTCAATTAACTCCGCAGATTTTATTGGATATGACGAAAGCAACTGTAATATCCGTACTTTAGATGGCTAATACCATCTTTTTTTATCGTTTCATTTGGATGGATATAAAACCAATGCTATAATAACAGTAGATTAAGACGAACTCAGGAAGGGTACGTTATGGAACAATTCAAATTATATTTAGACTCCATTGTAAATCTTGAACATAGAGAAAAGATGAAATCTTTGCTGAAGTGGATTCAGAATCAATATCAAGATTTAATACCAGTAATCAAATGGAATCAGCCGATGTTTGTATTAGGGGATACTTTCATCATTGGGTTTAGTGTATCGAAACAGCATATAGCGATATCACCCGAGGCTTATGGAATTCAGGAGTTTTCCGAGAGGATTCAGTCTAGTGGATATACTCATACATCCAATTTGTTTCGGATTTTATGGAATCAAGAAATCGACTATGAACTGATTTCAGAAATGATTCGGTTTAAGATGTTTGATAAAGCCGGTTCCGATAGTTTTTGGAAATAGGGAGAATTCCAATGAAAAATGAAAAGGTCACAGAGTATTTGGAAAACGTAAAAAGTCGTAAACAAGAACTGTTAATTCTTCGTGATATTCTGCTCGGTACAGGGATGGAAGAAGAATGGAAATGGACGAAACCTTGTTACACATTCCAAGGCAATAATATTGCGATGATTCAGGATTTCAAAAGTTATCTAGCGGTTCTATTCTTCAAAGGTTGTTTGCTACAAGATCCCGAAAACAAATTAGTCAAACCAGGAGAAAATTCTAATGTCGCAAGACAATTACGCTTTGAAAACGTAGAGGATGTATTAGAAAAGAAATCACTTCTGCTTGATTACTTGACCCAAGCAATGGTTGCCGAAGAAGAAGGTAAAATAGTGGAATCGAAAACGAAACATGTTGAGATGCCAGAAGAATTGGAAACTGCCCTTGAAAAAGACCCATCTTTTCAACGAGCCTTTGAACAATTGACACCGGGTCGAAGACGTGCATACATTTTATTTATCTCTTCTGCAAAACAATCTCAAACTAGGATTTCTAGAGTTGAATCCAACCGTAATAGAATTCTGGCTGGAAAAGGGTTGAACGATCCGTTTTAAACCAAAACGCATACAGATATTAGAAAGCGCATGATGCGCTTTTTATTTTTGCTATAAATATACATATCTATTTATCACATTTTAAACACAGTAACAAAAAATACTTTGAATATATTAGATTTCTATAAAACTTAACATTTTTTACATAAATATGTTTTTTAACTATAAAATAGCGTTTTCATAGAGGATTTTATGAAAAAAATTTCATTTAGACTTGTCGAAATGGATGGAAAGGAGTAAAATAATCAAATAAAATCTAGAGGAGGCATACTGGATGGACTCAAAATTGATGAGCTATATCATCAAACGTATTTTACTTACCATAGTGACGATTTGGTTGATTATTACAATCACCTTTTTTGTCATGAACATCATTCCTGGCGGCCCGTTTTTAAGTGAAAAGGCAATTACACAGGAAGTACAAGACGCTTTGAATGCGAAATATGGTTTGGATAAACCGCTCATCGTTCAATACTTCAACTACTTAAAGAATCTATTACATTTCGATTTTGGACCTTCTATCAAGTTAAGAGGTAGAGAAGTCGTTGATATCATCCTTGATGGATTTAAAGTTTCTGGAAAAATCGGGTTGATGGCAGCTGGTATCGCATTGGTATCTGGAATTACCTTTGGCTCGATAGCCGCGATCAATCGCAATAAGTTGATTGATAATACCATCATGGTTTCTACAACAGCGTTTGTAGCTATGCCATCGTTTGTTATCGGTTCTTTCCTATTATTAGTATTTTGTGTATATTGGCAGATTTTACCTTCGGTTGGTAGTGACCCAGGCGGATTGGTTTTACCAGTTATCGCCTTAGCACTCTATCCGACCGCATACATTACTCGTTTAACTCGTTCTAGCATGCTGGATGTTTTACAACAAGATTACATTCGTACTGCAAATGCTAAAGGAGTTTCTTATTATGCAATGATCTACAAACACGCCTTAAAGAATGCTTTGATTCCTGTTATTACCTATGCAGGGCCAATGATTGCTTATATTCTTACTGGTAGTTTGGTCGTAGAGAAGATTTTCTCTGTTCCTGGTTTGGGGCGTCAATTTATCAATAGTATTACCAACCGTGATTATCCGTTAATTATGGGTACCACTATCTTCTTGGCTACTTTGGTTGTATTGATGAATCTTGTCTCCGATTTAATGTACAAAGTTGTTGATCCTCGTATCGACTTCAATTGATGAGAGGGGGAAAAACAAATGGCAGATAAGAAATTAGAAAAGAAAGTAAAGTTATATACCAAACCGTTTTCCTTCCATGTGAATGTTGAGAGTTTCATTCCTGCTACAGAAGAAGAAAAACGACAACAAGTTTTATTACGAGAAAGCACTAGTTTTTGGAAAGATGGATTCCGCCGTTTATGGAAAAATAAAGTAGCAATGACCTGCGTATTCATCTTATCTATAATCATATTAGCAGTAGTCTTTATTCCAATGTTTTGGCCATATTCCTATGATGATCAACTAGGTGTCTCACAAGGACAACCAGTGGATGCTAGCTATAGCAATCTAAAACCGTTTGAATATGGAGAAACAGAGTTAAGCTTAATCGAAGCTGGAGAATCTGTATTCCCACATGTATTTGGAACAGATTCAGCAGGTAGAGACTATTTTATTCGGGTTATCTTTGGAGCCAGAGTATCGTTATCGGTCGGTTTATTTGCGAGTTTGATTGTCTTGGTGATTGGGACCTTATACGGATCCGTTGCCGGATATGTTGGTGGAAAAGTTGATTTGTTCATGATGCGAGTCGTGGATATCATTTATTCCTTACCGGATATGCTAGTTATCATTTTGCTTTCAGTGGTTTTCAACCAATTATTCAAGGATGCATTGGCGGGAACGATTCTTGCGAGTCTCGGAGCCAATATGATCAGTATTTTCATCGTATTTGGATTGTTATACTGGGTTGGTATGGCGAGATTGATTCGTGGTCAAATCTTGACACTTAAAGAGCAAGATTATGTGTTAGCAGCTCGTTCTATTGGAGCTTCACACTCCAGAATCATCAGCAAGCATCTATTACCAAATTCCATCAGTGTAATTATTATCTCAACTGCATTACAAATCCCAAGTGCGATTTTCACAGAGAGTTTCTTAAGTTTCATCGGTTTAGGAGTTGCGGCTCCGATGCCATCACTCGGTTCTCTCGCAAGCGCAGCTTTGGGTGGAGTATTCAGTTATGCATACCGACTCGTGATTCCAGCGTTGTTCATTTGCTTCATCGTGTTATCCTTAAACCTTTTAGGCGATGGATTGCGCGACGCATTTGATCCAAAGATGAAAGCGTAGGTGATCGTATGAGTTTACTAGAAGTAAAAGATTTAAGAACATCTTTTTTCACCGATTCCGGTGAAGTAAAGGCTGTTGATGGAATCTCTTTCAGTTTAGAAAAAGGAAAGGTCCTCGGGATTGTAGGAGAATCTGGAAGTGGAAAGAGCGTAACTGCTTATTCCATTATGCAAATTCTTTCCTATCCAGGACGAATTGTCAGTGGTAGCATCAAACTCGATGGTGAGGAATTGGTTGGAGCTGACAAAAAGACGTTACGTAGCATGCGTGGAAGTAAAATCAGTATAATCTTCCAGGATCCAATGACGAGTTTAAATCCGGTTTTCACCATTGGGAATCAATTGATCGAAGCGATTATGCTACATACACCAAGAAATCGAAAAGAAGCTACCGAACGAGCAATCGAAATGATTACTCTCGTAGGAATCAATGATCCAGCAAAACGCTTAAAGCAATATCCGCACGAATTATCGGGTGGTATGAGACAGCGTATTATGATCGCGATGGCTTTGGCTTGTGAGCCGGACATACTAATCGCGGATGAACCAACCACAGCGTTGGATGTGACCATTCAAGCTCAAATTCTTGAATTGATGAAGAAACTTCAAGAAGAAATGGGTATGGCTATCATTATGGTAACTCATGACTTAGGTGTTATTGTTTCGATGTGTGATGAAGTTGTTGTGATGTATGCTGGAAAAGCATGTGAAAAAGGATCTGTAGATGAAATCTTCTATGATCCAAAACATGAATACACCAAAGGATTGTTGCGTTCCATTCCATATGGGTCAAAGGCTCTTGGCAGGTTAATTCCAATCTCTGGATCACCAGTTGATATGTTGAATATGCCTCAGGGTTGTGCATTCTCACCTCGATGTGATAAAGCAATGAAAATATGTCTCAAAGAAAAATGCGAAATTGTGCAATTGACACCAACGCATAGTGCGGCTTGTTGGGTCAATGTGAAAGAAGCCGTTGATCGGAAAGAAATTCTTCCGGATCGAGAAATATCCGAGGAAGAATACGCATCTTTGAAAAACGGAGGTGAACACATTGAGCGAAGCTAAGGAAAAAGAAGTTTTGGTTGAGGTCATCAACCTCAAACAGCACTTTGAAATCCCAGTGGGATTTCTTAAATCCAAAAAATTAAAAGCTGTTGACGGAATATCCTTTAAGATTAATAAAGGAGAAACACTAGGTCTAGTTGGCGAATCCGGATGCGGGAAAACAACTGCCGGAAGAACATTACTTCATTTATATGAACCGACTGATGGTCAAATCTTCTTCAATGGAAAAGAAGTTGTGACCAAAGAGGAATTAGAAGAATTTCGTCAAAATGCATCGATGGTATTTCAAGATCCTTATTCATCCTTGAATCCAAGAATGACAGTTGGAGATATCATTGGAGAACCTTTAGACGTACATAATTTATATACCACAAGGCAGCAAAGAGAAGCGAGAATTCATGAATTGATGGAACTCGTTGGACTATCGAGCGAACACGCGACTCGCTATGCACATGAGTTCAGTGGTGGTCAACGTCAAAGAGTTGGCATCGCAAGAGCGTTGGCAGTAAGTCCTCAATTAATTGTTTGCGATGAACCGGTTTCCGCGTTGGATGTTTCCATCCAAGCGCAAATCATCAACATGTTTGAAGATTTGCAGGAGAAACTGGGATTAACCTATTTATTTATCGCCCACGACCTCTTGGTCGTACGACACATCAGTGATAAAATCGCTGTCATGTATTTGGGTAAAATCGTTGAGATGGCGGATAGCGAAGAAATTTTCAAAAAACCTTTGCATCCATATACGGAATCCTTGATGTCGGCAGTGCCTTCACCGGATCCGGAAACAGCGAGAAATTCAAAACGTATTGTGTTAACTGGGGATGTTCCGAGTCCGCTCGACATCCCAAGCGGTTGTCCATTCAGGACTCGTTGTCCGAAAGCGTTCGACCGTTGTTCCATTGATGTTCCATACTTAAGAGAAGTGGAACCAAATCATTTTGCAAGTTGTCACTTGCTTGATAAATGATTTAAAAGTTTTGTATACACTCTAGAGGATACAAAACTTCTAAATAGAAAATTAAGAAATATAAGGAGAGGAAAATTATGAAAAAAATTGGTTTATTAATCGTTTCACTAGCCTTGGTTTTTGCATTTGTTGGATGTTCAAAAACTGAAGCTGTGAAAACAGTGGACAATTCAGCTGCGACAGTTTATTCTATGGACTTGTCTGATATCGCTGGATATGAGTCTTATGTTGTAACTAACGGTACATGGGCAGAAACTTATGACGTAATCATCAACTTGGCTAGAGTTGAAACAGATGCTGATAAGAGAACCGCATTGTATCATGCTGCTGAAGATCTATTGATGTCAACTGGTACAATTATTCCATTGTACTACTATACTGACATTTACATGGCTTCTACAGATTTAGAAGGATTCTTTGCAACTCCTACTGGAAGTAAATTCTTCAAATATACTACTTTAGATGGATCTGGAGATTCTCTAAGTGTATGTTTGTCTTCTGAACCAGCAACTATCGACCCTGCTTTAAACAGCGCAGTTGATGGAGCTACTATGATCCTTCACTCATTTGCAGGTTTGATCGGTTACGATTCAACAGGTACATTGGTTGCTGACTTGGCAGCATCTATCCCTACACCTACTGAAAATGCAGATGGTACAGTTACATACGTATTCGAATTAAAAGCAGACTTGAAATGGTCTGATGGATCCGCTTTAACAGCTGGAGACTTCGAATATGCTTGGAAACGTGCTGCTGCTGACGAAACTGCAGCTGACTATGGTTACTTGTTTGCAATCATCGATGGTTATGAAGATGGCGAATTGAATGTTACTGCTACAGATGATACTCATCTTTCTGTAACATTGGCTGTTGACGTTCCTTACTTCTTGGAATTGTTGGCATTCCCTACTTTCATGCCAGTGAAACAATCCGTAGTAGAAGCTGGTGCCGATACTTGGGCAACTGATCCTTCCACTTATGTTACTAACGGTGCTTACACAGTTACTGAATGGGTACACAACTCTTACATCGTTTTAACAAAGAATGCAAACTACTGGAACGCAGATTCTATCACAATGAACGAAATCACTTTCTATCTTTCTGATGATGACACTGCAATCCTTGCTGGTTTCTTAAATGGAACTTATGACTTCATCGATTCAGTTCCAAATGATGAAATCGCATCTTTGAAAACAGAACACGCTGATGAATTCTTTGTAGCTGGTCAATTAGGTACTTACTACATCGTCTTCAACAACAATACTGACTTGATTCCTTCTAAAGTTACAAAAGACATGACAGCAGATGAAATCTTGTTAGCGAACCAAGAAGTACGTTTGGCATTGTCATTGCTTCTTGACCGCAACTACATCGTAGACGAAATCGGTCAAGCAGGACAAGAACCAGCAGCTTCCTTCGTTGCAATGGGTATTACCAATGCAGATGGATCACAATTCTATGAAACAGCTGGTGATTCTGACGACTACATTGGTTACTATGATACTGCAGCTTCTGCATATGCAGCAAACTGTGCAGCAGCAGTAGAAATCTTGCAAAAATACTTCGAATATGATGAAGATGAAGGTGTCTTCACAAACTTCCCAGCATTCGAATACTTGTACAACACATCTTCTGGTCACCAAGCAATCGGTGAATACATCCAAGCAGCTTTTGCTTCTTATGGAATCACAATTACATTGGTTAACCAAGAATGGGGTACATTCCTTGAAACAAGAAAGAACGGCGATTACGTATTAGCACGTAATGGTTGGTTAGCTGACTACAATGATCCAATCAACATGTTGGATATGTGGACAACTGATTCTGGAAACAACGACGCTCAATTAGGAAAATAATTTTAAATTATAACGCTAGTTGATCGCAGTTATTGCATAAAAAAATCCCGGACCTTTATGGTTTCCGGGGTTTTTTTTATTCTTCAAGGATGCCTAATAGTTTGTTGAATTTTTTTACTGCTCTTGGTCTTGGATACATACGGTATCGCTTGTACGGTTCATAATACAATATTTTAGTACTCAGGTCATAGATGTAATATAAATTAATTGGCGCAAACATGCCAAGCGCTTTACTGACGACTTGTTGGTTTGTAATGATTTTTTCACCGGCACTCTTTTGTTCTGCGTCGAGAGAATCTACTACATTGATTAATACTCTAGCAACAACACCTGAATATGCTTTCTTTGGGATCTCATGTTGAAGTTTTTCCATTTCTTCTTCGGTGAAATCACTTTCTTCTTCCAAATCGTCATCCGCATCATCTTGATCATTTGCTTCTTCCTCTTCAAGTGCTTCTGCCATGTTGAGGTTGTGTTCCAAGGTCAAAAAGAAGCTGGTATGTTTGGTCCAATAGTTCGGGAAGAAGATCCAAAAGAGTTTTTCTGATACCTTTTTGTGTTTGATTTTTAGAAGCAAACTTTCTAGTACATCTTCATTGAACTCCATTTGTTTGGAACCCAGTTTTTGTTGCTCTAAGTCCTTGACTTTTTCAAATTTTCGTTCGAATTCGTAGTGCATCAATTTTTTCATGTTCATAAACATAAACACAATATCACCAATCCAACAGAGAATTCCAATGACAACGAATAAATAAAGTAAAAAATCATTTCCGTTTTCTTGAAATATGGTTCCAAGTGCTATCAAAGCAATTCCGAGTGGGAATAGTAGTATGATGTTTGATATCGTTAGTAAAAACTGTTTTTTTGTGTATGTTTGATTTTTATCTTCCATTGTTTATACCCTCTTGTACGGTGTGTAAGATTTGACTGGTTTTGTATGTGGTTTTAATATGACAAAAGATTTTGGATCCATTTCCACATGCATTAAGCCAGCCATAAAAGTGAGTGGATTGGATGTACCCATTAGACGATCAAATTGTGAATAATTCATTAGTTTAGAATCTGGGAGTAAAATATCTTCCTGGATTATATTGTTCGTGGGATTTAATAGAACGATTACTGTATCTTCAACCTTATCCGTTCTGCGGATAAATGCAATCAAGTGATCAGATAAAATTGGAACAAAGTCACCAATTCTCAACGCTCTTTCTTGATGCATTTCAATCAATGATTTCGTCCATTGTAAGTAGGGGTTATCTTCCTTGTATAAATCCCATCTCATAGGAGCGCGGTTTCTAGGGTCATCTCCCCCTGTCATTCCCAGTTCTGTCCCATAATATAGATTCGGAGATCCCGGTAATGTAAATTGCAATATTTGTGCTAGTTTTTGATCGGCGACATCTTCTAATTGATTGCGTAGTCTAGGTACGTCATGGTTATCCAACACATTCCAAGACTTCAAAATCCCTTCGATACCGGCGTCTTCAATGACTTTACTAAACATACGATTTGCAAGAGAAGCAGTGATATCCCCTTTGAGTGTTCGGTTGATAATCTCGCGGAATGTAAAGTTCATTAAGCCATCTATAGATTTTAACCATTTTTGAGGGTAATTCCAGATTTCTCCAACCACCATAGAACCTGGTAATTCTTCGTGTGCAGCATCCGTTAGTTCTCTTAAGTAATCAAATCCAATATCGAATGCAACATCGAGTCTCCAACCATCGATCCCATTTTTGAGATACGTTCGAATGACAGAATCTTTCGAGTTATAAATATAATCTCGAACTTCCTTGTTTTCTAAGTTCAACTCTGGAAGGCTTCTAGCATCTGCCCATAAGCGTACCCCATCCTCATACTTGTCGTTGAAATCAAACCAATGATGTTTTTTACTGGACGGATCCTTCGCTTTAACAAACAAATCAGATGTTACTCCGACATGATTGAAAACACCGTCTAACATTAATTTCATCCCTTTATTATGGAGAGCATCAGAGAGGTTTCGCAAATCGTTCATCGTCCCGAATTCCGGTGATATTTGCAAGTAATCCGAAGCGTCATATTTATGGTTCGATAAGGACAAATGAATGGGGTTTAAATATAGAACATCGATATTAAGACTTTTGATATAATCGAGTTTCGATTGAACACTTTTTAAATCTCCGCCCCAATAATCTAATTCATGGGCAGTGTATCGTATCTCTTTTAGAAATGGTCCTGGTTCTGGCAAATCAGACCATTGTCGCAATCTTTTTGGAGGGTTATATTGTTCTTTTTTCATTTCAAAATCGATTGCAGGTGCGAACCGATCAACCAAGACCTGATAAACAACAGCGCCATTTCGCCAATCTTGTTCGCGGTTCTGAAATTTCGTTTTCTCTTGTATGGATTGTTCGAAATAAGATGGATTCATTTCAATTCTCCTTTATCAATTTATAATCTTCTGTATTCATTATATTACAAAAAGTAGATTTCCCAACTTTTATTTGATAAAATAGAAACAACGATATCAACTTTTGAGGTGATAAAGATGAAGCAAAGAAAGATTATTTTAGATTGCGATCCGGGACACGATGATGCCATAGCGATTGTGCTGGCAGGAAATCATCCTAATCTAGAGTTGTTGGGTATTACAGTAGAATCCGGAAACCAAACATTGGAGAAAACAGGTCGTAATGCCTTGCATTTAGTTCAATATTTGAAGTTAAATGTCCCGGTGTGTAAAGGCGTACCCTATCCGATTATTCGTGAAGTAGAGGTCTGCGATGCTATTCATGGGGAATCGGGTTTGGATGGGTTTGATTTCCCACAACTGGAAATCAATTATGACCAAAGACCTGCGATTGATTTTCTTATCCAAACGTTGACTCAATCCGAAGAACCGATTACAGTTGTTACGACTGGACCAATGACAAATTTAGCTTTAGCGATGAGGACAAATCCTAAGATTATTGAGAACATTGAAGAAGTAGTACTTATGGGAGGATCTTTCACGAATGGAAATGTCTCTCCAGCAGCAGAATTTAATATCCTTTGTGATCCAGAAGCAGCTTATATCGTTTTTACCTCTGGTTGTAAAATTACTATGGTGGGGTTGGATGTGACTAGAAACGTCTTGGTATACCCTGAAATCATTCAAAGAATGGAACCAATTCAAACAATCGCCTCAGAATTATTTGTGAAGCTGATGAATGTATTCAATGAAAACCAGAAAAAAGTATTCGGTTGGGAAGGGGCTCCGCTTCATGATCCTGTAACGATTGCATATTTGATAGATCAAACCATTTTAACGACAAAGTATGTCCATACTGAGATTGATATCTCACATGGACCAAGCTATGGTAGAACCAATTGCGATTTACCGAATTATCTACATTTAGAACCGAATACTTATGTCGCAACCGGTATCGATGTCGAAAAATTTTGGCAGATCATAGAGGCAGGATTAAAACGCTATTAATTTCCCTTGATTTACGCCTCTATTCAGCATTTTTTATTGCTCTTTTTTGATATTTTGTAGTATAATATCATATGCAACACGATATGGAAATAGCCGGAGAAATACCCAAGCGGCTGAAGGGACTCGTCTCGAAAGCGAGTAGGTCGACAACGACGCAGGGGTTCAAATCCCCTTTTCTCCGCCATATCGAGATGTAGCGCAGCTTGGTAGCGCACTTCGTTCGGGACGAAGGGGTCGTGGGTTCAAGTCCCATCATCTCGACCATGAGAAAAAGAAGAGTTTGTTCTTGGGATAGACTCTTTTTATTTTTTCGTTGAAATGGTATAATTTTTATCGATAACTCAAAGAAAATGAGGAATAACATGAATCAAGATCGCAATCACTTTATCGCAATCCTACAAGCATTGCTGGTGACTTTTTTATGGTCATTGTCTTTTGTCTTAATTACAATTGGATTAGATGACGTCCCAGCTATTACTTTTGCCGGGATGAGATATACACTTGCCGCAATTATACTCTTTATATTTCTGTTAGCGAAGAAACAGATAAAAGAGTTTCGCCAAATCACAAAACACCAATGGATTAAAATCATTTCTCTTGGTTTTGTTATGTATTTCTTAACACAAGGAGCCCAGTATTTGGGGTTATCATTTATACCTGCGATTCAAGTATCTTTGATATTGAATTTTACTCCAGTTGCTGTATTGGTATTTGGCTCTCTATTCTTAGATGAAAAACCTACCAGAAATAATATCATTGGAATTACAATTTTTTTAATAGGAGGAGCACTTTATTTCTTCCCGATGCAATCCAGTGTTGGTCCGTGGTTCGGATACTTGATTATGTTTGGTGGAATGATATCCAATGCAATCGCTACTGTTATGGGACGAGATATCAACAAACATCGATCCGTTAGTCCCATTCTAATTACGACCATCAGTATGGGAATCGGGGGATTATTATTGCTGTTCACAGGTATTACTGTAGAACCAACACCGACATTGTCTTTGAATATTTGGGGAATCGTGTTGCTTCTTGCAATTGTGAATACTGCATTTGCTTTTACTCTTTGGAATAAAACGATGCAAGTATTGACATCTGTGGAGTCCAGTGTAATTAATAATACAATGCTTGTACAAATTGCTATACTGTCTTGGTTGTTCTTAGGAGAACCGTTTACCGCAAAATCGCTTATCAGCATTCTTATTGCAAGTGTCGGTATCTTCTTAGTTCAATATAAAGGAAGAAAGAAACCAAGCGAAATAGAAGTTTCTTAATATTCAAAGTGACGAAGTTTTTACAAGGTCACTTTATTTCTTTTCGAGTCGTGGTATACTAATAATGGAAAATCTATTAGGAGGGAATAATGAAATTTTATATCAAACAGAAAGTGTTTACTTTCAAGGATCAGTTCAACATTACCGATGAAAATCAAAATCTAAAATATCAAATCAAAGGAAAATTCATGTCAATCACGAATAAACTTGATTTGATGGATCCAAGTGGCAATGTCATTTTACATGCCAATCGAAAAGTATTTACATTTATGCCAAAGTACTTTATTTATGATAAAAACAATCAAGAGATTGCGGTCATACAAAAGAAGTTGGCTTTGGTGCCTAAATTCAATCTTCAAATTCGATATAAAGACATGACCGTTTCCGGTAGCCTATTTGCACACTCATTTGTTATCTATGAAAACGAACAACCTGTCGCTTCCATTCAAAAAAAATACATTTCTTGGGGCGATACCTATGAAATTGAAATTCTTCGTGAAGAAGATGTGGAATTATTCTTGTTTGTTGTGATCGTTCTTGATCAAGTAATCCACGAAAAGAAACACAATAATTTTTAAGGAGATTACAGATGAGAAAACTTACGATTTCAAGGAAGAAGAGCTTTGTTGCATCGCTTATGAAAGTTTATATTTATATTCAAACTGACCAAGAACCTGAACTAGTATTAAAAGGAGTTCCACTAAAACTGCAAACGACTCTTAAAAATGGAGAATCCACAGAGTTTGAGATTTCAAATGATGCCGTGAATCTATTTGTTGTTTATGATAAGTTTGTTCCCCAAAGCTTTCATGCTCAGAAAGTGATTTTGCCAGGAGATGATCCTGTAGTATTAATGACAAAACCAAAATTGAACCCATTTCTAGGTAATCCATTTGAAATTTTTGAATAATCTAAGTTCTACTATAGCATTTAAAAAAAATCATGCTTTTTATTACCATTTATTATAGTTTTATAGTAAGATAAATATAGTCTTTTGACGGTATCATCTTACGAGTAAGGGAGAGATTATCACAATGAGTAATGACAATTATACTGTTAAGTTGATTCGTAAGGAAAAACTAGCAAACGAATATTATGGTTTTGATTTTGAGAAACCAGAAGATTATAGCTTTATAGAAGGACAATATGCCATTTTTAAGGTATTAGGAACAGAAATTGATGGAAAGGATTTTCGCATCTTCTCTATCGCTTCCACGAATCAAGATCCATACATTCGTATAGCGACAAGAATCCCTTCTCAATCCCCTAGTTCTTACAAACAAGCTTTATTGAAATTGAACATTGGAGAAAAGATTTCCATTTCCGCTCCAAAAGGGAAATTCGTTTTGGCCCCTGAGAACGAGTGTGTTTTCATCGCTGGAGGTATTGGGATTACACCAATTCGCAGTATGATTATGTGCAGAGCTAATTCCAATGGATGTAATCATGATGAACTAATCTATTCCGAACTTGAATCTTGTTATCCATACAAGGAAGAGTTAGAACAAATCAATGGATTACATATTGATTACGCAGCCGATATTCTGCCAACTCAAAATGCAATTCGAAAATCAGTAGAAGAATACCACAATGCTGCTGTATACTATGTTTCTGGAAGTCCAGGATTTGTTAAGGGCATCAGTGGTTTATTGGTTGAACAAGGCGTTGGAGAAGACCACATACGCCATGACCTTTTTGTCGGCTACTAGAAGAGAAATCCAGAGAATCATATCTCTGGTTTTTTTATTCTAAAAAGTTCACGAAAAGTCCACGATACTGTCAAGAACACTTCACGAACGAGAGTTATACTATGTCCGTAAATAAAATTCTTCATTTTCTCCCCCCTCAAGTTTTATTTATTGAATCAGCACCTTAGGGTGCTCTTTTAATATCAAAATAAGATGATAAGAACAAAAAAATCATCACAAAAAAGTCATATTTTCTTCAATGAAAGCACAAAGTTATATTATATACTATAGGTGTATCAAACATTTCTTCATTCTCTCTCCCCCCTAAAAATTTTCGTGAAGGAAAAATTGAGGTAAGGCACCAAAAGGTGCCTTTTCAATTTTTTACAACGAATGAAATAGAATATAAAAACCATCACAAAAAAGTCATATACCCTTCAAGATATTAACACGATTGATTGTTATACTATAGTCGTAAAATAATTTTTTCATTTTCTCTCCCCCTAACCTAATATGAAATATTTTACGCAAATAGGCACCTTAAGGTGCCTTTTTTAGTTGTTTCGCATGCTTTATGATAAAATAAAAAAGAGGAGTTGATAATGTGACAGCTTTTACAGAGGAAGTAATCCGTATCATTCAAAATATACCTTCAGGAAAAGTTATGACCTATGGACAGATAGCAACCTGTGCCGGGAATCCTTGGGGAGCGAGACAAATATCCCGAATACTACACTCTATGTCTAGTGCATATCAATTGCCTTGGTATCGCGTCGTTAACTCGAAAGGTGAAATCTCTTTACAGGGAGAAGGGGCATTGATACAAATGGAATTGTTGTCAGAAGAAGGAATCGTGATTGAAGAGGGTCGAATCAATCTAGATATCTACTTGTACCAGCCAGAATAGTCTGATATTGAACATATTAAAATACAACTATTAGGATGTGAAAACGCCGGTTTTCTGGTATAATAACGGTATATTATTATTGACAGATTTTAAAACTGTGTTATGATAGTATAGGACACAAAAAACGTGATAGCCGGAGAAGTACCCAAGTGGCTGAAGGGGCTGGCTTGGAAAGCTAGTAGATCTTTAACCGGATGCAGGGGTTCGAACCCCCTCTTCTCCGCCAGTTTTTTGTGAATTAGCGGTTGTGGCGGAATGGTAGACGCGCTGTCTTCAGGCGGCAGTGTCCTGGTGACGTGTGGGTTCAACTCCCATCAACCGCACCATATTTAAGTTTTTTTGGTTTGGTACAACGGTATCAAACTTTTTTATTGAAAAGAACCAGCAAGATGAATAGTATTTATACCTAACAAAATAAGTTTTATCGTTTGACTTGGGGTTGTCTATTTGCTACAATATCGATGGTTTATTGAACAATACATGAAAAGAAAGTAAGCTGGAGGAATGATATTCAAACTAATCCAGCCTGAGAATTCAAATGGAAAACAAACAACGAATGATTACACTAACGCTAACAATTTTATCTTTTATGGCCTTTTTTGCGAATGGTGATAATTATGCAGCTGCACCTCTAATTTTGAAAATCGCTGAGGATTTAACGATTAGTGTTTCACAAGCTGCTTTATCCGCAACAGCATATATGTTGACTTTTGGATTATTCACCGTCTTATTCGGCCCGATATCGGATCGTTTCGGAAAAACGAAAGTAATCAATATCGCTGCTTTCGGAACTGCAATCTTTAGTATCTTAGGATTCTTTGCCGAATCTCTGCCTTACCTAATTGTAGTAAGAGCCTTGAACGGTGCATTTGCTGCAGGAATATTCCCGGTAACATTAGCTTTAATAGGGGATTTGGTTGCTCCAGAAAAGCGACAAGCAAGTATTGGTAAAGTAATGGGCATGATGTTCTTAGGTGGAGCCGCAGCTACGTTGATCGGTGGAATTGTCTCCTATTTCGGTTCTTGGCAGCACGTTTATTTGGTTTATGGTATTGCTGAACTAGCTTTAGCGATAATCATGGTCTGGAAACTTCCAAAGAGTCAACCGTCTACAACTAAAGTTTCGATTATTCAAACATATAAACTCGCTCTATCCAATAAAAGACTGTTGTCAATTGTAGGAATCATTTTTATCATGGGCTATTCTGTGTTTGGAACCTTTACTTACATGGGAGAATACATAAAGCAAAATCATGTTTTATCCATTCTTTATGTAGGAATGATATTGACTTCTTTTGGAATCGGAACGGTCATCGGTGGAAAAGTAGCACCAATCCTAAAACAAAAACTGCAGAATAAATATCTTACAGTGATGGCTTTGATTGGCTCATTTAGTTTGATCTTAATGTCCCAATTGACCTCCATTGTATTTTTATCGACTAGTCTAGTATTATTTGGTTTAGCTTTCATTTCAGTGCAATCCATGTTAGTTATGAACGCTCAAAACTGTATACCGAAACAACGAGGAACAGCAATGTCACTTGCATCATTCAATATGTTTGTAGGTGGTGCTGTTGCAACAATTGTTAATGGTCAATTGATTACTCTTAATATCAATTTGATGTTCCTTATAGCAGCGACTTTGTTTGTTGTTATCGGTCTTGTTGCTCCAAGAGTGATCCTATCCAAACAAAAAGAACAATCTCCGAAACCTTCTGTAGTCATGACGGAAGAGATGGAATAATCTTGATTCAAACTTACAATATTAAAAAGACAAACCGAAATTGGTTTGTCTTATTTTTATATGGACTTTTTTGGTTTCTTAAAATATCGAATAGGAAGAATATAATTCCATCCATTTCGTTCTTCTCTTTTAAAGAGGAAAACAGAAAATACCGGAGTCAATACTGCTGCAACAAAGCCTGCAGCAAATCCATTGTTATAGAGATCGAAACCACCTTGAAACGTAAGTGCTAAAGGTGTAATCATGACATGGATAAATCCAGCGATGACACCAACGATAAACCCGTATTCCCCTGCAATTGGAGCTACTCCAGTGACGAACAGAACAGCAAGAACAGAGCCAGTTGTCCATTCAATCGGAGTGAATTCAATTGCTATAATAGCACCTAAAATGACCGGAAATGAATTGAGTGGATGTTTTCCAAAAGCCGAGAAACCAATGATGGTAAGAATTGCTCCAACTACTGGTCCACTGATATTGATTCCTAACACAAGTATCATGCCAACGCTTAATAAACCCATGACACCAATGTTCAAGAAGGTTGCAGCTAAACCAACTTCATGAAAGAAGTCTGTGAATAAACGACCGGAGTATTGAAATATCTTAGGATACTTTTTAAGCACTTGGTTATCTTCAAAAAATGCCAAAATGAGAAAGAAAATCGACAGTACGACGGTGGAACATAAGAGTATTTTATGATATTCGCTACTTAAAAATTGATTCCTAACGACTTCGATGCCAAATGATGCAAGTATTCCAGTTGAGATCATTGATATAACACCCATTGAAAAGCCTGTATTATAAAGATTATAACCTTGGTGAAACTTCATGGAGAATGCATTAAAAGCTGGCAATATGAAGCCTATCACAATACCAGATATGATTCCAACAATAATACCCGTGACCACAGAGAAACCTGCTC